>JBPYFA010000193.1:0-33487 GCA_051986585.1 Vicinamibacterales bacterium | reverse complement strand
GGCGACCTCGCGGCGGAATGGATCGAAGCTGGAGAGGATGATCGCGCCGGGGGTGTCGTCGACGATGAGCTCGCCACCGGTGGCCTGCTCGAGCGCGCGGATGTTGCGCCCTTCACGGCCGATGATGCGGCCTTTGAGATCGTCGCTCGGCAGATCGACCACCGAGACGGTAGTTTCGATCGCATGCTCGGCGGCACTTCGCTGAATCGCGTCGGTAATAATCTGCTGCGCCCGGGCGGCGGCGTTTTCCCGCGCCTCCGTCTCCAGCCGTTTGACGAGATTTGCCGCGTCGCGGCGCGCGTCTCCCTCGATCTGCTTGAGCAGCAGCTCCCGCGCCTCGTCGGCGCTCAACCCGGCGACCCGCTGCAGCTCCCGCTGCCGGTCGAGCACGAGCTGCTCCGCCTTGGTGGCCGCCGCCGCCGCCCGCTGCTCGTGTGCGGCGAGCGCTTTCTCGCGTGCGCGCAGGTCCTGTTCGACTCGATCGGTCGCCGCCAGCCGATCGGCGAGCGCTCGCGTCTTGTCGGCCAGTCCCTGTTCGAGGCCGATGATCTCCTGACGCCGCTCGCGCGCCTGCTTCTCGGCTTCCGCGGCCAGCTCGTGCGCCTTCTCGCGGGCTTCGAGCGCCGCCTCCTTGCGAAGGGTTTCCGCGTCGCGCTCGGCTTGCTTGAGGGTGCGATCCGCTTCGGTGCGTGCGGTTCTCGTGGCGTCGTCGACGGCGCGCCGCTTCGAGGCTGCTGTCCAGAAGAGTGCGCCGCTCGCGATCACACTCACGAGCAGCGTGGCCAACGCCGCCAGACCCGGTGGTGCCATGCAAAGGTCCCCATCACCGAGCCCGCGGCCCGGAGGTCAGCTCGTGAACGTTCAGGTGGAGAAGAGAAGGAAAGGCCCCGCTTTGCCGTGTGGGGAGGTCGGATGAACCTGCTCAAAGCAGGTGGAACCGCTGCACAAGCCGCGTTTCAGGCTTCCTCTTACAGAGGCATGCACACCACGCCGCGTCGCGATTCTCTTATGGTGAAACGTTGGCTCAAACGAGCCTCCGAAACCATCACGCGCAAAGCAGGGAACTCAAACTCCGGGAAGGATCTTACCGCATTTCAATGCGTAATGTTCAATGTTCAATGCTCAATGTTGAGTGCTCAAAAATGCCGCATGCTCCGCGTTGATCATTGAACATTCAGCATTGAGCGAAGCGCCTGGAGCATTGCGCGAAGCGCTCAGCGAGCCGCCAGGTGCGCGCGCCCGCCATCCAGGCCGAGCGCGAGGTCCAGCACGCGCTCGAGCGCAGCGGCCCGGGTTGCCACTTGATCGTTCTGCCGCCGCTCGTCGTCCAGCAGCCGGAAGTACTCGTCGGCGATGTTCAGCGCGGCAAGAACCGCCAGCTTCAACGTATCGCCGGCCGGCGACTCCCGAAGCGCGAGCTGCATCTTTTCGTCGACGTACTTCGCCAGCTCGGCAACGTAGGCGGGATCGAGCCCGCTCCGGATCGGGTACTGCTGCCCGTGGATCTCGACGGTCACCACACGCGACCCGCTCTCCATGTTTTGGGTTTACAGATGAAGGCTTTCGATCTGCGTCAACATCTCGCCCACGCGCGATCGGATCAGCGCCCGCTCTTCGCGAAGCGCGGCCAGCTCGCTCGTCGAGCCCTCCGCCTCCGCCAGTCGTGCCCGCATGCCGTCGAGCTCGCGGGTCAGGCGCGTGTTTTCATCCGCGGCCCTCACCTGATCGGCGCGAAGCCGATCGATCACGCCGACGAGCAGCTTTACCTTTTCTTCCAATCGGTCGATGGGTTCGAGATCAACGCCGCGTACTGCAACTTTTGCCACGAGAAAACTCCTGAATCAGAACAGTTCTTGGTTTTGGGTTCTTGGTTTCAGTTTTCGGTTTTGGGTTTGGGTTTTGGGTTCTTGGTTTGCGTATTGCTCAGCGGACTGCGCCGGCATCGTGCACCCGCGAACCCGAAACCAAGAACTGGAAACTAAAACCGAGAACCTAGAACCAAAAACGAAAAACGAGTCAATCTCAGTTCCGCCGCAACGAACTCTATCGCTGCTCCGCCCCATGTGTGGCGCGGAGCGCATCCACAATCCGTTCGGTCGCCGCCTGCACCTCGTCGTCGGTGAGCGTGCGCTCAGGGTCGCGAAACGTCAGCCGCAGCGACAAGCTGATGCGGCCGTCGGGGACGCCCTTGCCCTGATATCGATCGAATTCAGAAATCGAAACGAGGGTGGCGGGGGCCGCCGCTCGGATAGTGCCACGAACCGTCGCCGCAGGCAAGATTTCATCGACGACGATCGAGATGTCGCGGACGATGGAGGGATAGCGCGGGAGCGACTGGGTTGTCAGGTCGTCTCCCGCAGCGAGGCGGCCGAGCGCGTCCGTATCGATCTCGGCGACGTAAACCTCTTCGCCGGCAACGAGGCCGCGCGCTTCGCCGATTGCGGGCGTGAGTTGGCCGAACACACCGAGCGAGATCGCCCCGGACCTGACTTCTGCCGCGCGCCCTCGAACGAGATAATCGAGGTTTGAGGCGGCCACGTCGATCGCGTTGATGCCGAACGCGCGACCAACGAGATCGATCGTGCCCTTGGCATCGAAGAAATCGACGGTCCGAACCGATGCGGACCAATGAGCTGGAATGGCCGCCCCCATCCACGCGAACGCGACCGAGCGCCCTTCACCCCGCGCTGTAAACCGGCTGCCCAGTTCGAAGAGTTGAATGTCTTTCCTTCCGCGGCGGCGATTGTGCGCACAAGCGTCGATCAGGCCGGGCAGCAGGGACGGCCGAAGCACCGCGAATTTCTCCGACAGAGGATTGCGGATAGGCGTCGGCTCGATGCCGGGTTCGCAGAAGGGCAACGCCGCCTGGCGCTCGATGAAGGCAAACGTCATCGCTTCCGAGAACCCTGCCGAAGTGAGCGCCTGCCGGATCAGTCGATCGCGGGCGATGACCGGATCGGGTGGCGCCTGGGCCGCAACCAGCGGCGGAAACCGAACCGGCAGCCGATCGAACCCGTAGTGGCGTCCGACTTCTTCAATCAGATCTTCTTCGCGCGCCACGTCGACGCGAAACGTCGGCACCGTCACCAGCCACGCGGCGTCGTCTCCGTCCTTGCGTGAGAGTCGAAAACCCAAAGGCTCGAGGAATCTGACCACGTCGTCGGGTGGCACGGGCTGGCCCAGGAGCCGCGCGATGCGCGACGAGCGAAGCTGGAGCTCCCGGGGCGTCTGCGGCGATGGGTATCGATCGATGAGCGGGCCGGCGGGCGCTCCTGCGCCGAGCTGCGCGAACAAGGCGGCAGCGCGGGCAATCCCCACCGGTGGGTTGTTGATATCGCCACCGCGCTCGAACCGCGCGGACGCCTCCGTCTTCAAGCCGAGCCGTTTGCTCGTGCGCCGCACGGAGGTTGGTTCGAAGTAGGCACTCTCCAGCGCGATGGTCCTGGTTGCCTGGGACACCTCGGAGTTCAGTCCTCCCATCACGCCGCCAATCGCGACGGCGCGATCGGCATCGGCGATCACAAGCATGTCGTGATCGAGCATGCGGTCGACATTGTCGAGCGTGCGGAACGGTTCCTTGTCTCGCGCCCGTCTGACGATGATCCGGTGCGACGCGATCTGGTCGAGATCGAAGGCGTGCAACGGCTGGCCAATTTCGAGCATGACGTAATTGGTCACGTCGACGATGTTGTTGATCGGCCGGACGCCGGCGGCTTCGAGCCGGCTGCGCAGCCAATCGGGTGAGGGGCCGATCGTGACCGTGAAGAGCTGCGCGCAATATCGGGGACAGAGGTCGGGGGATTCGATGAGGACCTCCAGAGACGGTGGGATCGCGGATCCAGGATCCCGTAACACCGATGCCGACTTAATCGGCAACCCCCAGATCGCCGACGCTTCCCGGGCCAGGCCGAGGTGGTTGAGGCAGTCTGGCCGGTTCGCCGTGATCTCGAAATCGATCACTGGCTCGCGGCCGTGTTCAACCGCCGCCAGCTCGAATCCGCGCAGGCTGATCTCGCGTGCGACATCATCCACGTCACCCGGCACGTCGATCAGATCGCGGAGCCAGTTGTAGACGAGCCTCACAGCGGAAACTGCTCCAGGAAACGCAGGTCGTTCTCGTAAAACAGACGGATGTCTTCAACGCCCCACTTCAGCAGTGCAGATCGCTCGATACCCATGCCGAAGGCGAAACCGGTATACCGATCCGGATCGTAGCCGACCGCTTCGAACACGGCAGGGTGCACCATGCCGCTGCCGAGGATTTCAATCCAGCCGGTCCGCTTGCACATTCCACATCCAGCCCCGGCGCACGCCATACAGCTGATATCGACTTCAGCACTGGGCTCCGTGTAGGGGAAGAAGCTCGGTCGGAATCGAAGCTTGCGCTCGGCGCCGAACAGCTCGCGCAGAAACACGAACAGCGTGCCCTTCAAATCGGCCAGCGAGATCCCTTCACCGACCACCAGCCCTTCGACCTGGGTGAACATCGGCGTGTGCGTGAGATCGAGGTTGTCGCGGCGATAGACGCGTCCGGGGGCGATCAGCCGGACCGGCGGCGGGTGTTGCTCCATGTAACGGATCTGCATTCCAGACGTGTGCGTGCGAAGGAGCGTGGCTGGTGCACCAACAACCGAACGGACGGGTGCCGAGAGATAGAGGGTGTCCTGCATGTCGCGCGCCGGATGATCCGGCGGCATGTTGAGCGCTTCGAAGTTGTGGTAGTCGTCCTCGAGCTCCGGCCCTTCAATGATCAGAAAGCCCATGCGGCTGAAGATCGACTCGACCCGTTCGCGCAACAGCGTGAGCGGATGGCGATGACCGAGGGCGGGCTGGCGGCCGGGAAGGGTGAGATCGACCGCCCCTACCGGGGGACGGCTGGCGGTGGCGGTGGCCATCCGCTCCTCGAGTTGCGTCTCGATCTGCTGACGGAGATCGTTGGCGAGTTTGCCGAGCCGCGGCCGTGCGTCCGGCGGCGCTGAGCCGAGCGCCTTCAGCAGTCCCGAAACCAGTCCACCTTTCCGCGACAGGTAGCGATCGCGGACGCCGCGAAGGGCCGCGACCGTTGTCGCGCCGGCAAGATCGCGCTCGAACTCGGCGCGCAGCGCCTCAATCTGGGAATCGGACATCGGTCGGAGGGTTCAGGCTCAAAGCTTACGCGGCCGTGGGCTCACAGCTCAAGAGATGAACCTGAGCCCCGGCCGGCGGTTCTGTCGGCTCGAGCCTCGAGACTAGGCCGTCGCGCGGCGCGCGACTTTCGGTTTCGCGTCGCTGGCAGTCTTGGCCAGCCGGGCGAATGCGGCCGGCGATGTGACCGCAAGGTCGGCGAGCGTCTTCCGATCGATGGAATTGCCCGCTGCCTTGAGGCCCGCGATCAGCTGACCGTAGGTCAGCCCGTTTTCACGCGCCGCCGCGTTGATCCGCATCACCCAGAGACGGCGGAAATCGCGTTTCTTGTTGCGACGGCCAACGTAGGCGTACTTGAGCGCCGTATCGACAGATTCCTTGGCCGATCGATACAGCTTGCTTTTGGTCTGATAAAAGCCCTTCGCACGCGAAAGCAGCTTCTTCCGTTTCGCGCGGCGGACGTTTCCTCGTTTTACTCTCGGCATTTTCTTTCCCTATCGTTTGTCAGCTTCCAGTTTCCAGCTTCCAGTTTCCAGCTTCCACCTCAGGGTTCCAGGTTCCAGCTGCGAACATTGCCTTCCCGGCTCCTGCTGGAAGCCGGAAGCTGGGAACTGGAAGCTGGAAGCTATTAGTCCGGCAACATCGTTCTGAGTTTTGCCGTGTCCGCCTTCGCCGCAACGCTCGTGCCCCGCAGCGCGCGTTTGCGGCTCCGTGTCTTGCTCGTCAGGATGTGGCGCTTGAACGCCTTACTGCGGAGGAATTTTCCGGTGGCGGTCTTCTTGAACCGCTTGGCGGCCCCGCGGTGGGTCTTTAGCTTGGGCATGGTGTCAGTTTCCAGTCTCCGGTTTCCAGTTTCCAGTTTCCAGTCATGAGCCTCCAGTGCGAACACTGGTAACCGGCAACTGGGAACCGGAACACTCGCTATCGTTACGACTCTGTCGGTTCCGCTTCCTTGCGCGTCACCGGTTTCTTCCCAACCCGCTGCGACAGGATGGTGTGCATCTGGTTGCCTTCCTGCCGCGGCGACGTCTCCGCGATCGCCACGTCGGTCAGGTCTTCAATCAGGCGCTCGAGAATGCGCCGCCCGATTTCGGGGTGCGCCATCTCTCGGCCGCGGAAGAAGATCGTCGCCTTCACCTTGTCGCCGTCAGCCAGGAAGCGCTCGATGTGCTTCTTCTTGAACTGATAATCGTGCTCGTCGACCTTCGGACGGAACTTGATCTCCTTGACCTCGATGATCTTCTGGTGCTTTTTGGCCTGACGGGCTCGCTTCTGTTCCTGGTACTGGTACCGTCCGAAGTCCATGATGCGGCAGACGGGCGGGCTCGCGGTCGCCGCGATCTCGACCAGGTCGAGTCCCTTCTGCTTGGCAATGATCAGCGCCTGCTGCGGCGGCATGATCCCCAGCTGCTGCCCCGTGTCGTCGATCACCCGGACTTCACGGACCCTGATCCGCTCGTTGACCCTGACGCGGTCATCCCGCCGTGGGCTTCGATCGAAAGCGATAAGAACCTCCAAAAGAATTGCTGACTGCTGAATGTTGAATGCTGAATGAAAGAATTTCACCCAGCATCACCACCCGCGTCAGCAGTCAAAAGACATCAGCACTCAGAATTCGACATTCACCATCTGCTACGCGGCCTTCTTCCGCCGTGCTTCCGACGTGGCGGCGTCGATAAAGGCCGCGACCGGCTGGGCTCCCTGATCACCGCCAGTGCGGCTCCGTACCGCGACGGTTCCGTTGGCCACCTCTTTGTCGCCAACCACCAGCATATAGGGAATCTTCTGCAGCTGAGCCTCACGGATTTTAAAGCCGATTTTTTCCTGCCGTTCGTCGAGCTCCACCCGAAGGCCCGCTGCGGTCAGCTCCGAGACGACCGACTTCGCGTAATCGAGATGCCGGTCCGCGATCGGCAGCACGATGGCCTGTACTGGCGCAATCCACATCGGGAAGGCGCCGGCATAATGCTCGAGCAGGAGCGCGATGAATCGCTCGAAGCTGCCGAAGATCGCCCGATGGATGACGACCGGCCGATGTTCCGCGTTGTCGGCGCCGATGTACTTCAGCTCGAACTGCTGCGGCAGCTGGTAATCGAGCTGGATCGTCGCGCACTGCCACTTACGGCCGAGGGCGTCGGTGACGGCGAAATCGATCTTGGGCCCGTAAAAGGCGCCGTCGCCTTCGTTGATCGTGAACGGCACTTTCACCGCCTCGAGGGCCTTTTTCAATTCAGCCTCGGCGTGGTTCCAGGTCGCCACTTCGCCCAGGAACTCGGCCGGACGAGTCGACAGCTTCATCTCCGGCGTCAGGCCGAAGTCGTCGTAGACACGGCCGACCAGACGCAGCAGCCGCTCGACTTCCTCGCCGATCTGGTCCTCTCGCAGGAAGATGTGCGCGTCGTCCATGATGAACTCGCGGACCCGGGTCAAGCCGCTGAGCACGCCCGACGCTTCCATGCGGTGCAACACGCTTTGTTCGTGGATTCGCAGGGGCAGATCGCGATAGCTGCGCACCTCGCTCCCGAACAGCAGCATGTGGCCGGGGCAGTTCATCGGCTTCAGTCCCGATTTCTCCTCCTCGCCCGGCGATTCGATCAGGAACATGTTCTCGCGGTAGTGCTGCCAGTGCCCCGAGGTTTCCCACAACGCCTTGTTGAAGACGAGCGGCGCGCGCACTTCGACATAACCGGCCGGAAACAGGATGCTCCGCATGTAGTTGGCCAGCAGGTGCACCAGCGTGGTGCCCTTCGGCAGCCAGAACGGCTCGCCTGGCGCCCACGGATGAAACCAGAACAGTCGAAGCTCTCGACCGAGCTTTCGGTGGTCTCGTTTCTTGGCCTCTTCAATCCGTTGCAGGTGCGTGTTCAGCGCGGCGTCGGTCGTGAACGCCGTGCCATAGATGCGCTGCATCGGCTGCCCCTTCGCGTCTCCCTTCCAGTAGGCATTCGAGGTGTTCAGGAGCTTGAACGCCTTGAGTCGCCCGGTCGATGGCACATGCGGGCCGACACAGAAATCCACGAACGTGTCGCGGTCCTTGATCGTGTAGCAGGAGACCTCCGACTGACCTTCGGTCTTCTCCTCGATCAACTGGACTTTCAGCGGCTCGCCCTTCTGCGCGAAGAACCGTTTCGCCTCCTCGCGCGGCCACATCTGCCGTTCGTACGGCAGATCGGCCGCCGACAGCTCCTTCATCTTCCGTTCGATCGCCTCGAGATCTTCCGGGACGAACGGGCGATCGACGATGAAGTCGTAAAAGAACCCCTCGTCGGTCGCCGGGCCGATGCCGCACTGCGCGCCTGGAAAAAGGTTCGTCACGGCCGCGGCCATCAGGTGGGCGGTGCTGTGGCGATAGAGCGGCAGCGCCTCCGGGCTCTCCGGCGTCACGATGCGGACCGATGACGGCTCGTGCAGCGGGTACGACAAATCCACCAGCTTGTCGTTGACGACGGCAGCGACGGCCGCTTTCCCGAGCCGCGGAGAGATCTGTGCCGCCACGTCGGCAGGGGTAGAACCTGCGGACACGAGACGGCTGGAGCCGTCAGGCAGCGTGACGGAAATCTCGGACATTATTCGTGCGGAGAGGCAGCGTGTGGCCCACCTTCGCTCGCTTCCACCTTCGCCCTCTTACGGCTTCGGCGGGAGTCGCGAGCTACGGCGGGCAACCTTCGCGATGGCTTGCAAACCCACCTTCGCGCTTCGCGCTTCGGTCGGCAAGCCGACTTGGCTTGCCAGCCGTAGCGCGCTCTGCGGCAGACAGGCGCGCGAAGGTTGGTAGGCACGAGCGGACTCGAACCGCTGACCTCCTGCGTGTCAAGCAGGCGCTCTAACCAACTGAGCTACGCGCCTATGTCTTGAAAACACTGGCCTTACCGAACAGGTAGTGTAACAAGAAATGGGAAAAGGGAAAAGGGAGAAGGGAAACCCTTCTCCCCTTAGTTCAATGCGCTCTTGAGAGCCTTGCCGGCGGAGAAGCGGACGACCCGGCGCTTCGGGACCTTGATGGCGGCGCCAGTCTGCGGGTTGCGGGCGATCCGCGCTTTGCGCTGCGCGGTCTTGAAGGTGCCGAACCCGACGAACGTGATGGGCTGCCCCTTCTTCAACGACTTGGTGATGCCGTCGAAAAAGGACTCGACCGCGGCAGTAGCGTTCGATTTGGTGATGCCGGTCTCCTGCGCGATCTTGGCGATGAGGTCCTGCTTGTTCATGAAAACCTCCGGGTGACAAAGCCTCGCGAACGCGCGATCGGAGAAGGTCGGCGCGCGGCGCGGATCTTCGGTGTGCCCGCGTTATACGCGAGCGATCCGAGGGTGTCAAGAAATTCCGTGTCGTTTCGTGCAGCGCTTACGCCGCTTTTTTCGCGACGCGCGCCTTCGCGGCATCGAGAATCGGATCGGTGTCCGATGCCGGCGCGCCGAACTCCGTCACGTCGCTGTCCTCGACTTCGACGTCCGGCTTCAATCCTTTGCCTTGAATGGATTCACCGGCAGGTGTGAGATATCGAAGGTAGGTGAGCCACAAGCCGCGATTCTCGGGAAGCTTCACGAGCTTCTGCAAGGCGGCTCGACCGAGCGTGTGCTCGCCGACCAGGTCGGCGCGTTTGTTTCCGTCGAGAGCGGCGGCGAACACTTCGGCTGCGCCGGACGTGCCGGTCGTGACCAGCACCTGAATGGGCAGGTCGATCGCACCGTCGCCAGGGCGAGCGCTGATCGTTTCACGCGGTGTTGGCTTGCTCGCTGTGTTCTTGTCTTTCGCTTTGTCGGTGTCTTTGCCCTTGTCTGCGTCCTTCTCCGGTTCGCGGCCGCCCTTCATCGCAAGCGTTCCGGACTTCACGAACAGGCGCGCCGCCGCGACGCCGTTGTCGAGCGGACCTTCCGCGGTATGGCGGACGTCGATGATCAGCGATTTCGCTCCGGCACGTGACAGATCGCCGATCTGCTTCTTCAGCTGATCGACGACTCCCTCGCGGAAGCTCGCAACGCGCACGTATCCCACTTCCGGCGTCAAGGACTTGCTGGTCACAATGGTTGTCGGTGCCTTCTCGCGAACGAGCGCCACCTCATGCGGGTCGGCCGCATTGCCGCGAATCACGGTGAGCGTCACCTTCGATCCCGGTTCGCCGCGAAGCAGCCGCATGCCCTCGAAGACCGACAGGTCACGGGTCGGCTTTCCATCGATGCCTCGAATGTAGTCGCCAGTCTGCAGACCAGCCTTTGCTGCCGGAGATCCATCACGCGCGGCGATGACGCGAAGGTAGTACTGGCGCGTCAATTCGAGACCGATATCTCCCTCCGGAAGCGCCGCTCCAGACTCGACCGACGCGACCTCCTGCGGGTTGAGATACGCACTGTCGGGATCGAGACCTTCGGCCAGCCCCTTCAGCGCACCTTCCATGGCTTTGTCGACCTTGACCTCCTCGACGTAGTTGGTCAGCACCAGGCGCAGCACATCGTCGAATACTCGCAGTTCTCTGAAGGTGGTGTCTCCGCCGGTTGCGGGCGATGCCCGGCCAATCAGGCCGCCGACGACAACGAACACGAGCACCGGCGTCGAGAGCAGGAGGATGGAGAGGCGGGTCTTTGAAGTCATACGTGCAATTGGTGAATTCGTGAATCCGTGAATTGGTGAATTACGAATTGGTGAATTCAGTTCACCGATTTTCCCATCTATCGCTTAAGCCATTGTAAGGGATCGACCGGTTTGCCGTCGATTCGAAGCTCGAAATACAGGGCGGGATTTCCGTTTGGGGCCCGGCCTGAGGTGCCGAGCTCGGATTGGAGGTCGAGATGGGCCCCACGGGCGACGCCTAGTGACGACAGGTAGCCGTACAGGGAATAGGCGCCGTCGCCATGGTCGACAATGACGAGGTTGCCATAGCCCGTGAACTGGTCTGCATAGGCGACCGTTCCTTCGTGAACGGCCCGGACCGGCTGACCTTCCGCGATCGAGATTTCGATCCCACTGCGGGCGATGGCTGTGCCGAAGCGACTGCTGGTCTGGCGGCCGAAACGGCCGATGACCACCCCTTGAGCCGGCCAGGGAAGCGCGCCCCGGAATGGCGCGAGGGGCAGCATGGGGCCGACCGCCCGTCCATCGAGCTGCGCGACGGTGCCCTGCAGCTTCTGCCGCGCCGCTTCGAGCTCGCCGGTCATCTGTGCGTTCAGGTCACGCCGTTCGTCGATCGAGGTGACGAGCGCGGTCCGGGCAGCAACCGCACGATCGAGCGCGGCCTTGGCGGACACCGCCTGTTGCTGAAGGCGAGTGACGTCACGGACGTGCGCTTCGAGCGCTTCACGTTCTCTGGTCAGCGCCAAGAGGGTACGTTCGTGCTGCTGGGCGCGTTCGCGGTCCAGGTGGTTGAGAGCCGATGCCGTTCGATAGACGCGTCCGATCGACCGCAGATTGTCGACGTCGAGCAGCAGCCGCCAGTAGCCAGCGCGGCCCATCTTGTACAGATCAACCAGCCCGCGTTCTACCTCGGGCCGCTGGGTTTCGGCGCTGTTTTTCAGGGCGGACGCTCGCGCACTCGTTGCAGCCACCTTCTCGCGCGTGCTCCGCAACTCTCGTTCAGCGTTGGCGAGCTCCTCGGTTTTCAGCTCACGATCGACTTCGAGCTTGCGCAGCTCGACGAGCAGCGTTCGCTCCTGGTTCGCGAGCGCATCGGACTCGCGCCGCAGGGCACGAATCCGTTCTGCGGCACGCTTCGACGCGGCGTCGGCCGATCCCTGGTCGGGCAGCGGGCCCGGTGACTGGGCCGTCAGCGAGATCGTCGCGGTGGCGAGCACCGTCGACGCGAGCACGTACCTAAAAGAGCGGTTTGCCATCGATGTCGCCAGGAATCGGCAGACCGAAATACTTCAGGACCGTCGGCGCGACGTCCATGATTGATGGTGCCGCGCCGTCGCGGGTGACGCGCCGGTTCGAGATCAGGACCCCGGAGGTGGTGGCGTAATCATACCCGCCGTGATCGCCGCTCCACTTCTTCATGTTTGGATAAACGATCCCTTGTGGGCTTCCGCCGAGCGTCGTCTGCCACGACACGCGGTATCCGTCCTCCATGCCGACCTGCAGCTCCGAGGCATTCGCGAGGTACTCCCCTGAATACACGTCATCGCGCTTGTAGACCGCACGGACGATCGGCGAGCCATCGTCGGGATCCTTCATCGTCAGGAGCTTCGCGCTCAGTTCATCGGCCAGCTGTCTGGCTTCGGCTCCCGGACTGACGATGCCCTTGCCTTCGCGGCCGCGTAAGTTGAAATAAATCTGTCCGAGTCCCATCGCGTAGGCACGGGTGCGGCTCCAGTCGACGTTTTCCCAGAACTCGCCGGCGCCAAAGAGATCGTCGAGCTTCTTCTCGCCCGGCTGTCGCCCTTGCAGAACCATGTAGCCCTGTTGCACCAGCCAGGTGTTGAGATTGACCGCCTTGCGCCACGAGTGGAACCCATGATCGGACACGATCATCACCGGCGTTCCCGGGTCGAGATGCTGCAGCACTTCACCCACGAATTGATCCGCACGCCGGTACACCTGTTCGATCGAATCGCCGTACCGAGAGGCCAGCGAGGCGTCGTACATCGGATGCTTTGGATCCATGAGGCGCCACATCATGTGCTGCACGCGATCGGTCGATTCGATGACGCCCACCAGCATGTCCCATTCGCGCGAATCGATCCGGTTCAGGATGACTTCCGCACGATCGTCGAATGCTTTATACAAGTCGTCCATGAAGGTCTTTTCATCGATGCGACCTTCGTTCAACGGCCACGTCGCTTCTGCCCAGCCGAGTGTGCGGTAGTAGCCGAGTCGCCGGAAAAGATCCGCCGAGAACGACGCCGGCGACGACATCGGCACGGGCGGATTGTCCGGTTTCCAATTCACCGGCGAGATATACAACTGCAGCTCGCTTCCAGCGTTGAGCAGGAGCAGCTGGGCCATCCCGTGCACGCGCACGAAGAAATTCACTCGGAAATCCAGGTCGATCCAACGGCTCAGCTTGCCCGGCTCGAGCAGCAACGATTCGCCAGCGATTTCGACCGTTGCGGTCCGCGCCGCGCGATTCCAGTGAATCGTCAACGGGATGCGAACATCTTCCTGGGCCTGCAGGTCGGCAATCGCGGCGCGATCGGCCGGCGCTAAAGTGCCTTTTGTGCGAATCGCCTGAATTTTCTGCTTGATGACCGGATTGGGCGGCCCGATGAGCTCACTTTGGGCGACGTCGTTGTCAACGACCAGCCGCTTCAGGATTCCCCCAAACTCGGTGTTCCCCTCTTCATATCGGCTGAGATCGGTCGCGAAGTAATAGAAGGTGCCCATCGTCCCGCGGATATCCGGGAGGGGGAGACCGGCCAGCATTTCGCCGTTCGGTACGTTTTCGGGCGGAAACGTCACCGGCACCGTCAGCACGCTGGAGCGGACACCAGCAGTTCCTGCCGTGACCCAGAAGGACGTAGCGCCACGAAGCGAGGACAGTTTCGGCCTTGCGTACGGAATGTAATCGAACAGGAATCGCGCCGGCTCGCGGTGGACCATCCCGAGATCCGGCAGATAGGTCGCGGTGTCACGGACAAGAAAGTCGTAAATGTTGTGCTTGCCCGGATTCACGCCGGTGGCAAACGATGCCCATGCGGTGGGCGATTCTGGTGACTGCGTCGTCGCGAGCGGGTAGACGCCGCCTTGATCCGCGAGGTGCTTGAGATGCGGCAGCTTGCCTTCGCGCATCCATCGATTGACGAGGGCCGGATCCATTCCGTCGAAGCCGAGGATGACGAGCCGTTGCGAGAACTTGCTGGGCGGCCGGCGGCTGCGGACGAGCAACGTCTGCGTCAGCGCCACCCCGATCGCAATGGCCACGATCGCGAGCAGCGCCGCGATGAGAGATCGCTTGCGCATGTGTTGCAAATTATAGCAACGGTGATGGTGTACGCTGTCGAGGTGCGAGCGTTAGGGATCGATTACGGGCGGCGCCGCATCGGCCTCGCGCTGTCTGACCCGACGGGTCTGCTGGCGCGCCCGTGGAAGACCATTGCCGCGGAGGGCAGCCCGACCCGCATCGCTGCGCGGCTCGCCGCGGAAGCGTCGGCGCTGGCCGCAGAAGAAGACGGCCTCTCGGCAATCGCACTTGGCTATCCAAGAAGACTCAACGGGGAGCCAACAGAGCAGACCGCCGTCGTCGAAGCCATCGCGACGGCGCTTCGCGCCTCGCTGAACGTGCCGGTCGTTCTGCAGGACGAACGGCTGACGAGCCGTGAAGCGGAAAGCGCGCTCGCCGCACGTGAGAAGGATTGGCGCAAACGGAAACCGCTGGTCGATGCGGCAGCCGCGGCGCTCATTCTTCAGGACTATCTCGACGCGTGTGCGCGACACGCCGGCGCGGAGGGCACTCACGAGTGAAGCGGTTCGCGATCTTAATCCTCATCCTCATTCTGATTGTGGCTGGCTTCGCCGCCGTGCGGATCGGACTTGCCGAGCTCAGTCCGTACAAGGGCTACGAAGGCGCCGAACAGTTCGTCGACATCCCGCCAGGATCGGGGCCGGCGTCGATCGGACGACGACTGGCGGACGCGGGAATCATCAGGGACACGCTCGGCTTCCGATTCGAGATCGTTCGCAGCGGTCTGGGCCGGCGGCTGCAGGCGGGCGAGTACCGCTTCGACCAACCGATGACGATTCGCGAGGTCGTCGCCAAGATCGCACGCGGCGACGTGTACCTCGTGCCGGTGACCTTCCGCGAAGGGCTGACGATTCGCGAGATGGCCGCGCTGTTCGAATCAAAGGGGCTCGGGCCGGCTGCCGATTTTTCGACGCATGCGTCGAATCCACAACCGATTCGAGATCTCGATCCGATCGCAAAAGATCTCGAAGGCTACCTGTTCCCCGACACATATGCCACGACGCGGCACACGACCGCGGCGCAGCTGGTGCCGCGCATGGTGGAAGGGTTCGAAAAGGCTCTGACGCCCGAATTGCGCGCCGCGGCCGAATCGCAAGGGCTCAGTGTCCGCAAACTCGTGACGTTGGCGTCGATTGTCGAAAAGGAAACGGGCAATCCTGACGAGCGACCGCTGGTCGCCGCCGTTTACACCAATCGGCTGAGGATCGGCATGGCGTTACAGTGCGATCCGACCGTCATCTACGCGCTACAGCTCGCGAACCAGTACCACGGTAACCTGACGCGCGAGAACATGCAGATCGATTCGCCGTACAACACCTACCGATACGCGGGTCTGCCGCCCGGGCCAATCGCGAACCCAGGCAGGGCCTCGCTCGAGGCCGCTGCGCACCCGGCGAACGTGCCGTACATCTATTTTGTCAGCAAGGGCGACGGGTCACATGTATTTGCGACCACGCTGGAAGAACACAATCGGAACGTCGATGAGTATCAGAGACATCGACGCTGAAAAGGCTGAATGCTTAATGCTGAATGCTGAAGGAAGGTTCAAAGAGGTTAGCGATTTTCATTCAGCATTCATCATTCATCATTCAGCCTTTTGAGAGTTCACCGTTCGCTCCACTTCAGCTTTTGGCGCAGCACATCGAAATAGGTCCTGGTCGAGGCGCGTACGAGGCGCAGAGGGCGCGACGCTCTCGTGATGCAGATGACGTCGTCGCTCTGCAGCGCATGACCGGACTGGCCGTCGATGGTGATGAACACTTCTTCGTTCGAGCCGTTGACGGCCGGACGCACTCGCACGTGGGATGAGGCAGGAATGACGACCGGGCGATTGGTCAGCATGTGAGGGGCGATCGGGGTCAGCAACAATGCGTCGACTTCGGGATGCAGGATCGGGCCGCCGGCGGCGAGGTTGTAGGCGGTAGAACCGGTGGGGCTGGCGACGATCAAGCCGTCGGCACGCACGCGCATGATCGGGCGCTCGCCGATCTCGACTTCGAGGTCGATTATTCGGGACAGCGCCCCCTTAGTGATCACGACATCATTGAGCGCGAGATGATCGGCGTGCACCGCATTCCCGCGCAACGTTTGCGAGCGCAGCATCATCCGCTCTTCGATTTGCGC
Organism: Vicinamibacterales bacterium; assembly: GCA_051986585.1. Taxonomy (GTDB): domain Bacteria; phylum Acidobacteriota; class Vicinamibacteria; order Vicinamibacterales; family 2-12-FULL-66-21; genus JALZOC01. The sequence continues at coordinate 17,352 of JBPYFA010000193.1, read as the reverse complement.
CGTTCCCGCCAGGACTGATTCGAGCGATGGATACAGCTCGGGAAGCGTGATCTCGGTCAGAAAGCCGAGGCTGCCGAAGTTCACACCGAGGATCGGGACGTCTGCGCCGGCATCGGCAATCCGGTCGGCCATGCCGATGAGCGTGCCGTCGCCGCCGAGAACGACGATGAGATCGCACGCGCGCGGCAGCGTGTCGCGCGTCACCGTTCGTCGTCCTGGTGGAAGTCCTGCCACGACCGCCGTCTCGGTCTCGAAGACGGCGTGCACATCTCGCGCTTCGAGCCACCCGGCCAGCTCAGCCAGCGCACCGGCCGCGGCATGAAGATTGGTTTTCGCAACGAGACCGACGCGTGTGATTGGCATGGGGTCTTATTTGTGACGAAGGCGGAGCAGAAACTCCCGGTTGCCCTCCATCCCTGCGATCGGCGATTCGGTGGTGCCCGCGCGCCCCAATCCTAGCGCATTCGCGGCGTCGACCACTTCCTCAACCACCCGAGCGTGAACGGCGGCATCTCGCACGATGCCACCTTTGCCGATTTCACCGCGCCCCGCCTCGAACTGAGGCTTTACCAGCGCGACGACGTCACCGGTACTGGCAAGCAGCGCCGGAACGACCGGGAGAATGAGTTTGAGCGAAATGAAGGACACGTCGATGGTGACGATGTCGAATGGCACCCGTCCGGGTGGAAGGTCGTCGGGCGTCAGGGACCGGGCGTTCACGCGTTCGAGGACGTCCACCCTCGGATCGTTTCGGATCTTCCAATCGAGCTGGCCATGGCCGACGTCGAGCGCCACGACGCGCGTCGCACCACGTTGCAGCAGCGCGTCGGTGAATCCCCCAGTCGAGGCGCCAATATCCAGGGCCGTCCGTCCAGCGACCGAAATCGCGAAGGTGTCGAGTGCGTGCGCCAGCTTTACGCCGCCACGGCCGACATACGGATGATCCGGCGCCGCGACGGCGACCTCGGCGTCGGCCGGGATGGACGTGCCGGCCTTGGACGCTGTCTGGCCGTTGACGCGCACCTGCCCGGCAAGAATCAGCGCGCGCGCGCGTTCGCGCGACGGCACCAGTCCACGGTCGACGAGCAGCGTGTCGAGTCGAACTGCCTTCTTCAATGGGTTCGGCCGACCACCCAGTGCGCGATGGCGGGCAGCTGGCCGGCCAGGCTCGCCGCTCGCAGGATGCTTGTCGCCCGTTCGACGCAATCGGCCGCCAGCCGACGAGAGGCATCCAATCCATACAGCGATGGATAGGTCGGCTTGCCAGCCGCGGCATCCTTGCCCGCAGTCTTGCCGAGCTCGGCGGATGCTCCTTCGACGTCGAGAATGTCGTCGACGATTTGAAACGCCAGACCGATCTCGACGCCGTACCGTCCAATCGCCTCCGCCTGCGGCTCGGTGGCACCGGCCATGATGGCGCCGCCGAGAGCCGAGGCGACGATCAGCGCGCCGGTCTTGCGCATATGCATCTCGCGCAACCCGTTCGCATCGAGAGCTGCGGCGCCGGGCTGCGCGGCGTCGAGATCGATCGCCTGGCCGCCGACCATGCCGGCCGCGCCGGCCGCGTCGGCGACGACCGCGAGCGTCTGCAGTTTCCGTCGATTCAAGTCGTCGGCAGCAATCAGGTCGGACGGTAGCGGCTCGCGCGACATCAGCGCAAAGGCTTCGGTGAGGAGTGCGTCCCCGGCAAGAATCGCGAGCCCTTCGCCGAACATCACATGCGCCGTCGGCCGCCCCCTCCTCATGGTGTCGTTGTCCATCGCCGGCAGGTCGTCGTGGACCAGCGAGTAGGTGTGGATCATTTCCATCGCACACGCGACCGGCATGGCGAGCATCGCGGCGTCTGCGGTCGGCTGTCCCACTTGCTCGGCGATCGCTTCAGCGGCGGCGAGTACAAGCATCGGTCGAAGCCGTTTGCCGCCAGCAAAAACGCTGTACCGCATCGACTCCGACACACGGATTGGGGCGCGGCGCGACGCAGGGATGAAGCGTGCCGCCGGCGAGGACGCGGAGGCAGCGGGCAGGTAGCGCTCGAGTGCCTGGTCAACCGCCTGCCGGTGCGTGTCCAGCCACGCGCGCAAGTCGGCCGATGATGCCGTCACCGCGGTCGATCGTGGTCGGCGAGCTCGGCCCCAAGCGACGACGGTGCCGGCTTGACCTCGCCCCGTTCGGTCAGAATCTCGACTCGCCGTTCGGCTTCTTCGAGCTTTGAATGACAGAAGCGCGAGAGCTGCACGCCGCGCTCGAAAAGCTCGAGCGATTTCTCGAGCGCGAGGTCGCCATCTTCGAGCCGCTTGACGATGGTTTCGAGTTCGGAAATCGCCGACTCAAAGTCTTTGATTGTCGGGTCCATGTCCATCTTCAGCGCGTACGTCGCACTGGAGTTCCCCTTCCTGCAAGGTGACGCGGACGCGATCGCCGGGCTGCACCGACGCCGCGCTCCGGATGATTATCGTACGGTCCGCATTCCAGCAGACGGCGTATCCGCGGGCAAGCACGCCGAGCGGGCTCAGGTTCTCGAGGCGGCCGGCCAGTGACGCCAGACGCGACTCCGCCCGATGCTGGGCGGTGCCGGCCGCGGCCGCGAGCCGTCCCTGCGCGCCACCCAGCCGTGATCGAATCGCGGCGAGATGGCGACGCAGATCTCGCGCCTCGAGTCGCAGCTGCAGCGTCCGAAACGCCCGTTCACGTCGTCCGATGCCGGCGGTTCCGTTGCGCCGAAGCTGATACGTCAACTCCGCCGCATGCCGGCCGCGCATGGCCAGACGTGTGTGCCAGCCTGCCAGCCCGCGACGGCTGACCAGCGCGTGCACACCGGCCCGCCGGCGCTGCACATCGGCGCGTGCGGTGGACGCCAGCCGCTCCTCCAGGCGGGACACGCGTGCACAGAACTCGTCCTTGGCGGTCACGACGAGTTCCGCCGCCGCCGACGGAGTCGGCGCGCGGAGATCGGCCACGAAATCGGCGATCGTGAAATCGACCTCGTGTCCAACCGCGGAGACGACGGGGACCGGCGACGCGGCAATCGCCCGTGCGACCGGCTCCTGATTGAAGGCGTGCAGATCCTCGAGCGAGCCGCCGCCGCGGCCGACGATCACCACGTCGACTCGCGGGATCTTGACGATGGCGCGCAGCGCCTCGGCGATGTCTGCCGCGGCGCCCTCTCCCTGCACCCGGGTAGGCCGAATCAGCAGATGCGCATTCGGATGTCGTCGTCCGAGCACCTTGATGATGTCGCGGAGCGCGGCGCCGTCGAGCGACGTGACGATGCCGATCGTGCGCGGCAGGGAAGGCAGCGGACGCTTGCGGGCGTGATCGAACAGCCCTTCAGCCTGCAGCTTTTTTTTCAGCTGCTCGAATGCCAGCTGCAACGCACCGAGCCCTTTGGGCTCAAGGTGCTCGCAGACGATCTGATATTCCCCCTTCGGGGCATAGACACTCAGCTGACCACGCACGATCACATGGAGGCCGTCTTCCGGTTTGAATTTCAAATACCGGACGACCGAGCGAAACATCACGGCCTTGATCTGCGCGTCGGAATCCTTGAGCGTGAAATAGACGTGTCCCGTGTTCCACGTGCGGCAGTTCGAGAGTTCACCCTCGATCCAGATCTCGCCGAACCCGGTTTCCAGCACGCCGCGAATGGATGCGGTCAGCTCGGAAACGGAAAACACATGCCGCTCGCGTGGCGGCGAAGCGCCGCTTCGACGCTTCTCTTCTTCAAAGGGAAGGGAAAAGAGGTCGGACATGCCTATCGCGCCGGCACGGAGGTGCTCGCCAGCGCGTCCACTTCCTGGGTCGACAGATTCAGCCGCTCGATCCCGACCGCCTTACCCGTCGCCGGGTCGGCGGTGACGACCACGGCGTTGAGCCGGGCCGGGCCGGTCGCGGCTTCGAACTTCGCCGGCATCCCGGTAAGAAAACGGCCCAAGGCCGCTTCCACCGTCACGCCGATAATCGAATCGTGCGGTCCGGTCATGCCCACATCGGTGAGGCAGGCAGTCCCTTTCGGCAGGACGCGCTCGTCGGCCGTCTGTACGTGCGTGTGCGTTCCGAACACTGCCGTGACGCGGCCGTCCAGATGCCAGCCCATGGCAATCTTTTCCGAGGTGGCCTCCGCGTGGAAATCAACGATGATGACCCGCGTCTTCGCGCGAAGCGATTCAATCTCGCGAACCGCGACCGCGAACGGATCATCGAGCGGCGTCATGAAGATCCGCCCCATCAGGTTGAGCACTCCGACAGGCTCACCGGTCCGCGTGCGGCCGACGTAGCTTCCGCGTCCAGGAGTGCCGGCGGGGAAGTTTGCGGGGCGCAGCAGCTTGGGTTGCCGCGGAAGATAGTCGAGCACTTCCTTCTTGTCCCAGACATGATTGCCCGACGTCATCGCGTCGACACCGAACCCGAGAATCGTATCGGCGATGTCTCCAGTCACACCAAACCCGGCGGCCGAGTTCTCCACGTTGGCGACGACGAAATCGATCTGACGGCCTTCGACGATGGCAGGGATCGCGCGTTTGGCGATGTCGCGGCCGGACTTTCCGAAGATGTCGCCGATGAAAAGGATCCGCACGATCAATCGGTCCGCACAGGAATACGATGTTCCCGGCCGCGCCGATCTTCAATCCGGGGCAGGCGCACCCGAAGCTCTCCCGCGCGAAGCGTCGCCGTGGCCCCACCGATGTCGAAAGCTCCGGTGAGCCGCACCGCCCGCGCGAACCGTCCGAACACGCGTTCGACGATGTGAAACGTCGCCTGCTCTCGATGTTCACAAGCGGCCGCCCGCTTTTGACCGGAAATCAGCAACGTGTCGCGCGCGACGGCGATCTGCACGTCCGCAGGGTCGACGCCGACAACGTCGACGACCACTTCAAGGCTCTGCGGCGTCTCCAGCACGTCGACCGCGACCTTGCATTCCGCAGCATGCGCCGGTGTCTCGTTCCCCATCAGCTGCTCGAATAACTGCCGCAGCTCATCATCCATATCGCGCATATGGCGACGTTCGAGAAAAATTCTAGCCACTCAGAGCATTCTATCGCTGCCGGCTTCCAGCTCCCAGCTTCCAGCTCCCAGCTTCCAGCTTCCAGCTGCCAGCTGCCAGATTCCAGCTCCCAGTTTCCAGTTTCCAGTTTCCAGTTCCCAGTTACCGGCTTCCAGCTTCCAGCTGCCAGCTCCCAGTTTCCAGTTTCCAGTTTCCAGTTTCCAGTTCAGACACCCCGTATCGCGGCGCTCTAGCGCCGTGCCGGATTCCTACCCTCAGCTGAGCGTTACCAGCAGCTGAGCCCTGACGCCCGCCATCTACGGCATAATATGAGTGTTATTGACTGATATAAAATGCTTGACAGACGCTAATGTATGCCTTACATTATCTCTGTGGCTGGAAACAGCCGGGAATTGTTGAATTCAGGAGGTTCTTGCAATGGCTCTCGTTCGATGGGATCCACTTCGTGAGCTGGCGACGATGGAAGTCGATCGGCTCAACAACATGTTTTCCAATTTCTACGGCGAAGGCCTGTCGCGAGGCTGGGTGCCACCGGTAGATATCTACGAGACCGACGAGCACGAGCTGGTGATCAAGGCCGAGTTGCCGGACCTGAAGCGCGAAGACATCGGCGTGTCGTTCGAAAACAACGTCCTCACCATTAAGGGCGAGCGGAAGCCGGTCGAGGTTTCACGAGATCGCTTCCAGCGCATCGAGCGCTTCTACGGATCGTTCAGCCGTTCCTTCACGCTGCCGGCGACGGTCGACGCCAGCAACATCAGCGCGACTTACAAAGACGGTCTGTTGACCGTGCGGCTGCCGCAACGCGCAGAGGCCAAGCCGAAGCAGATCGCGGTCACCGAATAGCGCTGCGATTGTTCGGGCCTCAGGCTCAGACGAGCGGGGCCGGCGTGTGCCGGCCCTGTTTTTTTGTACGCACACTCAGACGACCGGCCGATGTGAGGCCAGTGGCGCTTTTCACCTCTTTCAAGTACTCTCAGGCGTTATGGTTGAAGAGAATCCGCAGACAGAGGCCGCCCCCGGCGCTGAAACGGAGCGAGCGGCACCTATCACGAGCCGGTTTCTTTTTGTCGACGTCGCGGCGCAGCGTGCAAAGCAGTTGCGTCGTGGCGCACTGGCGCGACTGGATCGCTCGCCAGGTTCGCACGCGCCGCACAAGCTTGAGCGGGTGGCGATGGAAGAAGTGCGGACCGGCGTCATCCATTACCAGCTTCCTACCAACTACGAAGGCTCACCGCGCGGTCTCAACAAAGACGACGCTGACAGCAGCCGCTAATCGCTCGCGCAGGATCCCACGCACAGATCGCAGAGGATCGGCGTTCTGTGCGGGAGACGCTCCGCGTTCTCCGCCCGAGACGCGCTGCGGCGCTGTGCGAGAGATTCCTCGTCCCCGATCGGAACCTCTCGACCGCCAGTCGCGTAACTTTGCATAGGCGTGACGTGAGCGCCTGGAGGGCGAACGATGATTGAGCTGGCGCTCTTGGCTGGCGTAGCCATCGTGGTCTTTGCGGTCGTCATGGTGCTGGCGGTTGTATTGAAAGCGCTGCTCTGGCTCGTGCTGCTGCCGCTGCGGCTGCTCGTGCACGTGATCTTCTGGCCGCTGATGCTGCTGAAGGCGGTCCTCGGCGGGCTGCTCTTTATCGTGCTTGGGCCGGTGCTGCTTCTCGCCCTCATCGTTGCGGGCGTTGCCACGCTGGCCGCGCTCGCCGTACCGCTCCTCCCAGTGCTGTTCGTCGTGTTCGTGATCTGGATGATCCTGCGCGCAAGTTCGACGACGACCGCGATCGCGCGCTGAACCGCACCGTGCGCGGTGCAGGCGGCGTGCTAGCATCGCCGCATGCACCGTCCACCGCTCGTTCGATTCCTGTTTCTCTACATCGTGGCTGCGTGCGCCTGCGCGCATGCGGTGGCGACTTCGCCGGCGCCTTCCGCATCGGCGGTCGCCGCCGCGCAGCATCCCTATCGCATTCTCATTACCAACGACGACGGCGTGCGCGCACCGGGAATTCTTGCGCTGGCGCAAGCGCTCCAGTCGCTGGGCGAGATCACGATCGCCGCGCCGTCAGAGAACCAGAGCGGGAAGTCTCACTCGATCGTCACCTCCGATCCGATCTTCGTAGATCAAGTGACGCTGACCGGAGGACTGCGCGGCTACTCGATCGTGGCCACGCCCGCGACCTGCGTGAAGGTGGGGGTGCGCGCCCTGATGTCGGACCGACCGGACCTGGTCGTCTCGGGGATCAATCGGGGCTACAACCTGGGAACGGTCACCTACGTGTCGGGCACGGTCGGCGCTGCCCGCGAGGCAGCCCTGATGGGCATTCCGGCCATCGCCTCGTCGCTCTCGGTTGACGAAACGAACTACGGTCCTGGAGCCGAAATCGTGCGCCAGATTGCGCAGATGGTTCGCGACCGCCGCCTCGAGCCCGGAGTGCTGTTGAACGTCAACGTCCCGCCGGGGCCGGCCGCTGCGATCAAGGGGATCCGCGTGACCAGGCAAAGCCGTCAGTCGGGCGAGGAACGATTCGAGGAGCAACGTTCGCCCACCGGGCGTCGCATGTTCTGGAGCATCTGGAAGGAGCCAACCGGCGACGTGGAGGGTACCGACGTCTGGGCCGCCGAGCATGGCTATGCCTCGGTGACGCCGCTTCGAGCCGACGAGTTCGATGCGAAGACCTACGACGCCTGGATGAAGCAGCTTACGCCGCAGTGAACACGGCGATGCCGGCGGTTTCGACGAACCCCAGTCGGGCTGCCAGGGCGCGCGACGCGTGATTGCTTTCGAGCGCTCCCCAGACCGGCGCCCGCCCGGTTCGATGCATGTATCGAATGAGTGTGCGCGCGGCGCTGGCGCCGAAGCCGCGTCCGCGGTACGGCTCCAGCGTTTCGATCGAGACGTCCCACAGTGTTTCCGTCTGCCAGACCGGATAACAGAACGACACCGGGCGGCCATCCGCCCAGGCGGCGGCCATCGGCACGGTGACGCGGCTGGCGCGAGCGGCGACACGTGGCACCGCGCCCGGGACAAATCGCGAGATCGTCCGTCCGTGGAGCGCGTCGCGCAGCTCTCGCGAGAGCGCCGCAGGGACGTGATCGAATCGTGGCGCGCTCGCCTGCGTGAACACGCGCGTGTTCGAGTCCGACGCCGACAGCCATGACGCGGTCGCGCCGAGGACGTGGATGATGGCGCGGTGACGTTTCCAGCGCGGCAGCGCGCGACTGACGCCGTCGGCGTTCTCCATTTGGGCGAGCACGTTGACGTCGCCCGGCAACGACGCGATCGCGCCGGCGATGGTGTGCGGCTCCGGCCAATCGACAATCGACGCCAGCGCCGCGTCGTCGACGACGACGAGCGCCCCTGGAATGTGACCGGTTGACATCGCCGGCGCGATCACCGAGGCGCGCCCGGAAAGCAGCATGCCGCGAGTGTCGATCCATCGCGGCTCGTCGGGGACGCGCGTCAGCGTGAAAGCTCTGAGGTCGTCCGCGGGGGACGTTCGCTCGACCATGATGTGGCGCGTTCGTAGCCGTGCGCGACACGGAGCACGGTCGCGTCTTCCATCGCGCGTCCGGTGAACTGCAGTCCAATGGGAAGACGCGTGCTCGTCAGTCCGCAGGGCACGCTGATCGCGGGCAGCCCGGCAAGATTGGCGCCGACGGTGAAGACGTCGGACAGATACATCTGGACCGGATCCGCGGTCCGTTCTCCGAGCGCGAACGCCGGTGTCGGGCTGGTCGGCATCGCGATCACGTCGGCCTGCCGGAAGGCGCGATCGTAGTCTCGGCGGATCAACGTGCGGACCTGCTGCGCTTTCAGGTAATAGGCGTCGTAGTAGCCGGCACTGAGGACGTAGGTGCCCAGCATGATCCGGCGTTTCACTTCGCGACCAAACCCACGACCGCGCGTCCGATCGTACATGTCACCGAGCGTGGCGGCATCCTCGGCGCGATAGCCGTAGCGTACGCCGTCGTATCGCGCCAGGTTGGCGCTCGCTTCGGCGGTGGCGATCACGTAGTAGACCGGAATCGCCTCGGGGCTGTGTTCGAGGGTGACTTCGACGATCGTCGCGCCGGCTGTTCGTGTGTCCTCAATCGCCGCGTCGAACGCGGCCATGACCGGCGCGGCGACTCCTTCGCGAAACAAGTGGCGCGGCACTCCGATGCGGATCCCGCGGAGGTCGCGCTCGCCCGACAAAGCGGCCGCGAAGTCCGGAACCGGCGCCGTTGAAGATGTCGAATCGCGCGGGTCGTGTCCGGCGATCACGCCCATCACGAGGGCAGCGTCCTTCATGGTGGTGGCGAATGGCCCAATCTGGTCCAGCGACGACGCGAACGCGAGTAGTCCGTACCGCGACACGCGGCCGTAGGATGGCTTGAAGCCGACAACACCGCAGAGCGCGGCGGGCTGGCGGATCGAACCGCCGGTGTCGGAGCCGAGGGCGAGCGGCACGATCTCGGCCGCGACAGCGGCCGCCGATCCCCCGCTCGAGCCGCCCGGCGTCCGGTCGAGCGCCCATGGATTCCGTGTCGGGCCGTAGGCCGAATTCTCGGTCGACGAACCCATGGCGAACTCGTCGCAATTCGTCTTGGCAACAATCACCGCGCCCGCGGCCTCGAGCCGCTCGACAATCGTGGCGTCGTACGGCGGCACGTAACCCTCGAGAATGCGAGACGACGCCGTCGTCGGCACGCCGCGCGTGCACATGTTGTCCTTGAGCGCGATGGGAACACCGAGGAGCGGCAATGCGGCGGCATCCGGTCGGGCGTCGAGCTCAGCGGCTCGCGCGAGCGCGCGGTCTCGTGCGATTGCGCGAAACGCGTTCAGCGGCGGCCCGAGGGTGTCGATCCGATCGAGCGCCGCGCGGCAAACCTCAACCGCGGACAGATCGCGAGCAGCGACTCGGGCACGAATCGTCTCGATGTCGAATGGAACGTCCATCAGCCGAGCACCCGTGGTACTTTGAAGAGACCGGCGGATGGGTCCGCATCGGGCGCGGCGGCGAGCGACGCCTCGCGCGGCAGCGATGGGCACACCACATCCTCGCGCAGCGCCGCGGCATCTCCCGCGTGCGACGTCGGTTCGACGTCCTCGGTCGGGACCTGCTGAATCTGCTCCGCGTAGGCGAGAATGCCAGCCAGCTGGCGCGCGAACAGATCCTTTTCTTCGGCGGTCAGCTCGAGGCGGGCCAGGCGCGCGACCCGTTCGACATCGCGCGGCGAGAATGTGTCGGACATCGACGCGATGCTACCACTGATCGGGTCCGCCTTTGCGGGCTTCGCCGCTTCAGCGAGACAGCAGTCGCGTGTCATGTCAGCGGGACCGATGGTGGACAACTTGAGACTGACAGGGATGAATTTGTCGTCGGGCCGGCTGGTCGGAGAGCTCTGAGCGAGTCAATCAGCAATCAGCAATCGGCAATCAGGAATTTCAGTGACCTCCATGATTCGTCCGGCCGCCGTCGCAGGCACCTGGTATCCGGGAAACGCAGGCGCGCTGACCCGTGATGTCGACGCGTATCTGAGCGCGGCGACGCGCGCACCGGCGGGAGCGGTGACGGCGATCATCGCGCCGCACGCGGGGCTGATGTTTTCGGGGGGCGTCGGCGCATACGCTTACAAAGCGACGGCCGAAAGCGAGTTTGATGTCGCGGTGCTCGTCGGGCCGTCGCACTTCGTGGCGTTCGAGGGCGCTGCGCTGTGGCCGGAGGGAGGCTTCGACTCGCCGATGGGAGTTGCGCGCATTGATCAGGATATGGCTCGCGCACTCTCGGAATCTCCTATCGTTCAGGCCATGCCCACTGCGCACAGGCGAGAGCATTCACTCGAGATGCAGTTACCCTTTCTGCGTCGAGTGCATCCCGAACTCCCGATCGTGCCAGTGCTCATCGGGTTTCAGCGCCGCGAGACGATCGAGGCTCTGGCCGAGGCCATCGTCCTTGCATGCGCCGGGCGCCGCCCCTTGCTCATTGCCAGCACCGATCTCTCGCACTACTTCGACGCCCGGACGGCCGACACGCTCGACGGTCGCGTGCGCGATCACGTAGCCGCATTCGATCCAGAGGGCCTGCTCGCGGCGTTCGAAAGCTATCCGGAAGACGAACGCGGCCGCTATGTGGCGTGCGGAGGCGGAGCTGCGATTGCGGTGATGAAAGCGGCGCGGGCACTTGGCGCTGCTGAAGGCCGCGTGCTCAAGTACGCGCACTCTGGGGAAATCAATGGCGACTACGACGGTGTCGTCGGGTATCTGGCCGCGGCGTTCGGAAAATTCTCCGATGCTCACTGAGGCGCAGAAGTCCGCGCTAGTCGCGTTTGCGCGACAGTCCGTCGCCGCCGCTGTGAAGGGCTCGCAGCCGCCGGCGTTGTTGACCATCGAACTCCCGGCCGCGTCCGGCGTGTTTGTCACCGTGAAACGCCGGGGCGAGTTGCGCGGTTGTCTGGGGACGTTGCAATGCCGGCGCGGGCTCGCGGCAGAAGTGGCGCGGTGTGCCGTCGACGTCGCCAGCGAGGACCCGAGATTTCCGCCGGTGACCGTCGCGGAACTCGCGGAACTGGCGGTCGAAGTCTCGGTGCTCGGGCCGCTCGAACGTGTCGATCCGAACGACGCCGGGGCCATCGTGATTGGCCGCCATGGCCTGGTTGCGGAACACGGCTCCCGTCGCGGTCTGCTCTTGCCACAGGTCGCGACCGAATGGGGCTGGACGGTCGAGCAGTTCCTGCGCCAGACCTGCGTGAAGGCAAACCTTCCCGCCGACGCCTGGCAGCAGGGAGCCCGCATCTCGCGCTTCGAGGCCGAGGTCTTCGGCGAGTAGATGACGAATTCAGCATTCATCATTCACCATTCATCATTTCATTAATGCCTTTCCTCGGCGCCCATCTATCGATTGCGGGCGGCCTGCCGCGCGCGGTCGATCGCGCGAAGGCCACACGGTGCGACGCGCTTCAGATCTTCACCAAGTCGGCGGGCCAGTGGCGTGCCCGCGTCCTGCCCGACGACGAAGTGCAATTGTTTCGCCGCCGTGTCGAGGAGACCGGCATCGGGCCGGTTGTCGCGCACAACAGCTATTTGATCAATGTGGCCTCAACCGTCGCGGCGCTGCGCGAGCAATCCATCGCCGCGCTGGGCGAGGAACTGGATCGGGCAGAGCTCCTCGGGCTCGCCGGTCTCGTGATGCATCCAGGGTCGTCCACCAACGGCAGCGAGGAAGACGGGCTGCGCGCCATCGGGCGTGCGATTGCGGGACTGCTGAAAGCGAGACCACGCCATCGGGTGCAAGTGCTGCTCGAGCACACCGCCGGTCAAGGCACCAATCTGGGATACCGGTTCGAGCACCTCGCAACCATCCTGGATACGCTTGATGGCTCGCCGCGTGTCGGTGTCTGCCTCGATACGTGCCATCTCCTCACCGCAGGCTACGACCTGTGCAGCGATGCGGGGTATGCCGCGACATTTCGCGAGTTCGATCGACTGGTCGGCCTTGATCGCATCAAAGTGTTCCACCTCAACGACTCGAAGAAGCCCTGCGGCAGCCGCGTCGATCGACACGAACACATTGGCAAGGGTTGCCTGGGCCTCGAACCGTTCCGGCGGATCCTCAACGACCCACGTTTTGCGCGCCTGCCGATGCTGCTCGAGACGCCCAAACTCGAGTCAGCGGCGAGCAAACGCCGCGATGTCGATGCGTGGGACGCGCGAAACCTGCGCACCCTTCGAAAGCTGATGGCAACGGTATAGTTTAAGTATGCGCACACGCGTCGTCCTCGCCATCATCGTGCTTGCCGTATTCGTGCTCACGCAGCCGGCGGCGGCGTGGGGAATCGAGGTGCACAAATTCATAATGGCGAAGGCGATCGCGCTGTTGCCCGGCGAGATTCGGCCGTTCTTCAAGAAATACGAAGCCGGCATCGTCGAACATGCCGGCGATCCCGATCTCTGGCGAACGGTCGGATGGGCAGAGGAGCCGCCCCGGCATTTCGTCGACATGGACTCGTACGGTCCATATCCATTCAAGGAACTTCCGCACGACTACGACGAAGCGGTGAAACGGTACGGACGCGACTTTGTGCTGAAGAACGGCACGCTGCCGTGGCGTGCCGAGGAGATCTATAAAAAGCTGGTCGAGGCGTTCACACAGCAGGCACCGTATTCGCGCGAAAACATCCGCCTGTTCTCGTCGGTGCTGGCGCATTACGTGGCCGACGCGCACCAACCATTCCATGCGACCACCAACTTCGATGGTCAGCTGACGGGCCAGTGGGGAGTGCACTCCAGGTTCGAATCTGAACTCTTCGAACGCTACCAATCCAAGCTCCATCTGTCGCCGACGCTGCCGCCGCCGATCGGGAACCCTCGCGAGTTCATGTTTGCTGCGCTGACGGCCAGCGTGCCGTACGTGCAGCAGATACTCGACGCCGACAAGAGCGCGGTTGGAAATCGCGAGTACTACGACGATGAGTATTTCGATAAATTCTTTGCCGGGGTGAAGCCCATCCTTGAAAGACGACTCTCCGACTCGATTGGGGCAGTGGCTGCGATGATCTCGGCCGCATGGGTAGAGGCGGGGCGACCGGCGGTGCCGGTGACGGTCACGACGTCACCACGACGCGTCCGAAAGCAATAGCGAATCAGTTCGCGCCGTGGCATTCCACTTGCACAGCTGAGCCTCGTCGCCTGGTGGCGGCGGGAGGATTACCCATGCTGTGGACGATAGTCGTGCTCTTGCTGATTCTGTGGCTCCTTGGTTTCACCCTTCATGTCGCTGGCGGGCTCATTCATATTCTTCTCGTCGTCGCGCTGGTTGTCATCGTATTGCGTTTGTTGACCGGCCGCCGCGTCTGAGCCCGGCTCCCGTCCCCAAAGGCAGCAGGAACCATAACGGGATAGCATCGTCTCAGTCCGTCGACACGGACCGACGAGAACCTATGGACGTGTACCTGGTGCCCATCGGCCGAGAGCGCTACGAGCTGTACTGTGAGGTGCCCGACGAGCCGCAGCCGGCGGAGCGTGAGGAGCCTGCAGGATTCGTGACCCGCATGAAGCAGCGCGTCAGCCGCGTGCTCGCCGAGGCAGAGCGGGAGCGCCGTGAGGGCCACGCGGATCCTCACCAAACGCGAGGCATTTTCGCGCGTCTCAACGCGCGCACGCTTCGCTACGTTGCCGAAACCATTGCCGAACAGCGGCTGTTGTGGCACTTGCGCCGCCAGAGCAACGCCTGTCTGTTTTTTCCTGACGATGTCGAGGAGTCGGGCGCGCGAACGTTGCTTCGGCGCCAGCTCGGGCGAGACCTGGAGCGTCACCGCTTCTGGCTGATCGTCGACTCCGTCGGATTCATCGCGTCTGGTGCGCTGTTCGTGCTTCCGGGCCCTAACCTCGTGGCCTACTACTTCGCGTTTCGTGTCGCTGGCCACTATCTCTCGATGCGCGGCGCGCGACAGGGACTCGACAAAGTCCAGTGGACGAGCGAGCGAAGCGCACCGTTGTCGGAGCTTCGCCATGCCGTGAATCTCGAGGGAGACGAACGGGACCGCCGCGTTCACGATGTGGCGGCGGCGCTGAAGCTCGAGCACCTGGTCAAGTTTTTCCAGAGGACGGCGGTTCCTTCCTGAGGCAGATCTCGGGATGACGGAGATAACGGAGAAGATTCACAACGAAGGAACGAAGTCAACGGAGACGAACGAAGGTGAAGGTGTTCCCGGTCACCCGGCACATTAGGCTCCCGGGTGGCCGGGAGCACCTTCTCTTCGTTCGCCTTCGTTAGCTTCGTTCCGTCGCTGTGAATCTTCTCCGTTGTCACCGTACTCTCCGGGACTCTGTCATATACTTCGGGCCTTGAAACTCAAAGAGATCGCTCGGCGGCTCGACTGCCGTCTCGAAGGTGACGGTGAGATCGACATTCATCGTGTCGCCGCAATAGAAGATGCCGGTCCGGGCGAGCTGACGTTTTTCACCAATCCCAAGTACGCGCGCGCGCTCAGGACGACTCGGGCTTCGGCGGTCATCCTCTCGGACAGGGCGGACCCCGCTCCGTGCGCGATGCTGCGTGTCAGCCATCCATATGTCGCCTTCGCGAAAGCGGTGCAGCTGTTCGCGATCGATCGCCGTCCACCAGCCGGCGTTCATCGGCTTGCCGACATGGCACCGACCGCGGTGGTTGCGGCAGACGCCGCGGTTGGGCCATTCGTGGTGATCGGCGAATCCGCGCGCATCGGTGCGCGAACGTGGATTCATGGTCACGCCACTATCGGGGCTGGCGCGCGGATTGGCGACGACTGCATAATCCACGCGCATGTGTCGATCCGTGAACGCGTTGAGATCGGCAACCGCGTGGTGATCCAGGATGGCGCCGTGATCGGCAGCGACGGGTTCGGATTCGCGACGGGGCCCGATGGCACCCATCACAAGATTCCTCAGGTCGGTGCGGTGGTCATCGAAGATGATGTGGAGATTGGCGCGAATGCGGCGATCGACCGGCCGGCGGTTGGCGAGACGCGAATCGGTGCCGGCTCCAAGATCGATAATCTCGTGCAGATCGCGCACGGCGTTACGATCGGGCGCAACGTGCTGCTCGCCGCACAGGTCGGCATTGCCGGCAGCAGCACTCTCGAGGATTCCGTCACGCTGGCCGGACAGGTTGGCGTGTCGGGGCACATCACGGTCGGGAAGGGCACAATCGCGACGGCGCAGACCGGGATTCCCAACTCGGTCGATCCCGGCTCATTCATTTCCGGCTATCCCGCGATCAGCAACCGCGACTGGCTGAAGTCGTCGGCAGTCTTCCGAAAGCTTCCCGAACTGCGAAAGATGATTGCCGATCTCGACGCGCGACTGGCCGAGCTCGAGTCCCGGCTGAAATAGCCTGGTCGATTTGTGTCCATGCCATAATCGATCTGCGCGAACGCGCCCATCACCCATGCGACATGCCCCGCTTCGTTCGTTGAGTGCGCTGCTGCTGTCGGTTCTGGCGCTCTCCGGCGTACTGCCAGCGGCGCGGGCGGCGACCCGGCCGACGCGGCTTGATTACACGATGACGACCTTGTCCAACGGCATGCAGGTCGTCTTTCTCGAGGATCATTCGACGCCGATCGTGCATGCTGAGATCTGGTACCACGTCGGATCGAAGAACGAGCGGCCGGGAAGAACGGGTTTCGCGCATCTATTCGAGCACATGATGTTCAAGGGCTCGAAGAACGTCGAACCGGAAGGCCATCCATCCTGGATTTCCAGCATCGGCGGCCAGAGCAATGCCTACACGACGGAAGACGCAACCGTCTTCTGGGAAACCGTTCCGGCGCAGTACTTGCCGCTCGTCCTCTGGCTTGAAGCCGATCGCCTTGCCACACTGCGCATCGACGAGGACGTCTTCAAGACAGAACGCGAGGTCGTGAAGGAAGAGCGGCGCATGCGGATCGACAATCAGCCATATGGTCGGCTGAACGAGCTAATCTACGATCAAGCGTTCACCGTACATCCCTACAAACATCCAACCATCGGCAGCATGAAGGATCTGGAGGCTGCCTCGATCAACGACGTCCGCGACTTCTTCCGGACCTATTACGTTCCGAACAACGCGACTCTGGTGCTCGTTGGCGATTTCGCCACCAAGGAAGCACAGGATCTGGTCACGAAATATCTCGGCCGCGTACCCAAATCGGGTCGACCGGTACCGCGTGACATTCCAAAGGAGCCGCCGCAAGTCAAAGAACGGCGCGTCAGGCTCGAGGAGTCGTGGCCGTTGCCCGCGGTCGTGGTCGCGCACCACATCACCTTCGACGGCGATCCCGATTCGTATCCGCTGCACATCGCCTCGAAAGTCCTCTCCGATGGCCAAAGTTCCCGGATCTATCGCAAGCTCGTCTACGAGAAACAGATTGCGCTGGCGGCGTTCGGCGGCGGCAACATCATCGAAGATCCGAACCTCTTTTATGCAGTTGCCATCGTGCAACCCGGCCATACCCCCGACGAGGCCATCAACGCCCTGATTGCCGAGCTCGATTCGCTCCGCAACGAGCCGATTACCGCTGCGGAGCTGCAACAGGCGAAGAATCAGTTCGCGCGCGACTACATCTTCAGCCGCGAATCGAACAAGGACAAGGCGATGCAGCTCGGGCACGCCGCCGTGATCCACAACGACATCAAGACGGCGGATGGCGAGTTCGATATCTTCATGAACATCACGCAGGCCGACGTTCAGCGAGTCGCGCGGAAATACTTCACGCCGGAGAACCGCCTGGTGATGACGATCATGCCCAAGGGGTCGACCGGCAGTGGGGAGCCTCGCTGAGGCCGCGGGTTTCGGCGATCGTGGTCTTTGCGCTGCCGCTCTCGGTTGCCGGGTTGGCTTTCGGACAGGTGG
>JBPYFA010000192.1:0-9018 GCA_051986585.1 Vicinamibacterales bacterium | reverse complement strand
AGATGGCTCAGCCATTCACATTTCCGTGACGATCTCGCCGATCCACGCCCCGGACGGGACCGTCATCGGGGCGTCGAAAAGTGCGCGCGACATTACCGAACAACTACGTCTGCGCCAGGAAGCCGAGGAAGCGAACCGGCTGAAGGACGAGTTCCTCGCGACGCTCTCGCACGAGCTGCGAACGCCGCTGAACACGGTGGTTGGCTATACCGCGATGCTGCGCAAGGGGATGATGGACGAGGCGCAGCAGTCCAAGGCGCTGGAGGTGATTTACCGGAACGCTCAGGTCCTGACGGATCTCGTGGGGGAGTTGCTGGACACGTCGCGTGTGGTGACCGGCAAGGTGCGACTGCAAATGGGGGACGCGAGCCTTTCAGAGCTTGCGCACGAGTCAGCGGAAAACATCCGTCCGTCGCTCAACGCCAAAGGTGTGGTCCTCGAGACGCGAATCGAACCGAACGTGACGATCCTGGGGGACATCGATCGTCTCCGCCAGATCCTCTGGAATCTCCTGACCAACGCCGTGAAGTTCACGCCCGCTGGTGGGCGGATAGAACTCGCCGTGTTCGCAGAGGGAAACCAAGCCTGCATCGTCGTTCGCGACACAGGGATCGGCGTCCATCCCGACGCGTTGCCGCACATTTTCAAACGGTTCTGGCAAGCCGATTCGGCCGGAAAGCGCGGACAGGGGGGACTTGGGCTTGGGCTGGCGCTATCGCGTTATCTTGCGGAACTGCATGGCGGCACTATTCAAGCGAAGAGTGCCGGGGAAGGACAAGGCGCGGAATTCCGAGTGATCCTGCCGTTGAGGATTGCCGAAGTGGCGCGTACCGGGTGACGAACGACACGAACGGTGCAACCGCTCGTGCCGTTCATCGACCGACTTACTTGACGACCAGCGTTCCCTTCATTCCTGCCGCGAAGTGGCCGGGGAACGTGCACAGATACGGGTAGGTGCCGGGTTTCGCCGGTGCCTTGAACGTGACTTCCTGTGTCTCGCCAGGCCCCGCCAGTTTTGTCGACGCAAGGACGTCCGCCTTTTTGTCGGGCGGGATGTAGTCGGTGTCGCGAGCGTTCATTGCCGCCTTGGTGAACTCGTCGACGTTTGCCGCCGCTGCGAGCAACACGAAGTTGTGCGCCATTGCAATCTTCGGGATGGTGCCGACATTTTTGAGGACGACGTGGAGCATTTCGCCCGGCTTCGCGTTGATCGTCGTGGTGTTGTATTTCATGTCGTCGCCGCCTGTGAGCTCGACGGTTCGGCCGGCGCCTTTCGCGGCAGCGGCTCCTGGAGCAGCCGGTGCAGTCGCGGGCGGTTTAGCCGGCGTCTTTGGCGGTTGCGCCTGGGGGCCAGGGATCAGGGCGACGAGGACAGGAAGAATCGAGAGCACTCGCATGTTTATAGACCTCGATTTGGAAAAATGAACTGCCTGGTCTTAAGGGATTGTCCGAACGGCCGGGATGTTCCATGGCTCACGCTCGAGCCAAAAATCGAACTCAGTTTACGACAGCTGACCAATTTGTCACAAGTGAGGACGGTCGAGCTGTTCGGGAATCGCCTGGGCCGCGCGGCACACAATCCAGTACTCCACTTCCAGCCGGGTCCGGGCGGGAATCCAGCGGAACCCGGGCACATCGAACAGGCGTCCGCGCTCAATCATTGCTCGACGCGACTCGGGGAATGGCGACACGCCGAACTCCATGCCACGAGTGAGCGTCTGCCCGTTCCAGGGCGCATGCGGACGGCTGCGGTTCTCTTCCCAGATTCCCATCCACGGAAAATCGTGCTGTCGCCAGACGTATCCGAACGACAACCGATACCTTGGTGAGTATGCGACGAAGTACGCGTCAGGTGTCGCCGGATTCATCAGGTGCGCCGTGTAGGCGCCGGAGACGACACGAGCGGTGAACGTCCGCAGATCTTCGGTCCCTCCCTTCGCCACCGGCGCGTGCGGCCAATCGAACACTGCGGCTGTGGACAGATAGTCTGCCGCCCCGAACGCGCTCTCGAGGACCTTTGATCGCGTCGCCGATGCGCGAAACTCGGTAACGCCGTTCTCGAGAAACGGCGGTCCCAGCGTGACATGCTGAGTCCACGCCGACGGCCGATCGGTTGCCGACAGATTCTCAACCGATTCCAGGACACGAATGGTGTCTCCGCCAAGCTGCAGAATCCGCTCGATTCGAAGTTGCGATTCGCGCAAGGTTGCCGCCATGCGGATTTCCTCGGATGTCGGAGCCAGCTCGTAGCGGGCGATGGACGCCTCGCCGTGAGGTTGGAGCCCGGCGGCGTACTCGGCATCGGATGGGCCGCCGAAGATGTCGAGGCACAGGTTGTGTCCCATGATGCCCGCGAGCAGATGCGATTCGACTCCGGCACCGTAGGTCGTGTCGGCGGCAGCCACGTAGTCGTCGGGCTCGATCGATGGCCACGGCGGAATCCACAACGGGCTGACACCCGCGTGCTTGTGAAACACTTCGGCGATGTGACCGCCGCCCTCGAGCACCGTCAGACGAAGATCGCCGTTTTCAATCGCCGCCGCGCGGCGGCCGCGAAAAAGAGTGGTATGGGACATCGCGGGCGTATTATGCCGCGGCTCCGGGCCCGATCGCGCATTTCGCACGGCGCAACATGCGAGGCCGTCTTCCGTTCCCGCTGGGGATCACGCCATTCGGCCAGAACAGCAAGTTTGTAATAGAGTTAACCGCCGGTCGACGCGCCGACGCTTGTTTGTTGGGGTGAAACGCTGGCAGTGGCCAGCCATGCGCTTGCTGCCGCCGCGCGGCCAGTTGTATCGTGCCACGGCTGAATGCCGACAGTGCCGAAAATGCTGATTGCTGAATGACTGAACTGATCGAGAAGATTCATTCAGAATTCAGCATTCGACCTTCAGCACTTTCAGCGTCATTACTGAGAGACACCTAATGCCCGATCGATCGCAGATTCAGGATGCCGTCAACGCCGGCGGTGGTTTGCTCCGCCTCGAGCCCTGCTGGGTACCCCGTTCGTTCATGATTCCCGGCCGTCGTCTGCGCCTTCATCCGGACGACTACTACGCGTGTGGAGGCGATCGCGGCGGAATCAACGAACGATGGTTTTCATCGACGACAAACGCCGATAACGGCCCGGGAACTCCTCCCGATGAGGGGCTCAGCTATGTCCGGCTTGCCGACGGCACGCGCTTTCTGCTGAAAGAGGCGGTCGAGAAGGCGGGCGATCTGTTGATCGGCGCCGATGTGATGCAACGCGAGAAGGGCTGGAACCTGCTCTGCAAGTTCTTCGACAATCTCGGCCCGATTCCGCACCACATGCATCAGAGCGACGAGGACGCGAAGCGTGTTGGACGCCGCGGAAAACCCGAGGCGTACTACTTTCCACCTCAATACAATCCGACGGACAACAATTATCCCTACACCTTCATGGGGCTCGAGCCCGGCACGACGAAAGACGACGTCCGCCGGTGCCTCGAGAACTGGAACAAAGGGGACAACGGGATCACTTACCTGTCGCGCGCGTACCGCCTGGAGCGCGGCACGGGCTGGCAGATCAATCCTGGCATCCTCCATGCGCCGGGATCGCTGCTCACCTACGAACCACAGGTGAACAGTGACGTGTTCGCGATGTTCCAGTCGGAAGTCGAAGGACGGATCATTGGCTGGGATCTGCTGACGAAGGACGTGCCGCCTGAGAAGGCGCGCGATCTCGACTACATCATCGGGATGCTCGACTGGGACGCCAACACCAACCCGCGGTTCGGTGAGAGCAATCGCCGTTTTCCCAAGCCGGTCAAGCCATTTGCCGAGACCGAACCCGAAGGTTACCGCGAGCAATGGGTGACGTACGGAACCGGCTGGTATTCGGCGAAGGAACTGACCGTGCTGCCCAAGCGGAGCGTCACGATCAAGGACGGCGCCGCCTACGGGATCATCCTGACGCAGGGATACGGCACGTTCGGCAAGCTCGCGGTCTCGACGCCGGCGATGATCCGGTTCGGACAGATGACGGAAGACGAACTCTTCGTGACCGCCGATGCGGCCAAAGCCGGCATCCGGATCGAGAACAAGAGCGACGTCGATCCGCTGGTGATCCTGAAACACTTTGGGCCGGGAAATCCGGACGCCGAGGGATTTAGGAAAGTGAAGTAGACCGTCTCGGTTTTCGGTTTTCGGTTTTCGGTTTTCGGTTTTCAGTTTTCAGTTTTGGGTTTTTGGTTTTCGGTTCCTGGTTTCGGTTATGGGTTCGCGCCGTCCGTTCGCAGTTCAGCCTAGGCCTACGGTGACGAGATCGGTACGAACGAGGGAACCGAGAACAATCAGAACCTGAAACGAACCCCAAAACCAAAAACGAACCCAAAACCAAAAACCAAAAACCAAAACCGAGAACCAAAAACTGAAAACTAAAAACTGACAAGCGAAGCGAGCCATTACCACCATGCCCCACAAATACCCAGCACTCCACAACGCCATGTGGCCTGGACTCGTTGGCAAAGGCGGTCCCGGTGCAGAGCCGCCGATCGATCTCGATACCATGCTCGACATGACGGCGAAGGCATCCTCGAATGGAGCCAAGTTCGATGGCGTCGATCTGTTTCTCTTCGATCCTCATGTCAGCATCGACTCGAGCGACGACGACCTGAAGCGGTTGGCCGACAAGATTCGCGGTAAAGGGCTGGCGGTCGGTTCGCTCGTGGCGCCGGTGTGGCCGCCGACAGGCGGCGGGTCGGCCATGGGGAGCGAAGAGGACCGCAGGAATTTTCTGACTCAGGTCAGGAAAGCGTGTGCGATTGCGAAGAAGCTTCGCGACAACGGCATTCGCAAGTACGGCGTGGTCAGGATCGATTCGGCCGCGAGCCCGTCGGAGTGGGCCAAGGATCCGGCAGGCAACACCAGGAAGATCGCCGAGACGTTCCGTCAGGCGTGCGACGTCGCGGAACAATTCGGCGAGCGGCTGGCGGCCGAAGGGGAGATCTGCTGGGGCGGCATGCACAGCGTCAAGCGCAACGTCGAGCTGATGGAGGCCGTCAATCGGCCGAAGACGCTGGGGTTCCAGGCCGACATGGCGCACACGCTGCTTTTCACGATGGGCTACAACGCGCCAGACGACCGCATTCTTCCCGAGAACTTCGACTGGTCCGACAAGAAAGCGCTGGACGAAGGACTGAAGACCATGACCCGCGCGCTCCGTCCCTGGACGATTGACTTTCACGTCGCGCAGAACGACGCGACGGTTAAGGGTTCGGGGTCGCACGACAAGACCGGCCGCCACTGCCTGCCGCACGATCCGAACGGCAAACTGGACATCGTTCGCCATGCCGGGTTCTGGCTGAAGGACGACAGCGGCAAGCCGACCCGCGCCGTGCAGCACATCTGCTGGGATGGATGCATGTTCCCCAATGCGACGATGACGCAGCAGAAGACGTGGGATGAGATTCTCGGAGTCATGGCGGCCGTGCGCGAGGCCCACGGCTGGGAGTAAGGCATTTCTGAAAATGCTGAAGGTTGAATGCTGAATGTTGAATGCTGAAATTGCTGATTGGCGATTGCTGATTGATTGCTGATTTTGGGGGCAATTCATTCAGCAATCAGCATTCAGCCCTCAGAATTTACACAATTCACTTATGAAGACTCTCAACATCGGACTGATTGGCTACGGCTTCATGGGGCGGACGCATTCGAACGCGTTCCTGCAGGCGCCGCGATTCTTCGATCTGGGTTGCAAACCGGTATTGAAAGCGGTATCCGCGCGGAACGCGGATCGGGTGAAGACGTTTGCCGAGAACTGGGGCTACGAGTCGTACGAAACCGACTGGCGAAACCTGGTCGCACGCAAGGACATCGACGTCATCGACATCGCCAGTCCGAACGACACGCATCATGAGATCGCCATCGCGGCGGCGAAGGCCGGCAAGATGGTGATGTGCGAGAAGCCGCTCGGCCGGAACGCGAAGGAAGCGAAAGAGATGGTCGATGCGGTGGAGAAGGCGGGTGTGCCAAACACGGTCTGGTACAACTACCGCCGTGTCCCCGCCATCACCCTGATCAAGCAGCTGCTCGATCAAGGGAAGTTCGGCCGGATCTTTCACTATCGCGCCAAATTCCTTCAGGACTGGACGATCTCGCAGGATCTTCCGCAGGGTGGCGAAGGGTTGTGGCGGCTCGACGTCAACGTGGCCGGCAGCGGCGTGACCGGCGATCTGCTCGCGCACAACATCGACACGGCGCTGTGGCTGAACGGTCCGATCGCCGAAGTCACCGCGATGACCGAGACCTTCATCAAGCAGCGCAAGCACAATCTGACGGGTAAGGTCGAACCGGTCGGGATCGACGATGCGAGCGCGTTTCTGTGCCGCTTCGAAAATGGCTCGCTCGCGACGTTCGAGGCAACGCGCTATGCCCGCGGCCACAAGGCGCTCTACACGCTTGAAATCAACGGCGAGCACGCGTCAGCGTTCTGGGACCTGCACGATCTTCATCGCATTCAGTATTTCGATCACCGCGACGAAGGACGGGTCCGAGGGTGGCGCAACGTCCACATCACCGATGGCGATCATCCCTACATGAAGCACTGGTGGGTGCCCGGACTGCAGATCGGCTACGAGCACACGTTCATTCATCAGTTCGCGGATTTTGCGACGGCAGCGATCAAGGGCGAGAGCATTGCGCCGACGTTCCGCGACGGCTTGGCGACCGATTACGTCACCGATGCGGTGCTGAAGTCGGCCAAGAGTGGCAAGTGGGAGAGCGCCCGCGGCTAGTGTGAGGCGCGAAGTCGACGAGCGCATTGAGTAAACGTGACAAGGATTCTCGACATGCGAATTGCGAAGATGAGGATGTCGGCAGGAACATCCACCGTGATCGGCCTTGCCTGCATGGTCGTCCTCTCAGCGCAGCAGCCCGCTGCCCCCGGCGGCCAGCAGCCTGCCGTTGGCCAGCAGCCGGCCGCCGGTCAGCCGCCCGGCGGTGCGCCGGGTGCGCCAGGGCAGGGACGAGGACGCGGCGGTGGTTTCCGCCAACCGGATCCGATCGATTTCCAGGAGCACGATGGCTGGACGTCGCTGTTCGACGGCAAGACGCTGAACGGGTGGTCCGGCGACAGCAATTGGAAGGTCGAAGACGGCGCAATCGTCATCGAATCGACCTGCGAGAAGCCGACCGGTACCGTCTATCTCGTCTGGAAGGGTGGCGAGGCCGCTGACTTCGAGCTGAAGATGGAGATGAAGGGCACCGGCCAAATCAATGGCGGCGTGCAGTATCGCGGATGGATTGCGCCACGACCGCAGCGAGGCGGCGGCCCCGGTGGTCCGCCGGCAGCAGGAGCAGGTGCGCCCGGAGCCGCGCCAGCAGCTGCCGCTGGAGGCGCGCCTCCTGCTGCGCCAGCGGCGCAAGCGGCTGGCGGTGGAGCTCCCGGAGGCGGTGGCCAGGGCGGCTTCGGTCGCGCCAATCAGGGCCCGTGCCCGAGTGGTGCGCCGCGCGGGACGCCGCCCGATGCAAAGTCTGAAGAGCAATGGAACATGTGGGGGCCGCAGTACGACTTCGACGCGGGGAACCGCTACACAGGTCAGTTTTACGAGCAGTCAACCGGCCGTGGCATCGTCGCGTGGAAGGGGCAAGTCGTTCGCACCGAGAAAGGGAAAAATCCGCGCCTCATCGCATCGCTCGGCGAGCCGGCAGTGATCGACTCGTACTACAAACCGAACGAGTGGAACGAACTGCACATCATCGCGACCGGCAACACGCTGACGCACATTCTCAATGGCCACGTCCTGTCGGTGCTCATCGACGAGGATCCGACGTATCTGCGCAAGTCTGGCGTGATCGGTCTCGAGGTCGAAGCGACAGGCAAGTTGTTCACGCGGAATATCTGGTTGAAGAAGCTGCCGTAACCGTGCTGACTGAGCAGAAAGTCGTTGCGATCAGCCGGCGCGAGCCGAGGGCGAGCGCTGGCAGGCGCTGGGGGTGGGGCCCCAGCGCAAATTGAGAAAAGCTGACGTGAGGTGCGGCATGACTCTCGATAGTCGGAGAACTCACCTGGGTTTCACCGCTGTCGCGGCCCTCGCGCTCGCGATAGCCTCGACCGCTGCGCAGCAGCCGCAAGGTGGCGCGGCTTCTCCGCAGGGCCGCGGTTTCCAAATGCCGCGCGGCGCTCAGCCGATCAACTTCGAAGATCGGACCGGCTTCCAATCGATCTTCGATGGCACGATGAAGAACTGGGACGGCGACCCGGCGATTTGGAAAGCGGAAGGCAACGTGCTCGTGGGAACCACGACCGATGCGAACCCGCTCAAGGAAAACACCTTCGTCATCTGGCGCGGCGGTGAGCCGGCCGATTTCGAATTGAAGGTTGAATACCGCATGAGTGCGACCAACAGCGGCGTTCAATTCCGGAGCGTGCATCTGCCGCAGGGAACGCCGTCACCCGCTCCGAACAATCCGGACGCGAAGATCGCCGGCAAATGGGTGCTCAAGGGCTACCAGGCCGACATCGACTTCGCGAACCAGTTCACCGGGATGATTTACGAGGAACGCGGCCGCGGATTCCTGATGCAGCGCGGCATGGCCATTCAGATCGGTCCGGATGCCGTTTCACGCCAGATTGGCAGCCTGGAGACCACCCCCGACGAGCTCAAGGCGCTGATCAAATCCAACGACTGGAATTCGATTCACCTGATCGCCCGCGGCAACATGATCACCAACATCGTCAACGGCCACATGACCGCATTTCTGATCGACGACGATCCGAAGGGCCGCGCGATGAAGGGCCTCCTCGGCTTCCAAATCCATGTCGGCCCAGCGATGAAGATCGAGTTTCGGAATATTTATCTAAAGAGCCTGTAAAGCAACGAGCACAGGCCCTTTGCCCTTTTACTGAGCGGGTCTAGGCGCCGCGGTGAGCTCCACCTGTTTGTAGCCGCCACGAGCTTTGAAATACAGGATCAAGCCGACGTAGCAGAAAAACATAATCGCAGGCAGCACGGCGAACTTGGCCAGCGTTTTCTGGCTATTGCTCGTCGTGATCTC
>JBPYFA010000191.1:0-6708 GCA_051986585.1 Vicinamibacterales bacterium | reverse complement strand
CGCGGAGTGCCGGTTGGCGTCGTCGCCGGCGTCGAAGCAGAGAATGCGTATCTCGCGCGCGTCGTCCCATCGTACCGGGCGTGGCGGTTCATCGACACCACGCTGCCGTCATCGAGCCGCATCCTGTCGTTTTCTGGGGGAGACAATCTTTACAGCGATCGATCTCGAATATCGAGCGACGCAATCATCGCTCACGCCGCAGTGTGGGGTACTGAAGCGGGGAATGAGAGCGCGGCAGCCCGCGCGCTGAATGATCTTGGCGTGACGCACGTCCTGTTCGACAAGCGGCAGTTCGGGAAGGGACTGCACGGCATCGCCATCGGCAGCGCGGAGATGCGTCGTTGTTGCCTGTTGCCGATCTACGAAGACGACCGCTTCGCACTGTACGAAGTGAGAATGGGTCGGGCACAGTTTTACCCGAGGGGGTTCGCCCCTCGGACTCCCCGACACTCGTCCTCGCTCGCCGCTACGACGGCTCGCTCCGTTCGCGTAGCTCGCTCGCGACCGCTGGTTTCACGGCCGCCAGACTTACGAGACAGCTTCTAGCCACCGCTACGGCGCCTGACGCACGTCGGCGCGGGACGGCGACTGGGCCGTCTCGGCGCCGTGAATCACCCGCCAGGTGTGGGGCATGTAGAACTGACCGCTCACCTCCGTTCCTGCTTCCACGTACAGGTTCGTGCCGCCGTCCCACCAGTCGATCACGTGACGCGTGTCCGCCTCGCGGACGACGACGCCCACATAGTACGCGCCCGGCACCAACGGAAGGCGATCGGACACGAACTCGATGATGCCGCCCGGCGGCACGACGGTAACGCCGCCTCCGTCGTCGGTCCGTGCCGTCGCAATGATCGTCTTGCCATCGCTCGAGTAGTAGGTCAGCTCGAATACGACCCGCCCCAACTCGCGGGCCGCGGTGTATCGGACCGACGCGATAAGGGGCGCGCCCGTGCGCGCCGCCAGCGCTCGCGATCCCGACGCGTCGCCGCCGAACGTGAGACCGCCGATTTTCAGCGCCCCCTCGCGCGCGATGCTGGCAAAGCCACCGGTCTCGGTCGCGGCCGTGGTGATTCGCCGGTGGTACTCGCTGACGACGGCGGCTGAGGAATCGATCATCATCACTTCGCCTTTGTCGAGGAGAAGTGCCGTGTCACACAGCTGCTCGACAGCGGTGAGGTCGTGCGAGATAAAGATCGTGGTAATGCCCTGACGCTTCAGATCGCGGATCCATGCGAGGCATTTCACCTGGAACTCTGCGTCGCCGACGGCGAGGACTTCGTCGACGAGCAGCACGTCGGGCTCCAGGTGCGCGGCGATCGAAAATCCGAGCCGCACGTACATTCCGGACGAGTACCACTTGACCGGCGTATCGATGAAGGCCTCGACGCCGGCGAATTCGACAATGCTCGAAAGCTTGGAGAGGATCTCGCTGCGCCGCATACCGAGAATCGCGGCGCTCAGGAACACGTTCTCGCGCCCGGTCAACTCGGGATGAAAACCCGAGCCGACCTCGATCAGCGCGGCGAGCCGGCCATCGATGATGATGCTGCCGCTGGTCGGCGCCGTGATCCCCGCCAGGAGCTTGAGCAGCGTGCTCTTGCCGGCGCCGTTGCGGCCGATGATGCCGACCGACGTGCCGCGCGGCACATCGAAAGTCACGTTTTTCAACGCCCAGAAACTGCTCGCGTTGCGGCGCGTGCCGAGTCGATACCGTTTTCCGAGCCGCTCGACTTTGACGTCAATCGGTGTCATACCACGTCCGCCATCGTTCGCTCGGCGTGCTTGAAGTAGACGTACGACACGGGGAGCAACACGAGGATCACCACGGCGCCGGCAGCAAGCGCCGCCGGGTCAGGCGGTTGATTCAACACGACCCCTCGACGAAACGAGTCGACGATAGCGACCATAGGGTTGGCGATGTACAGTCCGTACAACGCGCCTGACAACGCATGGCGGGCCGTCGAAAGCTGATACAAAACCGGGGTAGCAAACAGCCACACCTGCAACATCACCGGCATCGCGAGTCCAACGTCGCGGTGGCGGACCTGCACCGCGGACACGATTAACCCGGCGGCGACGAGAAACAGCGCGAGCATCGCGACCGCGACGACAGACCAGATCGCCGTGACCGTGAGCGGGACGTGGAACCAGACCATCATGACGCCGAGCGCGGTCGAGGCGATCCCAAGATCGGTGAGCGCGGCGACGACGTACGTGATCGGCAGAATCTCCCTCGGAAACGCCACTTTGGTCACGAGTGCGGTGTGGCTGGTGAGCGCGCTGACCGCGCTCGAGAGGCCCGAGGAAAAGGCGGACCACGGCACGAGCCCGGCATAGGCAAACACCGCGTACGGCACTTGCTGCGCGGGTGCACCGCGAATGAACGAAAACATCAGCGTGAACACCAGCATCATCGACAGCGGCTGGAGCAGGGCCCACAGAATTCCCAGTCGGGAATGCTTGTACCGCACGCGGATGCGATGAATGCTGAGAGTCTTGATCAGGTCGATGAAATGAGTGAGCCGGCGCAGGTCTCGCAACGGCCGGATGCCACGGAGCGACGGCGGCTCGAATCGGGTGACGGGACGGGTCCGGAGCCCAGGTGCCTGTCGGACGATGCTCATTCGGCTCCCGACAGTATCGCAAATGCGATACCAATGGCCGATGACGTGGTGTCGGCGGGCGGGAGATCGGACGGTTTTCGGGTGTTATTTTGCACGCCGGATTTGGCGGGTGCGCCAGCCGCGTGTCCTGACGTAGAATAGGGATTCACGCTTGAGTCGGGGCGTGGCTCAGTCTGGTAGAGCACTCGGTTCGGGACCGAGGGGTCGGTGGTTCGAATCCACTCGCCCCGACCACTTCTTCCAAATTCCTTAGAGTTTTCACCGTCACGCTCGGTTTGCCCGGGCATGCATGCGTTGTTCTGGACCCGGGATGGTGCTCGGGTTACGCGATCTCGACGGTCGCGAGCGATGGCAGTCACCTATCCTGCTGACAAAGAATCGAGTATGGCTGCAACCAAACGTCCTCGACGCGCGAGAGCGACCATCCAACGGCGTGTGATCACGCAGCTCGAACACGCGCTCGCGGAATTGCGACCTCAGCGCGGCCGCGACTCGCTCCGCGCGCGCGCCGACTCCGTTCTATCGACGCTCGCCGGTGTCAACTGCGCGATCTTGATCGCGAACAATTGGGGCCGCTACGTGCACATGAACGATCGGGCGATCGCACTGACCGGCTATAGCGAGGCCGAGCTGCGGCGCAGTTCCGTCTGGGACCTCACGCCCGGCGTCGATTTGACCACCGCGCGGCAGATGTGGCGCGAGTTTCTCAAGAACGGTCGCATGCACGGGCCGTATGTCATGCGGCACAAGGACGGCCGCGTCATTCGGGTCGAGTACGTGGCAATTGCGGACGTGCTGCCTGGGCTCCACGTGTCCGCCCTGCTGCCGACGCGCCGACGCGCCTCGGCGTCGGTGTAATTCGGTCGCACCTCCCTCGCCGCCCCTCGATAAGTGACGTCGAAGGGTTGTCTTGCAAAGCAATCTAACAATCGTCAGCGCGCTTCCGTTCCTTCCGGTGCGCACGGGTGTTCACGCGACGC
Organism: Vicinamibacterales bacterium; assembly: GCA_051986585.1. GTDB lineage: Bacteria > Acidobacteriota > Vicinamibacteria > Vicinamibacterales > 2-12-FULL-66-21 > JALZOC01. The sequence continues at coordinate 3,104 of JBPYFA010000191.1, read as the reverse complement.
GTCGGTCCTACCGTCGCCGGAACCAGATAATGGCGGCGGAGAAGCCGAGCACGAACGCGATCGGCACTTCGGCGCCGCCGAATTGTGCGACACCCGAGCAGACGAAGCCGCCACCTGCCCCCACATCGATGCAATTTGCAATCTGCGATGCGACGACGCGCTGAGAGTGGATGAACTCGACCGTCAATACCGCAGCGGTCAGCAGCAAGCCACCGACCAGTCCGGCGAGGGCGGGCTTCACATAACGCATGGCTGCCTCCCGTCGCGGAACTCGCGCAGACAGGGCAGGAACACGAAAGCTATCACGAAGTCAGATCGAAGGAACGTGACCGCGACGACCCGCAGGCCGCACGCCGGGCAGGAGCATCTCGCGGGCGAGTAGAGACTACGTCCCGAGGCCGCTCAGGCTGTCGCCGAAGCCCAGCCTTGATCTTCGATGCGAGTCATTCAAATTCGCCAACCAGATCGGATACGGGAGGGTCATCATATGACAACGATTGCCCCGGAGGTCTCGTGAGTGAGATACGTCTCGCTGTGGTAAAAACCGGGAAGCGCTGCAACAGTTCGTCTTGCCGCTCGAGGTGGTCGCGTTCGACCGTCCAGCGACTGTGGCGTATGGTCGGCTGCGCGCCGCACTGGAGAAGAAAGGGCAGATGATCGGCTCGATGGACCTGCTCATTGCGGCCCACGCAGTGAGCCTCGACGTTCACCTCGTCACTCACAATGTACGGGAGTTCAGGCGGGTGCCAGGTTTGAAAATCGACGACTGGCTGTAGCAACGACGCCGTGTCACTTGTCGGTGAGCGGCTTTACGAACACTTCCGCAATCTTCCGACACGTTCCATCGACACCTGCAGCCGGCGAGATATTCGACGCAGCGGCGACCACGACGCCTTGATCGGGAAACATCAGGAGCGCAGCGGTGCCGCCGTTCGGCGTGGCGCGATGGGCGACCATCCGTGCCGGTGCGCCGGCCAGCGGCACGCGCTCGACCTTCCAGCCCAGCGCGAAGTCTGTGGGCGCGCCTGACGCGAGCCGCAGCGGCGTCTGGAGAAGCGCGATGCTGGCTGCCGTCAACAGCCCGGGCTTCAGCATCGCCGACCCGAACCGCACCATGTCTGACGGCGTGGAAAAGAACGCGCCGGCGCCGGACAGGCAGGAATTGTGTATCCGTCCCACCTTTCGCACGCCCAACTTCGTCTGCATCGACGCACGCGGGATGTAAAACGAGGTGAGGTTCGGAACATCGGCGCCATCCTCGAGGACGGTGTTTTCCATGCTGAGCGGCTGGAGGATCTCGCGCGTCATGAACACGGGAAGCCGCTCCCTGGCTGCGGACTCGACCACCGCGCTCAGGAGGATCCAGCCGTAGGTCGAGAAGCGGTAGCGCGTGCCCGGCTCGAACAGCAACGGCTCGTTGGCGAAGGTCGCCACCGCTTCGTCGAGACTGCCGCACTGTTCACCAGGCGGGTTGTCGTTGTTGTCGCCGCGAATTCGGTGGACGCCGGCGATGTCGCCCATCAGCTGGCGCGGAGTAACGGTCCAAGGCTTTTGTGGATACGCCGGGACATACGTTTGAACGGGAGCATCCAGATCGATGCGGCCGCGCTCGTGAAGCAGGAGGACAGCCGCGGTGGTCAAGGTCTTCGAGACGCTTCCAAGGCGGAACTGCGTGTGCGGCGTCACCGGCTTCCGATCTTCAACGTCTGCCCAGCCGAAGCCCTCGGTCCATGCGATCTCGCCGTCCCGTGCAACGGCCACCGAGAGCCCCGGCAGGTTCTCTTCCAGGAGCAACCGGAGCGCGAGGCGCCTGGACTCCTCGATCGCCCCTGAGTATCGTTCGGCGTGGACGCCGGGTGTCGACGGTACGGCTGACGGATCCGAGTGGACCGCCATGGTGAGAACGAAGTAGAGCACGCCGGAACCAACAAGAATGATGACGATGACGGAAAGCAGGGCGAGTGCGGTTTGCGTCCGCCAGTGCATGCGGCTCAATCGGGCTTCTGACCTCCTCGACTATCTCTCTATAATAAATAGCTTTGCATTAACAAGCAACCATAGTTCGCCCTAGGAACCGGCGACGATGGCACTTCACGCGCTCATAGAAAGCGTCGGCGTTGCGCTCTTGATGTCGGCCGCTGAAGCAAGCGGCCGTACCAACTCGACCATCGTCGCGTTGAATTTCTCCGGCTCGTCCACAAATGCCTCGTGCCCTGACTGTTCGAACCATACCAGTTGCTTCGACGGTGCAACCAGCGCGTCGAAGTACGCAACGCTCGTCTCGGGCGGCACCCAATGATCGCGTCGTCCGACGAACATCACGACTGGCATCTGTAAAACCGGCACCAGCTTCAGAAGATTCAGCCTCGAAACCTCGGGCCACATGACGTCGAGCGTAAACGTGAAGCCTCGTAAGAGATTTGGCAGATCGAGAATAGACGATTCCGGCCGGCCGAACAGCGCCCGTCCCGCCTTCCAGAGAATTCCTGGGCGCACCTGCCCATCCATTTGATGGACGACCGAACGCTCCACAAACACGCTCTTCGCAGGATACGGCGGCGGACCAATGGCGCGCAGCTTCGTCAGCGCCCGTTCGTCGTGCCGGCGCTGCGCTTCGGCCACTCCGAAGGAATACGACAACGATTCGCCGGCTGCAGAGTTCCCAATCTGAGCAGCGCCGACGTAGACCGAGACCTTTTCAGGGAATCGCGCGGCGTAAATCGCGCCAAGCGCCGAGCCCCAGGAGTGGCCCAGGATCGCGACCTTCTTCTTCGCGAAACGGCGCCGCACGAGGTCGACGAGCTCGTCGAGATCCGCAACGAACTGTTCAACCGTCATAGAGGATCGCGGAATGTCGCGATCGAACGATTTGCCAGCGCCACGCTGATCCCAATGGACGACGGTGAAGTGCCGCTCGAGCACCGCGTTGAAGTGGCGGAAGAAGCCCATCTCGCTCATGCCAGGACCGCCGTGCAGAACGATCAATGCCGGATTCGCGATGTTCTCTCCGCGGATCATCACCCATTGATCGACTCCACCGAGACGTCGGTACCCGATCTCGGCGACGCTATTGGTGAGCACCTTCCGATCTGGCCCGCGAAACG
>JBPYFA010000190.1:0-4428 GCA_051986585.1 Vicinamibacterales bacterium | reverse complement strand
GTGTGCGCCGCACCGAAGTAGTAGAGATCGATCTCGTCCTTGCCCTTGAGGACAGTCATCTTGTCCTTGAAGGTCTTGTCGGGCAGACCGTTCTTGTTCGCAGCCTCCTGGAACACCGGCATCTTCTCCATGTAGCCCTTGGTGTTCTCCTGCACGATCACCTCGACCGACGCCGGGAAGAACTGATTGCTACCAGTGTGGTCGCCGTGCGTGTGCGTGTTGATGATGTGGGTGATCGGTTTGTCGGTGACGGTCTTGATCTGATCGAGGATCGCCTGACCGTTGTTGGCGAGCTTGGTATCGACGACGACAACACCAGTCTGCGCGACGTACACCGCGGTGTTTCCGCCCTGTCCCTGAATCAGATACAGGTTGTCTTTCACTTTTTCGATGGCTTGGACCGGTGGAAAACCAGGCCCACGTCCACCACCGCCGCCGCCCGCTCCGGCTTCGCGGCCGCGTCCCGCCGGCGCGCCACCCTGTTGGGCAGCGAGCATGGCGGATGTAAGAACACCACCAAGAACGATGATTCCGAGTACGACCGTGCGTCTCATTCTTACCTCCCCCTAAGAATGATCCCGAGTTACTTCACGAACTGAATTTTGTCCGACATCCCGTCTTCCCAAGTGCTCCACCCCGACGTCATGCCGTAGGGCGCGCGCTCGAGAATCGCCTCGATCTCGTGCAACTGTCCCTTCTCCACCTTGAACAACTCGGCGATGTGCCACGTCCACGGCACGGTGGGGCCTGCGGTCACGTTGCGGCCGTCCGGCGTCTTGAAATGGCGCGACGCACCCGCATCGTGATCGAAGAACGCAAACGCGACGACCAGGCCGCGCTCTTCGTCCACCACCATGTAGCGCCGATCGCGGATGCGCATGACGAAGTGCAGCAGACCTGACTCGAATTGCTCGCGACACGTCCACATGTCCGAGTAGTTGTTCGACGTCTTCGGGTCCGGCTTCACGGTGATACCGCCGCGACCGACCGGCGCATTCGTCGTCTTGCCGCCGTTCTCGAGACGGTCACAGTCCTCGGCGAAGGGATAGTTGCCCTTGCCGTCGTTCAACTGCATTCCGCTGAAGTACATGTTGGCGACGCGCACCAGGTCTGCGCGCGACGCGCGATCGGCGGGGGGCGTCGCACGGAGGAACGCCGCGCGCGGCTGTCCGATCGTCTCGAGATTCTTCGCGCCTCCCTCGTTGTGCGCGACCAGCGTCTCGATCTCGGTGAGACGCCGACTCCCATCAATCTTCAGCCGCACCGCGATGATCACCGGCGTGCCGGCTTCGCGCATCGTCGAGAAGGTGACGATTTGTCCGGCGGTCTGATCAGCGATGTGGAGTTTGTACGTGCCGCGCCCGCTGACCGAGTTCCAGAAGCCATCACCGAGCAACAGACGTTGCCCGTTCTCGGTGTATTTGAGGTTACTCGCGACCTGAAGCTTCTTCGGATCCTTGGCGACCAGTGCGTCGAGATACTGCTCGGCGATTCCCTCGAGACACGTTCGATCGCACTTGCCTTGCGCGTTCGCCGCGCCCTCGAGGAGCACGCCGCACACGAGGATCACCACCACACGCCCCACGGTCCGCCTGAAGGCGGACACTACACCCCGCCTCATCCCACCTCCGACGGCGAGAACTGCTTCTTGAGTCCCTGCCAATGGGTGTAGTAGTCGCGCTCGAGGAGATCAGACTCGACGGCGAACTTCGTCGGCCGTACTGGCAGCTGCGTCTCGAACAGAAAGACGAGCGTGTTGTCGAGATACTGCGGCTTGAGGTCCGCATCCCGGCCGCGCTGATACGCCGCCGCATCGGGGCCGTGGCCCGACATGCAGTTGTGCAAGCTCGCGCTGCCGGGCACGAACGCATCGGACTTCCCGATGTATTCACCGGAGATCAGCCCGAGGAACTCGCTCGCGACATTGCGGTGGAACGGTGGCGGACGGAACGTGTGCTCGGCCACGGTCCAGCGCGGGGGGAAACATCCGAGTTCGACGTTCGATGTTCCCGGCACGGCGGTCGGCGACGCGAGCACGCAATAGATCGAGGGATCCGGATGATCGAACGTCACCGTGTTGATGCACTGGAAGCGATACAAGTCGTACTTGAAGGGCACGTAGTTCCCTCGCCACGCGACGATGTCGAGCGGTGAGTGATCGAACTCGGCCTCCCAGAGATTGCCACCGTACTTCGCGACGACGCGGAAGTCGCCGTCGCGATCCTCGAAGGCGGCAACAGGCGCGAGGAAGTCGCGCGCGTTGGCGAGACCGAACGTGCCGATCGGTCCGAGATCGGGCAGCCGCATGTGCTGTCCATAGTTCTCGCAGATGTAGCCGCGTGCCGATCCATCGGGCAACTCGACGCGGAACTTGATACCGCGCGGCACGAGGACCACATGACCGGGCGGGACGTCGAGCACACCGAGCTCGGTGTGCATCGTGAGCGGGCCGGACTGCGGAACGATCAACAGCTCACCGTCGGCGTTGTAGAAGAACCGGTTCGTCATCGACCGGTTGGCCGCGAACACGTGAATCGCCGCACCAGACTGGAGGGCCGGATCACCATTGCCACCCAGCGTGACGATGCCGTCGACGAAGTCGGTCGGCTCGGTGGGAATCGGCAGCGGACGCCAGCGCATCTGATTCGGCGTCGGCGGGACCTCATTGAACGGGCCACTGCGAATCAGCCGATTGCTGATCTGTCTGAATGGCTTGTGCACCGCCGACGGACGGATGCGATATGTCCAGGTTGAGCGGCTGACGCCACGCGGTGCGGTAAACGCCGTCCCATTCAGCTCTTCAACGTAGAGACCGTAGGGCGGTTTCTGCGGCGTGTTCTGATCGGGCGGAAGCGCACCTGGCAGCGCCTCCGACGAAAAATCATTGCCAAATCCGGTGTGGTACGAGCGTTCTCTGGGTGCCATGGCGGGATGTAGGCTATCGCCGCGTGTGCAACAGGTCAAGAAACGGCCGTAGTTCGGCGCGCCGATTGCTATACCTCAGCCTCAGGCAGCGGTTTCCAGCGGGTCTCGCCAGAAGACGCGGAGGAAGACTGCAGCCGATGAGGATTTAGTCACCCGGAGACATGACAACGATGGCCAGTGCGGACCGGGCAGTCGTGCGAATGTTCAGCTCCGAACCAGACACTGTTCGGTGGGAAACACGAATTGCCGACGGTCGTGGCCTCGAGTTGAAGGTATTCGGACCCGGGAACGTGCGACGTGCTCAGGCATTTCCTGATGCGATGTCGCTGGTGCAGTACCAGGTGCAATACGAGCAGCAATTGGTGTCCAACGGCTATACGGTGCTGCAGCTCAGCGAGCGGCGCAGCGGGTATGACCGTCGGCAGCAGCGACGAACGACAGAGGACAGGCGCCGGCAGTGATGACCGAGGCATCCAACACGCTCAGAATCGTCTCGAGTGACGGTGTGTCGAGCAGCGACACGACGTCGAACCCAGATGCTCCCGCGCGTCGTCTCACGCTGGCGCGCCGCCACATCGAGTCGGCGATTTCTCATATCAACGACGTCGCGCAGAGTCGCATCCCGCTCACGATGGCCGTCGAAACGGCGCCCGGGGTAGACGAACTTCGGCTCATTGTCCGAGCCCTGGCGGACATTCGAGAAGCCCTGCATCCTCCCGACGGTCCGAACGCGCTTGACAGCACAGTCTGACCCCGGTGCCCCGGCTGGACTATGATTACGAGCCCGAGCGCCGATCGAGCGCCATCATCGAAGAAGGGCTTATGAAACTGCAGGAAGCGGCCACCGCAGTCAAAGACGCGAAGAAACGTGTCAAGGCAGCGAAGAAGGAAGCACGCGATGCGAAGTCGGCGCTGAAGCTCGCGAAGAAAGCGCTCAAGAAAGCCACCAAAGCCGAACGCGACGCACAGCGCAAACAGAAAAAAGCGAAGCAGGCGAAAAAGTCGAAGACCGCCGCCGAAGAGCAACCGGCCGAGGCCAAGCCGGCAGCCGCCGCGAAGCGCTCGAAAGCCAAGCCGATCGCCGCGCCGCGCGCAAAGAAAAGCGGGAAGAAAAAGGCACGGCGCATTGCCGCGGCGACACCAGCAGCCGCAGCGCCGGCCGCGGAAGAACCCTCCTGGAGCGAGGGTGAGTGGACGTCGGACGACGCCTCGGTCTAAAGGCTCTCTGATTCAGGCACGCCGTTCGCAAAGGTAGAAGTCTTCCGACAGGAGGCCTTCACCCGTATCCTCAATGGCGACGTTCGAGGAGCTCTACCGTCAACACGTCCAGGCCGTGTTCCGATTTGCCCTCAGCGTCGCGGGGAAACGTGAGGTGGCTGAAGATCTGACCTCCGAAGCGTTCCTCGCGCTCCACCGCAATCTGGCCGCGATCGATCAGTCACAGCTGCCCGGATGGCTGCTGACGGTCGTCCGAAATCGGGCTCGAGACTGGTGGCGGCGTCA
>JBPYFA010000189.1:0-5974 GCA_051986585.1 Vicinamibacterales bacterium | reverse complement strand
CGGCGACGTATGCGCGCTGAGCACCATGTGCTCGGCAATCTTCTTGCGCATCACGCTCATCGGTTCAACCCGGACGTTCTCGCCAGGCTTGAACGCCGGCGCCGCGGGTGATTGTGCCGGTGCGGGTGCCGGCGAGGCCGCAGCGGCTGCGGGCGCCGGTGACGCCGCCGGCGCTGCCGCTGCACCGCTCGGCTTGCCCAACTGGATGTAGCCCAGAATGTCCTGCTTGGTCACGCGGCCGCTCAGTCCTGTTCCGTGTATTTGACTGAGATCGACTTTGTGCTCCTGCGCGATGCGCCTGACGAGCGGCGAACTCTTCTGTCGGCGAAGATCCTCCCGTTCGCCTGGCGCGTGGTCGTCCTCATCATCCGTTTCGGCGGCCGTCGGCGTCTGTGCTGCTGCGGACTCCGCATCGGGCTGGCCCACGGCTGATTCGGGCAGGGTCTCGGCCGACGAGGGAGCGACGGGTTTGACGTCGCCGGCGTTCCCAATCGTCGCGACCACGCTGTTGACCGCAACCGTCTCGCCTTCTTTGACTTTGATTTCGGTCAGGACGCCTGCCGCTGGCGACGGAATCTCGGCATCAACCTTGTCGGTTGAAATCTCGAACAGCGGCTCGTCGCGATCGATCGTGTCGCCGACTTTCTTGATCCATCGAACGATGGTCCCTTCGGCAATCGATTCGCCCATCTGGGGCATCATCACATTTGTCATGACTGTTTGTGCCAGTTAGTCACAGTTCTCAGTTCTTGGTTATTGGTTATTAGTGTTTGTCGCAGAACAACCAATAACCAAGAACCTAGAACCCATAACCGATTTGTTACGCATGAATCGGTGCCCCATGCGCCGCATGCGCCGCCTCGCCAACCGCCTCCGACATCGTTGGATGTGCGTGAATCGTGCGAATGAGTTCTTCGACCGTGCACTCGAGGCGAAGCGCCAACGTCGCTTCCGCGACCAGCTCCGTCGAGCGCGGACCGATCATATGCACGCCAAGGATTTCGTCGTACTTCTTGTCGAAAACAATCTTGACGAACCCCTCCACCTCTCCCGCAATTTTGGCGCGGCCAAGAATGCCGAACTTGAACGAGCCGGTTTTGACATCGTATCCGCGAGCCTTCGCTTCCTGCTCGGTCAGACCAACGCTTCCGATCTCCGGATCGCAGTAGGTGCACGCTGGGACCTGGTCGTAATTGATCCGCGTCGACGGTTTCCCTGCGATCCGCTCGGCGACCGCAATGCCTTCGGCCGACGAGAGGTGCGCGAGTTGAGGATGTCCGGGCTTGTCGAAGGTGATCACGTCGCCGATTGCTGAGATGCCGGGCACATTGGTCCGGAAGTCTGGGCCGACGTGGACGTAGCCGCGCTCGAGGCGAAGACCTGCTTCCTCCGCGCCGAGACCCGACGTCACCGGCCCTCGTCCTGTTGCCACGAGCAGGTACTCCGCATTGATCGTGACCGCCTTGCCGTCAGCCGTCTGCGCTTGGAGATCCACCCCGGCACGTCCGGATTTCGCGCTGGTCACGCGTGTGCCGGTCAGCACCTTGATGCCCTGTTTCTTGAACGATCGTTCCAGCTCCGCCGAGACCGCTTCGTCTTCAACCGGAACCAGCCGCGGCAGGAGCTCGATGATCGTGACGTCGCTGCCGTACCGGCGGAAGATCGATCCGAATTCGACGCCGACCGCGCCGCTGCCCATAATCGCGATCGACTTCGGAATCTCTCTAAAGCCGATCGCCTCATCACTGGTGATGATCCGCTTGCGATCGATCTCGATGCCAGGCACGCTGCGGGGCTGCGATCCGGTCGCCACGATGGTTTCCTTGCGTGCGCTGAGCGTTTGATTCTGGCCGTCAGTCACTTCGACGATGCCCTTGCCCGCCAGCCTGCCGCTCCCTTTAATCCAATCGATCTTGTTCTTCTTGAACAGGAACTCGACGCCGCTGGTCAGGCTTTTGACGATGCGGTCTTTCCGCGTCTGCACTTGCTCCATGTCGAGGCCGATCGACGCCTCCCCGATTGTGAGGCCCCACTCCTTCCAGTTTTGCGCAATCTTCAACGAGTGCGCGTGCTCGAGGAGCGCTTTCGTCGGAATGCAGCCCCAGTTCAAACAGGTGCCGCCGAGAACGGGCGCACGCTCCACGACAGCCGTCCGCAAGCCAAGCTGCGCTGCACGGATTGCCGCCACGTAGCCGCCCGTCCCCGAGCCGATCACCACGACATCGTATTCGTTCGCCATTTACCTGTCTTTCTTCCTGATCGCCGAGAGCGGTACAAACGAAACGGTTGCCGGCGCGGCAGGGGCGGGGTCGGGTTCGGAAGCGGCAGCCTCTTCCGGATCGAGCCGCGACACCCGCGATCGCAGCCGGGTGTAGTCGTACCGGAGATCCCAGTACGCCTGGTTCAGTGCGTCGAGCCGCCGCGAAACGCGGCGCGCCAAGGCGAGCGCCACGAGCGCAACGAACAACCCAGTACCTGCAACAACCCACGCCAGCACAATCATTTACCTTACAAAGAAACGGCCGCAGCCACAAGGAGCCGGTCGGCCCATCGGGGCCGAAGGGCCCGGCAAAACGCGCTACAATCGGTCATCCTTCGCCATGGCGGCATCGAAAACGATTCTCATCTGCGACGACGACCAGGGGATGCGCGACACGATTGGCGCCATCCTCAAGCGAGATTATCGGGTGTTGACGGTGTCGAGCGGAGAGGCCGCTTTGACGCTGCTCAAGCAGGAAGATATCGACCTGATTCTCCTCGACGTCCGGCTCCCCGGCATCAGCGGCTTCGACGTCCTCCGCATCGTCAAGGAAAACTACAGCCTGGTCGAGTGCATCATGATCTCGGCGATCAACGAGGTCGAGACCGCCGTGCAGGCGATGAAACATGGCGCCTATCACTACATCACGAAAAATTTCGACTACGACGAGCTGCGTTCGCTCGTCCGTAATGCTTGCGAGCGGCAAGATCTCAACCGCCAGGTCATCACTCTGAGTGCGCAGATCGCCGAGCAGAGCGAACGCGAGTTCCTGATTGGCCCGAGCCGCCAGATTCGCGACATCGTCGATCTCGTGCAGAAGGTCGCGAAGCTCTCGGCCACGGTGCTGATTCTCGGTGAGAGCGGCACGGGAAAAGAGCTGCTCGCGCGGCTGCTGCACCGGGAATCGGGCCGCGGCGACGCGCCGTTCATCGCGGTCAATCTGTCGGCAATCCCCCACGAACTGGTTGAGAGCACGCTCTTCGGCCACGAACGAGGCGCCTTCACCGGCGCGCACAAGCAGCAGCTGGGCAAATTCGAACTCGCCACCGGCGGCACGCTGTTTCTGGACGAGATCGGCGATCTCCGGTTCGATCTCCAGGCGAAACTGCTGCGCGCGATCCAGGAAGGGGAGATCGAGCGGGTCGGTGGGACAAAGCCGATCAAAACGAACTTCCGGCTCGTCGTCGCCACCAACGTCGATCTGGAAAAGGCAGTGAAGGACGGCCGTTTCCGAGAGGATCTTTACTACCGGATCAACGTGATTCCGATCCGGATGCCGCCGCTGCGCGATCGGATCGAGGATCTGCCGGAACTGGCCCGTTTGTTTCTCGATCGATACAAAACCAAGTTCCGAAAACCCGTGCGGGGCATCTCGGGGTCGGCGCTGAAGATTCTGGCCTCCTACTGGTGGCCCGGCAACATCCGTGAGCTGGAGAACCTGATCGAGCGGCTGGTGGCCGTGAGCGACAAGGAATGGATCACGGACGAGGATCTGCCGCTCGAATATCATTTCGCGAAGCTGGACTCAGGCCCGACGACCGGCGATGCCCTCTTTCAGGAGGCATGCGATACGTTCGAGCGCAATTTCATCCTGCGCGCGCTGGAGAAATCGGACTGGAACGTGACCGCGACGGCCCGCTATCTGGGCATTCCGCTCAGCACCCTCAAGCACAAGATGTCGCGGTTGGACCTGCGTGAGATCGCCCGCAAGCTGCGCGGCGCCTGACCTACCGGACGGTTAGAAACGCAATCAAATCGGCCAATTGGTTGGCCGGATCGGCTAATCTATTGGCCGATTTTCCCACGCCCGGCTGCGGGGTTGGGTCATTTCCGCTCACCTGAGTTAGTACCATAGAGTCATTCAAACAGATCTGTGTTTTCGGGCCTGGGCTGAGCCGCGGGATAGCTGAACGGACTCTTTGGACAGGGATGAGGTTGCCGGAATACCCGTTGCAATTTCAGATCCCCGTGGCCGGCGTCACGTCTGGACCATCCGCATCTCGACACCCAGTTTTCAAGACCGCGGCGAGGTAGGAGAGCGCATGCAAGCGTCCATGTTCAACGTCCGTGTTCCGCTCGACGAGATCGAGCAGGGCGGCGACGTGTTCCTCATGAACACGTTCACCGATGCCCAGCTGATCGTGTCGCGCGATGTCGCGGACCTGCTCGATCGTGTTGGCGGCGGCGCGGCGCCCGAGACCGACGAGCAGCGTGAGGCATTGGCGACGCTGGCCGAACACGGGTTCATCGTCGGCGACCGCGAGGGCGAACGCATCAAGGTCGAACAGTACTTCCGTAACATTCGCGAAGGGCACGAGCAGCTGCGGGTCACGGTTCTGACGACGCTGCAGTGCAATTTCGCGTGCGACTACTGCTTTCAGGGGGACCACGGGGACTACAACAAGTTCGCCGCGAAGATGACGCTCGAAACGGCGTCGCGCGTCGTGGACTGGGCGAAGGGACGCCTCGATGCGCTCCGCCCGAAGACGTTCGTGCTGACGCTCTTTGGCGGCGAGCCGCTCCTCAACCTTCCGGTCGCCTACTACCTCGCCGAGCAGCTGTGGAACGCGTCGGTCGAGCGCGACGTGCAGATGCACGTCAACGTCATCACCAACGGGCTGCTGCTCACGCCGGAAGTCGTCGACCGCCTGGCGCCCTACGGTTTGAACGCGGTGAAGGTAACGCTCGACGGCGATCACGATACGCACGATCGCATGCGGCCGCTGCGCGGCGGTCAGGGCACGTTCGACAAGATCATCAACAATATCCGTCGCGTCGCCGGCAAATGCCGCATCTCGATCGGCGGCAACTTCGACGAAACCTCGGTCGACAGCTACCCGGCGCTGCTCGATTTCCTCCGTGAGCAGGAGTTCGCCGACCAGCTGGCCCGCGTCGCGTTCAAGCCGGTCATTCGCGAGCCGAGGCCGCAGCAGCCCAAGGGGATGATTCCGCTGACCGTGGTCGGAGAGGCGGGCAAGCCGCTGAACGGCACCTGCATGACGTCAGCGGGCGGCGGCACCAGCATCTGCGACAACTGCAATTTTCTCGACGAGAAGATGTCGTTTCTCCGCGAGGAAACCAAGAAGCGCGGGTTCTCGACCGTGGATGGCGTGCACATGGGGCCGTGCGAAATTCATCGCGAACACGCGCACACGATCGGGCCCGATGGCGCGTTATACGCGTGTCCCGGGTTTACCGGCGATCCCAAATTGTCGACCGGGCACATCGACGGACGCCAGGAAGCCTGGCGGATGACGGCGGCCACCCGCTTCGAGGCGCTGGCCGCGTGGAAGGAATGCAACGACTGCGCGTTCATTCCAGTCTGCGCCGGAGGCTGTTCGGTCGCCGCACACACCGAGCTTGGCAACATGAATCGTCCCAACTGCCACAAGTCCAGCTTCGAGGCTGGTGTGGTGTCCCTCGCGCGCGACGCCGCTCGCCGCGAGGCGACCACCGTCAACTGAACGCGGCGCACTTATACCAAGAAGGAGTATTCCAGTGAAGAAGGACCGCAAGGAAACAGGCAAGAAGACGGGCACGCTGCGCCCCTGGCTGGTCGACGTCGCCGTCGAGCACCTCCGCTAACCATCAACATCTTTCAGGAGCAACAGCCATGAAGATTCAAGTCATCAAGAAGGCGCAGAAGAAGCCGAGCGACACCTCCGGTTGCTCATTCATCGTCGAACAGCTGCCTGAGCCGCGCAAGTAACCAAC
>JBPYFA010000188.1:0-3501 GCA_051986585.1 Vicinamibacterales bacterium | reverse complement strand
GTTGGTTTCGTTGAGAATCGACGCGAGGCGACGGCCGTTTTCGCCAACCGTGGCCGGATTGTGGATGAAGGCATACACCTCCGGCCGCGTGTCGAGGAAATGACGCAATCGCTCGGCGACCTCCGGGTACTTCCGCAGCACCTCTCCCTCGAACACGGTCGCTGAGCACAGCGGCAGAAGCCCGACCATCGATCGCACCTTGAGCCGCGCGGCGAATCCATTCGGGAGTCGCAGCACGTCGTAAAAGAATCCGTCCTCCTCGTCCCACATGCCGACGTCTTCGCCCGCGTGCATCATCGACGACGCGATCCAGAGATAGTGCTCGACGAACTTCTGGCACATATCGCCGTAGGTGGGGTTGACGAGCGCCAGTTCACCGGCAATCTCGAGCATGTTCTGGGCAAAGAGCGCCATCCATGCGGTGCCGTCGGCCTGCTCGAGATAGCCGCCGGTCGGCAGCGGCGAGCTGCGATCGAACACGCCGATGTTGTCGAGGCCAAGGAACCCACCCTCGAATACGTTGTTGCCCGTACGATCCTTGCGGTTGACCCACCACGTGAAGTTCAGCAGCAGCTTGTGGAACGATCGTTCCAGCCAGGCATCGTCGGCCTGGCCCCTCGCCTTTTCCAGCCGGTAGGTGAAGATCGTCGCCCAGGCATGAACCGGGGGATTCACGTCGCCGAAGTTCCACTCGTAGGCAGGAATCTGTCCGCTCGGATGCAGGTAGCGCGGTCGCAGCATGAGATCGAGCTGCTGTTTGCCGAACTCCGGATCGACGAGCGTCAGCGCGAGAACGTGGAACGCAAGATCCCAGGCCGCATACCACGGATACTCCCATTTGTCGGGCATCGAGATGATGTCGGCATTCAGCATGTGATGCCAGTGATTGTTCCGTGGCGCCCGGTGACGATGCTGCGTAAACGGATCGGCGCCGCGTTCGGCGAGCCACACGTCGACGTCGTAGTTGTAATACTGTTTCGTCCACATCATTCCGGCGAGCGCCTGACGCATCACCGTCTTCTGATCCTCGTCGAACGACTGCGGGATCACCGTCGCGTAGAACTCGTCGGCTTCCTTCAGGCGCCTGGTGAACATCGCATCAACCTCTGACGTCACCAGCGTTTGGTCATTCTTGGGCGCCGTGTCTGACAGCCGCAGCCGGATGGCTTGAGAGCCGCGTGCGGGAACCGTCAGCACGTAGTGAGCCGACGCCTTTGTTCCTTGCTTTCCGGGGTTCACGGCGTCCCGACGGCCGTGTACCACAAAGTCGTTGATCCCATCCTTGACGTAGCGGCTGCGATTGGGACCAGCGTTGAACCGCTCGGTATTGGTTTCGTTGTCAGTGAACAGCCACTCCGGCGATCCCTCGGCCTGCAGGATCCGTTCGCCGAGCGCCGGGTGGGTCGCAGCAATGCTCCCGGCATCACGCTGATAGACGGACGGACGCCCGTCCATCATCGATGACGACCAGACATGCCGGAACCAGAGCGTCGGCAGAAGGTGAATCGTCGCCGCCTCGGGCCCACGATTGTGCACGGTAATCCGGATCAGCAGGTCTTCCGCCGATGCCTTGGCGTACTCGACGAACACGTCGAAGTATCGGTCGCCGTCGAATACGCCGGTGTCGATCAGCTCGTACTCGAGGGCGTGGCGGCCGCGCTGGCGATTGGTGGTGACGAGGTCTCTGTACGGGTAGGGCGATTGCGGATACTTGTAGAGATATTTCATGTACGAGTGGGTCGGCGTCGAATCGAGATAGAAGTAGTATTCCTTCACGTCCTCGCCGTGGTTCCCCTCGCTGTTGGTCAGCCCGAAGAGGCGCTCCTTCAGGATCGGATCCTTGCCGTTCCACAGCCCGAGCGCGAAACAGAGCAGTTGCTGATCGTCGGACACGCCGGCGAGACCGTCTTCGCCCCAGCGATACGCGCGCGAGCGCGCTTGATCGTGAGTGAAGAAGTTCCAGGCGTCCCCTGACTCGCTGTAGTCCTCGCGAACGGTTCCCCACTGCCGTTCGCTCAGATACGGTCCCCACCTGCGCCACTGAACGTGGGCGGCACGCACATCGTCGAGGCGCTGCCACTCGGCGCCTTTGTTTGATGTCGCTTGGGCGGTCACGACGAAGCTCCAGTCTTGATGGATACGCGAGGTGGGCGGGACTTAGTACGGCCAGGTCCAATTGGCCAGCTCGGGCCGATCGGCGCCGTGCTCGTGCGCGTATGTCAGGTTGTCGATGATAGCGTTGCGCATCTCTTCTTTCAGGTGCGCGGCCCTGGTCTGGAGCTTTGGCACCCGATCGATCACGTCGATGACCAGGTGAAAGCGCGACGTTTCGTTCAGCATCGCCAGCTCGAGCGGGGTGTTGATGTTGCCCTTTTCCTTGTACCCACGCACGTGGAGGTTCTGATGGCCCTGGAACCGATACGCAAGCTTGTGGATCAGCCAGGGGTAACCGTGGAAGTTGAAGATGATGGGCTTGTCGGTGGTGAACAGGCTGTTGAATTCCCGTTCGCTCGATCCGTGCGGATGCTCGGACGAGGGTCGCAGCTTGTACAAATCGACGACGTTCACGAACCGAAGCTTCAGATCCGGCACCCGCTCTCGAAGGATTGCCGTTGCCGCCAGCGCCTCCATCGTCGCGACATCGCCGCACGACGCCAGCACGACGTCCGGCTCCTCGCCGGCGTCGGTGCTGGCGCGCGGCCAGATTCCAAGTCCCTTGGCGCAGTGGAGGACGGCCTCGTCGATGCTCGTGAACTGCAGGTGCTTTTGCTTGTCGGCGACAATGACGTTGATGTAGTTCTTGCTCCGCAGGCAATGGTCGGTCACCGAGAGCAGCGTGTTTGCGTCCGGCGGCAGATACACGCGGACGACTGAGGGGCTCTTGTTGGTTACCAGATCGATGAAGCCCGGATCCTGATGGGAGAAGCCGTTGTGGTCCTGGCGCCATACGGTGGAGGACAGCAGGATCGTTTCCGACGCGATCGGCGCGCGCCACGTGACGTGGTTCTTGCTGATGTCGAGCCACTTCGCGTGCTGGTTGAACATCGAGTCGATCACGTGCGCGAACGCCTCGTAGGTGTGGAAGAAGCCGTGGCGGCCCGTCAGCAGGTAGCCCTCGAGCCACCCGAGCAGCGTGTGCTCTGAGAGCATCTCCATCACTCGACCGTCGCGCGCGAGCTCGCCGCCGTCGGCATCCTCAGGCAGCATCTCGGCCATCCACGTCTTCTTGCTGACCTCGTAGATCGCTTGCAGCCGGTTCGAGGCGGTCTCGTCGGGACCGAACACGCGGAACGTCGTCAAGTTGTCGCGCATTACGTCGCGCAGAAACTCGCCGAGCGGCTTCGTGTTCTCGTGAAGCACCCTGCCCGCCTCGTGCACGGCGACCGCATAGTCTCGGAAGTCCGGCATACGGAGATCTTTCCGCAGTAGGCCGCCGTTTGCATGCGGGTTCGAGCCCATGCGCCGGCCGCCGGTCGGCGAGAGCGCCTTCAAGTCCGCACG
>JBPYFA010000187.1:0-5910 GCA_051986585.1 Vicinamibacterales bacterium | reverse complement strand
ACGCAGCGGTTTCGAACCATCGCCAGCCCCGCGGAATCGAAACAACTGACCGAATCGAAGATGCCGGCGATTGTGATTTCGGCCAGCGGGATGGCGACCGGCGGCCGCGTGCTGCACCACCTCAAGGCGGCGCTCCCGGACCCTAAAAACACGATCCTGTTCGTCGGCTACCAGGCTGCGGGTACGCGGGGGCGACAGCTCATCGAGGGTGGAAAGACGGTCAAGATTCACGGGCAGATCATTCCCGTCCACGCCCACGTGGCGCTCGTCGAATCCATGTCGGCCCACGCCGATTCAGGCGAGATCCTTCGCTGGCTGAGCGGATTCACGAAACCGCCGCGACTGACATTTATCGTCCACGGCGAGCCCGCCGCAATGGAAGCACTGACAGCAAAGATCCACGATCGGCTCGGCTGGATCACAAAGATGCCTGAGCACCGTGAGACCGTCAGGCTCGAGCCGATACAATAGTGCGTACTGATCCACCAATTCACTAATTCACGAGATCACCGACTCACCGATCGAATGGGGCCCTGATGGGAGACGACGAGAACACGCCACTAACGGACGCCTCGAAACCGGCCGCAGTTGCGGCCGCCGTGTCGCCGCATCCACCGATCGATCGGAAGTATCTGCTCGAACGAGTCGACGATGCGGCGGTGGCGCAGCTGTACGCTGACGGGTTTGCGACGCTTCCGCTCGATCAGAAGATTCTGATCTGGCACCTGTACCAAGCCGCGCTCGCCGGGCGAGATATATATTTCGACCAGCGCTACGCGCACAACCTCGCCATGCGCGACGTGCTCGAGGAAATCATCACGCACGCGGAGGGCGTCGATCCGGCCACGCTTCGTGAGATCGAGCGTTATACCAAGCTGTTCTGGCTCAATACCGGTCCGCACAACAACCTCACCGCCCGCAAATTCGTGCTCAAGTGCACGCCGGACGCATTTGCTGCCGCGGCACGGGCAGCGGCCGCATCCGGCGCGGCGTTTCCGCTCGAGCCTGGTGAGTCGGTCGATGCGATGCTGGCGCGGCTGCAGCCGCTCTTCTTCGATCCTTCCGTCGACACGATCGTCACCAACAAGACCCCAGGTGCGGGAAAGGACATTCTCGCGTCGAGCGCGAACAATCTCTATGTCGGCGTGTCGATGAAGGATCTCGAACACTTCGAGGAACGTCATCCTCTCAATTCGCGCCTCGTGCGCCGGAACGGCGGCATCGTTGAAGAGGTGTATCGGGTTGGGGGCAAGTACGACAAGGAAATCCGCGCGATTGTCGGTCACCTCGAGGCGGCTGTTCCGTACGCCACGCCACCGATGGCGGCGGCGCTGCAAGCGCTGATTAGGTTCTACGAAACGGGGCAGGAATCGGATCGCATCGCCTACGACATTGCCTGGGTCCAGGACAAGGCGTCGCCCGTCGATACGATCAACGGCTTCATCGAAGTCTACATGGATCCACGCGGGATGAAGGGCGCGTGGGAAGCGCTCGTCTTCTATGTGAACCGGGAGAAGACGGAAGGCATCCGCCGCCTTGCGGCATCGGCTCAATGGTTCGAAGATCGGATGCCGTGGGCGCCCGAGTACCGCAAGGAAGGCGTCGGCGGAATCACCGCGAATGCGATTGACGTGGTAGTGGAGTCCGGCGACTCCGCACCGATTACGCCGGTTGGCATCAACCTGCCGAACGATCAGGACATCCGCGAAAAGTACGGCAGCAAGTCCGTGTCGCTCACCAACGTCAACGAAGCGTACGACAAGTCCACCTCGGCCGAGTTTCGCAAGGAGTTTGCGTGGTCGCCCGAGGAGGCCGAACGGGCCGAACGCTGGAGCAGCATCGCGAGCGAGCTGACGACAGACCTGCACGAGGTGATTGGCCATGCATCCGGCAAAATCGCCGAACATCTGAAGGGCAGCCCGCAGTCGTTCCTCAAGGAGCAATACTCGGCCCTCGAGGAATCGCGTGCCGACCTGGTCGCGCTGTACTTTCTGCCGAATCCGAAAATGATCGAGCTCGGCCTGATCGACGCCGCCGAGCACGACGAAATTGTACTGGCGGAATACGAGGCCTACGCGCGCAATGCGCTCGTGCAGTTGAGACGGATTCGCGAAGGCACGCAGATCGAAGAGGACCATATGCGCAATCGGCAGATGATTGTGCAGTGGCTGCTCGCGAATTCGGGCGCGCTCGAGGTGCGCCGACGCGACGGGAAGACGTACTACGCGCTGGTGGATGCGAACTCGTTTCAGGCAGCCGTGGGTCGATTGCTTGCCGAGGTGCAGCGGATCAAGGCTGAAGGCGATTACCCGGCAGCGAAAGCCTTGTTCGAAACCTACGGCGTGCATTTCGATCCTGCCCTCCGCGACGAGATCGTGGGGCGCGTCGAGCACTTGAACATGCCCTCGTATACGGGATTCGTGCAACCACGGCTCGAGCCGGTCATCGGGCCCGACGGAACAATCGCGGATGTGCAGATCTCCTATCCCCTCGATTTGACCGCGCAAATGCTGGAGTATTCGGGCCGAAGAAAATGAAGCGCGCGGCTGTCGCGACGGCAGTGCTCGTCGCGTGCCTTCCGTGGGAAGGCGCGGCGCAGCGCTCTCGTTCGACCGCTCTGCCATCGCCCGCCGGTCCCGCGGCGTTCTCGACCATTCTCGCGGCTGAAGATTCGCGCCTGCCGCTACCCGACGATCTGCATACGCCGGGCATCGATGCGCTTCGCGCCAAGCAGCGAGACGACGTTCGGCTTCTGGTGGAGCTGGCGCGATCGAAGGACGAGCAGACCCACATCCGAGCCGTGCGAGCGCTTGGCCGGCTGGAACGGCGAGAGCTCGTTCCAGAGCTCGTCCAGTACTTGCTCACCGGGTCGCCTGAAGAGACCGCGAACGCGATTGCGCAATCGTTCCGTGGAGCGCCTCTTCCGGGTGATTCGGGAGAGCAGATCGATCGAGCTTTCGAAGCATTGACTGCGGTTGGCGCAATTCCGTCGGATCCGCGGCGAGGACCGGGCCCGGTCGGCGCCGTCGCGGTGGCGGTTGGCCGACTTCCCTACGTACGCGCTGAGCAGGTCCGTGCGGCTGACATCTATCTTCGCCGGACTATGAAGACGGTTGAAGTCGATGCTGTGCTTCGTCCAGCGCTTCTCGCCGTCGTCCGCGGCACCGAGTTGCTCGCGCGTTTGAGCGGCCGCCTCAAGCCGCTCGACGAAGACACCCTCGACGAGCTGCGCACGGTCGTCATCGGCCGTCGGCGCGACTATGCGCCACTCGAGCGCGTAGCCGCGATGGAAGCGCTGCTGGCAGCGCAAGGCGTTGATACCGAGACGGTCCGCGCCGCCGCGATAGCGACCAGTCCCGCGCTCAACTCCCCTGAGCTGAGCGAGCTGCGGCGTCTGGCCGCCGCGACGCTCGGCGGAGCGGCTGCGACCGTTGTGCCGACTGAACGGGCCGATCTGCTCATCACCCTGTTGGCCGATCGATTTCCCGCGGTGCGATTGGAAGCCGTCCGCGCCTGGGGCCGGCAAGAGTCGCGGGAGAGCGGGTGTCAACGGCTGCTGGACACGCTGAGGGATCCCAGTCTCGCGGTTGTTCTTGCCGTGATCGACGTGCTCGGCGATGCCTGTCGAGACGACGTCAATGTGACCGATCGGCTGGCCGCAGAAGCCCGTCCGCCACAGGCGAACGACTGGCAGCGCGCGTCGCATGCGCTGGTAGCCCTGGCCAAACGCTCCCCGGGCCGCACGTTCATCCCGTTGCTCGGTGGCCACGTGCAGCATCCGACGTGGCAGGTGAGAATGTATGCGGCACGCGCAGCCGGGATCGTCAACGAGGTCTCGGCACTCGAACGCCTGGCCTACGACGACACGGACAACGTTCGCGAGGCCACACTGGCGTCCCTCCGGCGTTTGAAGGCAGAAGAAGCCGAGCCGTATTTCGTCGCCGCGCTGGCCCGAGGCGACTATCAGCTCCTCCGAACTGCGGCCATTGAATTGAAAGGCGCGAGACCAACGCCACAACTCGCCAGCGGCCTGTTGGACGCGCTTCATCGAGTGACCGCCGAAAAGAAGGAAACATCGCGCGACACACGCATCGCGCTTCTCGAACGGCTGCAGGAATTGGGAACCCCGGATCAGGCGGGCGCGCTGGTGCCACTGTTGCGCGACTACGACGTCCGCGTGGCGCAGCTGGCGGCGGCCGTCATTCAGCAGTGGACCGGCAAGCCGCAGGAGATCGATCCTCAGCTCCTTCCGCGGGCGGCGGTTCCTTCAACCGCGGATCTTCCCAGCGATCCCGCTCGTGTGAAACTCAAGAGCGGCAAGATCTTCTACATTCGGCTGCGCACCGAGGCGACGCCGCTCACCGTGGCGCGGTTCGTCCGGCTGGCGCGCGCTGGATACTACAACGGTCTGACCTTTCACCGCGTCGTCCCGAACTTTGTGATTCAAGGTGGAAGTCCGGGCGCGAACGAGTACGCCGGCGACGCACTCTACATGCGCGACGAGATCGACATGGCCTCGCACCTGCGTGGAACCGTGGGGCTATCCACGCGTGGGCGAGATACGGGGGATGCTCAGTTTTTCATCAACCTGGTGGACAATCCACGGCTCGACTTCGAATACACGGTGTTTGGCACTGCGGGACCGATGGACGAACCTTCCGACGTGATCAGCGACATTCAGGAGGGAGATGCCATCGCCAGCATCACCTTCGAACCGGACGACAGCAAAGCGCCCGCGCCGTCAGCCGTGCTCTCGCAGTGCTATGCTGAGGGCGCTTCAGCTACGCCCGATGACAATGGTTGCGTCGTACCGATTCGGTCCATTCTCCGTAGACGCCAGTTCGTACCGACTGCTGCGCGGCACTGAAGTCATCCCGCTCTCGCCGAAAATCATCGATCTGCTTCTGTATCTCGTCGCGCGCCAATCGGCGCTGGTTGGCAAGGACGAGCTTTTTGCCGCGCTGTGGCCCGACGTCGCGGTGACCGATAACGCCCTGACGCAGGCCGTTTCCGAGCTCCGGCAGGCGCTCGGCGACGATCCGTCCAATCCGACCTACATACAGACCGTGGCGAGGCGTGGTTATCGATTCATTGCCGCGGTCGAATCGCTCCCGACGACGCCATCGTCGACGACGAAGGCTCACGAGCCGGTGATGGAGAGCCGCCCGCCGGCTATCGGCGTTCTTGACTTTACCAACGTCAGTTCCGATCACGAGTTCGCGTGGCTCGCCTCGGGCATCGCCGAAACGGTCACCAACGATCTTCGCGCGGCGGGCACGCATCGAATCATCGACCGCGTCCGGGTGGTCGAAGCTGTGCGCCGAACCGGCACGGATCTCGTCGCCTTGCGCAAGGAGTTGCTCCTCGATCTTGCGGTGGTCGGGAGTTTCCAGCGATCGGCGGATCGGCTTCGAATTACCGCGCGCGTCGTCGACGCCGCCTCCGGCGAGGCGCTTGCCGAAGCCAAGGCGGACGGCAAGCTCGAACAGGTGTTCGAGCTCCAGGATCGAATCGTCGCGCAATTCGCGGAGAAGCTTGGCAACGCGGAAGCCGAGCCGTCGACGGCGCGGCGCGGGTATCGCGAAACGAGTAGCCTCGAGGCGTATCAGGCATTCACGGAAGGGCGTGTACGGCTCGAGTCGCTCGACTCCTCTCTCGTTCCCGGTGCCATCGCAGACTTCGAACGCGCCATTGTGCTCGACCCGAGGTACGCCCTTGCCCACGTCGGTCTCGCGAATGCGCGCTTCTGGCAATACGAGATGTCGCGCGCCCGCAATCAGCCGGATGCGGCGCTGCTCGCACGCGCCATCGATCATGTCCGTCAGGCGATCGAGCTGGAGCGCAACCTCGCGGAAGCTCACGCAACGTTGTCGTTCCTGCTGGTGAGTGCCGGCCGCTTCACTGAAGCGC
>JBPYFA010000186.1:0-3953 GCA_051986585.1 Vicinamibacterales bacterium | reverse complement strand
CGGCTGATCGCCGCGTCCGAACCGGCACAGCCGGCCGACGTCACCCATCCGGTGGCCGTTTAGCCGAATTTCTCGAAGCTGTGAGGAACCGAAAATCAGCGTCGAGACAGTCGCTATGAGGCGGCGGGAGTTCTCAGCCAGCCGTCGAGAATCGCCCGCAGGTCGATATCGGGCGCGATCAGGCAGATATGACCGTGTCCCTCGAGGATGCGCATCACACTGCCCGGCACGCGCTCGGACATGTAGCGGGCCTGTTCCACCGAGGGAACGAGATGATCGTTTTCGGCGGCAAGAAAGAGCACAGGACACGTGATGTCGTGCAAGCGGGCTCGGACATCGTATCGCTTCAGCAAGGCCAGACGGTTGAGATACCCTTCTCGCGTCGCGTTCACGGTGCGCGCGATGAACTGGCGGACTTCGTTTCGGTGGGTGTGCGGAGAATGCAGTCGAAACGCCGTGAGCTGACGGACCAACGACATCGCCCCCCACGGCATGACCTTGAGTCCGGCGATCGCCAGGCGCAACCGGATCTGTGGCCCGAAGTGCGGAAACGAATTCAGGACGACCAGCGCCGCGATCCGTTCCGGATAGCGCAGCGCCGTCGTCAATGCCACCGCTCCTCCGAACGATTCACCGACGACAATCGCTTGCCGCTCCGACGATGCCACGACGTCGACCAGGTCCGCCAGATCCGCGGCCAACCGATCGAGGCTCTCTGCATCGTCACGCAGCGAGTAGGTGGCGACGCGATAGGATCGCTCGAGCAGCGGCACCTGGCAGTAGAACAGATCGGCTGTGCCGTTCATGCCGGGAACCAGGATCACGGAACGGCCATTTCCACGAATCGTCAGGCCCGGATCATAGTTGGTACGCATTTCGGTCAACCATGAGATCAGTTCCTCGACGGAACGGGGCGTCGCGCCGCGTCGTCGCGTGGCGCATCACATGGACGATCGCCTCACTAATCATTGTTCAGGCCACCGTCTTCGCCGTATCTGCCGCACCGGTGGTCACAATCTGGCACTGGTTGCTGCGACTCACGACCGACGATCCGCTGCTGCGAGTTGCCTTCATCAGCGCCGCGCTTGCGCCCTCGTACGTGCTGTTCGCTCTCTGTCTGATGATTGTTTCACCAATCGCCACACGGCTGCTCGGCTGGCGTACGCCGATCGATGTCGAGATGCGGATCGTCGACATGGAGTGGCGACTCTTGGGTTGGGTACGATACGCCGCATCCCTGCATCTCGTACGTTTGATCGCGGGCTCGCTGTTCCGAGGCACGCCGGTATGGACGGCACACCTTCGGCTGAACGGGGCTCGACTTGGAAAGCGAGTGTACGTCAACAGCCTGTCGGTGAGCGACTACAACCTGATTGAGTGCGGCGATGATGTCGTCATCGGCGGCGCCGTTCATCTGTCGGGCCATACCGTGGAAGCCGGTGTGGTGAAGACCGCGCGGGTCAGGCTCGGCGACAACGTCACCATCGGTCTTGGGAGCGTGATCGAGATCGGCGTGGAGATCGGGTCCGATTGCCAGGTCGGCGCCCTGAGCTTTGTGCCCAAACATGCCAGGCTCGCAGGAGGCGTGATCTACGGCGGAGTGCCAGCGGTGCCGCTGCCGAAATAGTTTCGCGTGTTAGTCCTCGGCGAGGTAGGCGCGGCGCCGTGCCTGTTTGAGGCACTCGACTTGAAGGATGGCGACCAGTTCCTCAAAGACCATTGCATCGTCCATCCAGTCGCCATCGACCACTCGGGACATTCGGTGCCTGCCTGGAATCTCGTGATTCTCAGCCCGAATCACCTCAAACCAGTCGGCGATGCTCAGATCGGTCGTCATCACGTCACCCTCGTGTCAGCGCATTCTGATGTCTCGATCCTCGGCAACAGCCGTGCCATCCGTCCGGACGGGGGAGCCGGTTTCCCGCGCCGTGAAGACGCGAGGATTGATTTGGGATTGCTCGTCCGGCACCCGACCGTCAATCTTCGATTTCGGAGCCGCGCCGGCGGACACTGCGGACTATTCCGCAGCGAGGGGAAATCTCCCCGTCTGAACTGAGTCCTTGTCGATCTGTTTACGAGCAAGGCAATTGCATATCAGGGACACGGTCGCACAGAGGATTTCAGGCTGAATCGCGGAGGACGGGCCGAATGCGGGATTCTGGTGGTCCACTCGAAATCATTTGTCGGCGGGGTTTTCTCAACCGCACGCGCCTGCGTCCTGCCGCAAGGCCCTGACTAGAGATGAAGAAGTTCGCCCTGATCCTTGCCGGAACGGCAATCTCGCTGTTACTCGCGGCATGCGGCAGCGGTGCCCCGACGAATCCCACTACTCCAGTGCCGCCGGGCAACTCTGGCCAGCCGGCGCCACCAACGGGGCCGTTTGGTCATGTCGTGCTTGTCGTGGAAGAAAATGAAGGCGCCGAGGAGGTCATTGGCAATCCAGCCATGCCGTATCTGAATGGACTCGCCTCGAAATACGGACTGGCGACCGAGTACTACGCGAACACGCATCCTTCGATTGGCAACTATTTCATGCTGACGGTTGGAAAGATCGTCACCAATTCCGACACCTATTCGGGAATCGTGGCCGACGACAACATCGTGCGACAGCTGGTCGCCGCCGGGAAGACGTGGAAATCGTATGCTGAAGACCTTCCGAGCGTCGGTTACACGGGAGGTGATACCGGCCTATACGCCAGACGACACAACGTGTTCGCGTTGCTGGCCGACGTTGTCAATAGCCCGACCCAGGTACGCAACCTGGTTCCGTTCTCGCAATTTTCCAGCGACCTGTCGGCGAATGCGCTGCCGAATTACTCTTTCGTCGTGCCAAATCTCTGCAACGACGGGCACGACTGTCCGCTCGACGCCGCTGACGGATGGCTCCAGGCGAACATGGGTATGTTGTTCGCCAACAGTACGTTTCAGCGCGACGGCCTCTTGATTATCGTGTTCGATGAAGCCACCGATCGCGACCAGAGGCGTGGCGGCGGTCGCGTCGCGTGGATCGCCGCGAGCACCAAGTCCAAACGCGCCTACCGCTCAGCGACCGTCTATCAGCACGAGAGCACGTTGCGATTGACCGCTGAGGCGCTCGGTCTGACTGCGTTCCCGAACCTCGCCGGTTCCGCCCCCAGTATGGCGGAGTTCTTCACCTACTGACGACGGCCTCTTTGCCGCTCCGATCGCGATGTGGGACAGATTCAGCAGTTCTTCTGCTGTGGAAGATTCCGCATCACTCACGAAGAAATCCGCGCAGCGCGCTTCCGCCGGAACCGGACCGGTGAGAGGTTGTGGCCGTCTCCCGAGGACTGAGCCGGCATCTATTCCGATCGACTCCCCACCTGCCGGCCCACGGCGTTCCGCGGGCCGGTCCCTCCTCCGTGCCGAACGTCAACGCTTACAAGGTGTTTGACATTCAGATTGGCGCAGCGTTTGCCACTGGTGAAGCGGTTAGAGGTCATGTAACTGAAGCGCCTTGATACAGGCAACGAGGAGGAGCCAAATGACTTACGAAACCGAACGCCGCCCCTCTGAAGCGCCTCTGAGCCAGTTAGAGCGTTCGCTGATTGAAGAATTCGTTCGTGCCCGCGGCTACGATCCGAACACGCTGACCAGTCTTCCTGAACACGATCGCCAAAAGCTCCTCAGCGATGCCGGCGTCTATGCATCGGGGAAGCTGATGGAAGTGGAAGCACGCTCCCACTTCCTCGATGAAATCCATGACGGTACAACCGGGATTCCGAGGAGCGGTGCCGACTGACTTCGGCGGCGAGATCCATTTCGAGTGAGCAGACGACGTGGGGATCTCCTTACCGTCTTGGGTTTTTCCAACGCCCTTCTGTTTTCCCGGAAATGAGCGAGTCAGCGTACTACGTCGACTCATCGTCCTGACCCGCGCGGTGCTCGGCGACCCAGTGATCGCTCACCGACCCGACATCGACGTTCTGTGA
>JBPYFA010000185.1:0-9195 GCA_051986585.1 Vicinamibacterales bacterium | reverse complement strand
TGCCGATGTATCCAGAGCTGACCGCCAACGAGGTCGACTACGTCGTTGGCAAAGTCCTCGAGTGGGACGGGTCGGCAAAGTGAGCCGGCGCTACCGAGTTCTGGTCGTCGGCACGGGCAAGCGCGGTGTCCACCACGCCGCCGCGTTTGCCGCGAATCCACGATTCGAGCTCGCCGGCATCGCCGACAGCGATCAGGCCCGACTGGATGCCGCCGCCGCAAAGTTTGGTTCGGCCAAGAGCGGCACGAACACGCAGGAAGTCATCGAAGAGGTCAAACCGGACGTTTTTTGCTTCTGCACACCGCCCAGCGTCCGGCTGCCACTGATTCAGATGGGCATCGCCAGCGGCGCAAAGCTGATCGCGTTCGAGAAACCGGTCGCCATGACCAGTGCCGAAGGCATGGCGGTGAAGGACGCGCTCGATGCGGCGGGCATCAAAGCCGTCGTGAGCCATCAGCATCGCTACGGTGATCACTATAAGAAGGTGAAATCGATCATCGCGAGCGGCGCGATCGGAAAGGTGCACACCGTTTACGGCACGGCGACCGGGTGGGCCGCGCACATGCTCAGCCATCTCGTCGATTACACGTCGTGGTTCAACGAGTACGAACCAGCCGAGTGGGCGATGGGACAAGCGGCAGGTCGCGGCAAGCTCAACGACCCGTCGAGCCACGCTTCACCGGACTACATCGCCGGCGTCGTCCACTTCCGAAACGGCGTGCGCGGTGTCTATGATTGCGGCGCTGGTGCGCCCGATGTCCCGGAAGTGCCGTACTGGTGGCGCAAATGCCGGATCGGTGCGCTCGGCAGTGAGGGCTACGCCGAAGTACACACCGGCAGCGGGTGGCGCGCGGTCACGAACAACGGTGTCGAGTCGGGCCCCGGCGGGATGGACTACGAACACGACATGGGACCGTACGTGCAAGAGATGGCCGATTGGCTCGACGATGACAACAAGCCGCATCCGCTGCGATTCGCGCGTGCGTATCAAGGATTGGAGATCGTGTCAGCGCTCTATCAGTCGGTGATTGAAGGCGGACAGATCGCGTTACCGCTCGCTTCCGGCATGGACGAACTGGCAGGATTGAAAACAAAAGTACCTGATCGAAAGGTCTTGATGACACTGGCGGAGAGCGCCAAAGAATATAAAGAATAGGAGCGTCGTCTGGTCCGCATGTGGACGCGTTCGCGGGGGAGTAACAGCAGCGCGCTACTCCGTTCTGAGCGCAACCATCGGATCGACACGCGACGCGCGTCTCGCCGGCACGTAACCGGCGCCGGCCGCAATCAGACCCATCACCATCGTCGCGGCGGCGATCGTCAATGGATCGGTAGCCTGCAATCCAAACAGCAGACCGGAAATTCGATTCGATGCGACGCGGCCGAGCACAACCGCCACCGGAACGCCAATGATGACGCCGGTGACGACGAGCATCAGCGCTTCGCGCATCACCGTCCAGATCACGGTCGCGCGATTGGCGCCGAGCGCCATCCGGATCCCCATTTCCGCACGCCGTTGAACGACGGAGAATGCCAGCAACCCATACAAGCCGACGCACGCCAGCAGCAGCGCCAGCACGCTGAAGACAGTCGACAGCATCGCAATCAGCCGATCGCGAATCAGGACCGCGCCCATCTCCTCCGCGAGCGTGTGGATGTCGAAGAGCGGCAGATTGCGATCGATATCCTGGACAGCCTGACGTACCTGTGACAGCGCCGCCGCAGGCGTCGTCGCGAGTCGCACGTACAAGGCCATCTGCCCTCGCCCGGTTCTCGTCTGCAGAAACGTCTGATAGACCGTCGGCGGCGTTTCCTCGCGAACACTCGTGTAGCGTGAATCGCGCACGACGCCAACGATTTCAATCAGATCGTTGCGCTGGCGCAGATGCTGACCTACCGCAGGAGCGTTGCCGAAGGCCTGACGCGCGAAGCTTTCGTTCACGATGGCGACCAGCGGCGATTGCGGCGACAGATCGCCGTCGTTGAAGTCGCGGCCCGCGACCAGACCAATCCCCATCGTCTCGAAGAAATGCGGATAGATCATCGGGACAAGCCCGCGCTGCTCCGAGCCTGACGGAAGACCGAAAGAAATGGTGTTGCCCCGCAGGGAGGTCGGCGTGAACTGTGCGAGGCTGCACGAGCGCACGCCGGCAATGGCCGACACCCGAGTCATCAGGTCCCGGTAGATGCGATCGAGCCTCGGCGTCGTGCCCGGAATGTTGCGTTGATCGCTCCCTCGAGGTTCGACCCGAACGATCAGGACGCGATCGCGATCGATGCCCGAGTCTTGGGCATTCAACTTCTGCAGGCTGCGGACGAACAATCCAGCACCGATCAAGAGCACCAGGGAAAGCGCGACCTGGGTGACGCAGAGAATTTTTCCGGACCACAGGCCGCCGCGAACGGAGCGGCCAACCGTCTTCAGGGATGGCGTCAGATCAATTCGCGTCGCTCGGAACGCCGGAGTGATGCCAAAGAGAATGCCGGTCAACACTGACACTCCGGCTGTGAACGCGAGCATGCGACCATCAGGGTTGAGTCCAAGCACGATCGACGTCTGACCGGCAGACATGTAAGCAATCAGCAGCCTGGTCGCGCCGACGGCAAGCAGGACGCCGCACACACCGCCGGCAAGCGCCAGGACGATGCTCTCGACGAGCAGCTGCCGGATCAGCCGCCCACGGCCGGCGCCAAGTGCGAGCCGGATCCCAAACTCTCCGCTTCGGGACGCCGATCGCGCAAGAAGCAGGTTCGCCGTGTTCGCACAGGCGATCAGCAGCACGATTCCGACGATGCCCATCAGGATGAAGAGCGGCTGGGAAAACTGACGGCGGAGGCTGGAAATTCCCGTCGCCGCTGATTGCAGGGCCAATCGTTCAGGTGGCAGGCGGTCTCCAGACTTGCTTACGGCTGGCACCTCCTGGTTATAGATGGGCTCCAGTTGTGTGGTCGCCTGCGCTGCTGTCGCACCGGGCACAATCCGACTCACGATCTGCAGCCAGGGGCTGTAGAGGATCGGATCGCTCAACAGGTTCTCAGAATCCGGCATCGCGATCGGCTGCATCATCAGCGGCAGGAACAAACTCGGAGAGACGCCGACCTGAAGCCCAAAAAAATCCGGCGGTGTTACGCCGATGATCGTGAATTGATTCCCTGAGATCGCGATAGCTCGGCCGATGACCGACGGGGACAGCCCGAAGCGCCGCTTCCAGTAGCCGTAACTGATCATCGCCACCGGATGCCCGTTGGGCACGACGTCGTCTTCCGCCGAGATCGCCCGGCCGGCAATCGGGGTAACGCCGAGCAGCGAGAAGTAACTGCCCGAAATCAGCTGCCCGTCGGTTGTCGGCTCGAGGTTCCCGTCGACGCTGACGTTGAGCCGTACAGGCGACCAGGCCGCGAGATCGGTGAAACCGGGACTCTGCTGCTGGCGCATGATTCGGTATTGCTGATAGGTGAATCCGCCCTCGAAAGCAGTACCGCGGCTGTGTGTCAATAACACCAGCCCGTTCGGGTCCTTGACCGGCAACGTTCGCCACATGACCGCGTCGATGAGGCTGAAAATCGCCGTGTTGGCCCCGATACCCAACGCCAGCGACAGTGTCACCGCCGCCGTGAAGATCGGACTCTTCCGCAGCAGTCGCAGCGCGTAGCCGATGTCTTTCAGGAGGCTCTCAATCGATGGCATGGCGGGTCTCCACGTGTGGAGAGATCGACGTTCCAGAGGGCGATTTAGTTGGTCCACTCATTTCGACGCGGTATCTCTGAGCGCCTCGAACAGGATGTGAATCGCGGGCGCGACCGCGTCGACCGGTAAGTACTCGGCATCACCGTGCATCGACATCGCCGCTTCGGACGGCACGATCGCCGGCGTGAATCCGTAGCTCTTCACGCCGCGGGGACGATATCCATTGGAGTCGGTGCCGTACGGCACGATCATCGGCGTCACGACCGCTTCCGGATGCTGGCGTTTGACGGCTGACTCGAGCGCGCGATAGAACGTCGAGTCTTGCGGCGTTACGACGGGATCGTCGCCCTCGTAGGCGATCTCGATCTTGATCGCCGGGTCGGCGAGACGTCGCCGAATCTCCGCCAGCCATTGTTCTTTGCTCGTACCCGGCATCACGCGGCAGTCGATTGTCGCCTCCGCAACGGAAGGAATGACATTGACCTTTGGCGGATCGCCAACACCGGAACGGAGGGTCGTGAGTGAAATCGTCGAATGCTGAATCGCGTTGGTGAACTTGTTGACGGCAAACGTTCCGATCCGCGATTTCATGGTGTCGAGTACCGTGAACGATGAACCGGGCGCCGGTTCGGCCAGCAGCCGCGCAAGCGCGCGCACGAGCCGATCGTTCGGGTTCTGATCGTGCGGCTGCGAGGCGTGGCCGGCAACGCCTTCGGCGCGCAACTTGAGCCAGAGAATCTTTTTCTCGGCAACAGAGATTCCGAACACGAGCTTTCCGGGCGCGAAGAGATCACGGCTGCCAAAGCCTCCCTCGTCGAGGATGTACTCGGGATCGATATCGGCGTAGTGCTGCTCGCGCATCCAGCGAGCGCCGAGCGTGCCGCCGGTCTCCTCGTCAGGGACCGCCATCAGAATCACGTCGCGCGCGAGCGAAACGTGCTGCCGCTTCAACGTGAGAAACGCCATCAACTGGACGACGCCGAGCCCTTTCATGTCGATCGCGCCGCGACCCCAGATTTTGCCGTCGGCAATCTCGGCGGCGAACGGATTGTGCTGCCACCGAGAGGCGTCGGTCGGCACCACATCCATATGATGAAGGAGCAGCAACGGTTTCGCCGTGCCGGTTCCCTTGAGCCGGGCGAGAACGATCGAACGGCCTGGACCCGAGTCATAGCGTTTGACCGGAATCTGCTCGCGTTCGAGGATGCGGGTCAGAAAATCTGCCGCCTTCAACACGTCTCCTGGCGGATTCGACGTATTGATGCGGACGTAATCCTGAATCAAACGGACCGCTTCGGTGCCCGTGGCCTGCCAATCGGGCGCGGTTTGCCCACTTACGCCTGGTGACAGGACGAGCGCGGTTGCGAACCCGCAAACGGAAACGGCGGATCGTATCGTCACAGCGGATCTCCAATGCGCATTGCGTGCGCGCCGCTGCGAATGTTACAACGTCGGTCATGGATCCGCAGTCGCTCGCCACCGGCTTTTTGTGGTTTCTCGCGTTCCTGTTCTCGACCACCGTGCACGAAGCGATGCACGCGCTTGCTGCGCTGCGTGGTGGGGACCCGACCGCCTATCATGGAGGACAGGTTTCGCTCTCCCCGATCCCGCACATTCAACGCGAGCCGGTCGGGATGCTGATCGTGCCGTTGCTCACGGCGTTGACTCAGGGTTGGGCGATCGGGTGGGCGAGCACGCCCTACGATCCGCATTGGGCGGCTCGCTATCCGAAGCGCGCCGCGCTGATGGCGGCCGCCGGGCCGGTCGGCAACCTCTCCATCGCTCTCGTTGCACTGGTGTTGATCAAGGTCGGGCTGGCGACCGGCTGGTTCGTCCCGCCCGACAGCGTCAACTTCGAGCATCTGGTCGCGGCACCCGACGCAGGCCGCACCTTTGCCGGCGAACTGCTGTCGATTTTTCTGACCCTCAACGTGCTGCTCTGCGCGTTCAATCTGATTCCGCTCCCGCCGCTCGACGGAGCTTCGGTGATCGGATTATTCGTTCCGGAGAGCGTCGCTTACCGCCTTCGCGAATTCAGCCACACGCCGATGTTCCAGTTGTTGGGACTGCTCGTCGCCTGGAGGATCTTCCCGTTCATCGTCGGTCCACTCTTCGGGCTGATCCTCAAGGCGGTGCACCCTTCGCTCGGCTATTACTGACGGGGGATCAGGTTCTACATGGTTCTGCCGGGTTCTACAGGGTTCTGCTGGGTTCGGTTCTTGGGTTCTACAAGGTTCTTGGGTTCTACAAGGTTCTCGGTTCTGCTAGTTCGATGAACCAAGTAGAACCCAAGAACCGAACCAAGTAGAACCCAAGAACCGAACCGAGTAGAACCCAAGAACCGAACCAAGCAGAACCCCGAAGAACCCAGTAGAACCCCGTAGAACCTATTCCAGCATTCCCCGTCCGGGCTCCGGCAGGAAATAACTGGTGATGAATCCGATCGCATAGACCAGGAGGCCGACGGTGGCGGCGGCGTACGCCATTTGCACCGTGGGCGATGCGCCCGGCATGCTCCCGGCCAGCGACGTGGTCACGAGTGCTGCCGCGGTTCCGATCATGCGCCCGCCAACATTGGCCGCGAAGCTCTCGCCCGTGCCACGCAGATACGTTGGAAATACCTTTGGGATGTAGTTGCCCCAGAAGCTGAACTGCGACACGGTGCACAGGGCGACGACAAAGATCCCCCATTTCGCCCACGAGAGCGTTTCGTGTGGCGCCAGCAAAAAGACAAGCGGTAGAAGGACGAGGCCCGGAACCTGGAAAATCCAGAGCAGCAACCGGCGGCTCGCGATGCGCACTGCGAGGAGCGCGAGCAGGATTCGGCCGACGAGCCCACCCATTTCCTGGAACCACTGCACTGCCGCGACCGCCTGCTGTCGCGCGGCCGGGGGCAGCGTGCGTACATCCGAGAGCCCGGGCGCAATCTGCTGCGGCATCTGCTGAATGGCACCGAACGCCGCGCCGAAGGCGCACGCAAACATAATCGTGGTCACGACCGTCGTGCGGCGAAACTCTGGAGCGAACAGCGCTGCCACGCTCGGTCGCCGCAGCGTTCCGGCCGCCTTCTTCTCGCGCCACACCGGCGATTCGGGGAGGAATGGACGGACCACAATCAAGGGAATTGCCGGAATGATTCCCGACATCAGCGTGTAGCGCCACGGCTCGTGCTCGCCGTGAATGGCCGGAAGCGACGTCGCGTGGCTGACGATCAGTGCGTACATGCCGGTGACCATGACGCCGCCAATCGAGCCGAAAGCCTGCGTCCACCCGAGCACGGACTCCCGTCGCTCGGGATCGTGGAAGAGCTCCGCAAGCCAGGCTGTTGCCGCGACGAACTCGACGCAGACACCGATGAATGTTGCGCAGCGAAGCACGAGCAGCCACATCAGGCTCGTCGTAAAACCCGCTCCGAATGCCGACAGCGCGTAGATGAGAATGCTCCACGTCAGGACACGGCGTCGCCCGAGACGGTCGGTCAGGTAGCCGCCGAGCAGACCGAAGACTCCGCCGCAGACCGCTGGCACGTAGAAGAGCAACCCCAACCAGCGTCGATAGTCCGCGCTGCCAAACTCGAGGCCGCCCAGTTGGGTGAGTGCGGGCCGGTTGATCAGCGGAAACATCAAGAGCTCGTAGGTGTCGAACGCGAAGCCGATCGCGGCGATCACGCAGATGAGCCATTGGACGGCCGTCAGGCGGTTCGATGTGTGCATATCGGGCGTCGGATTTGATCGCGTCGCTATCCGGACGACTGTCCTGTCAGCGCGCGTTCGAGGAGTGTTGTACGCAGAATGGTAGAGTCTACTGCAGATGGTGCCCTTCGATTTTGAACCGCGCACGCGCGTGGTGTTCGGACGTGGGGCGGTCACACGTGTCGGGCAGCTGGCAAAAACGATCGGTTTCAGCCGTACGCTTCTGGTCGCCGACGCGGGAGTGGTCGCGGCTGGTCATGCGGCCACGGTTACGAGCGGGCTCGAGGCCGAACACATCACGGTGTTCCCCTATCACGATTTCGGTGAGAATCCCGACAGCGCGATGACCGAAGCGGGGCGCCGTTTCACGGAACCGCTTCGCGTCGATTCGTTGATCGCGCTCGGCGGCGGCAGCTCGCTCGATTGCGCCAAGGGCATCAATTTCGTGGTGACCAATGGCGGGAGCATCGCCGACTATCGCGGTTACGGAAAAGCACACCGGACACTGCTGCCGATGATCGGGATCCCGACCACGGCAGGGACCGGCAGCGAAGCCCAGAGCTATGCCGTCATCTCTGACGCCGCGACTCACATGAAGATGGCATGCGGTGATCCGTCGGCGGCATTCCGGATCAGCGTGCTCGATCCGGAGTTGACATTGACCGCCCCCCGTCACGTCACGGCGATGGCGGGATTCGACGCGCTCGCGCATGCGGTGGAAACTGCGGTCACGATGCGACGAACGCCGCTGTCCGATACGTTTTCGCATCGGGCATGGCTGCTGCTGAGCGAAGCCTTCGAACGTGTACTGCTCTATCCAGCCGATATCGAAGCACGATCGGCGATGTTGCTGGGCGCCCACCTTGCCGGCATGGCGATTGAACTATCCATGCTGGGCGCCGCTCACGCGTGCGCGAATCCGCTGACGGCGCGCTACAACCTCTCTCACGGTCTGGCGCTGGCGATTCTGCTGCCACACGTCGTGCGCTGGAACGCCGACGTTGCCCGCGATCGCTATGCCGCGATGCTTGGATCACCACGTCGTCGAGCGCGCGACGAGGATGCCGCCGAGACACTCGCGCTGAAGCTGGAGGATCTGGCCCGCACCGCCGGTTTGTCGGTGACGCTGTCGGACAGCGGCGTCAGCGAGAGCGCGATCCCGGAGCTTGCCGCGCTCGCCGCAACGCAGTGGACCGGTACCTTCAATCCTCGCCCCTTCGACGCTGAGGGCGCAGCCGAGATTTATCGAGAGGCGCTGTAATCCCTAATCCCTTATCGCTCATCCCGAATCGCTAGTCCTCGAATCGCGAATCCCCGAATCCCCAATCTACGAATCACTAAAATCCCCGAATCCCTGAATCCTGGAATTCGGCACGCGGGCCGGCGGATTCAGTGATCCAGAGGGGAACTCCAGCGTTGGCGGTTCGACGACGCGATTCAGGATTCGCGATTCAAGGGTTAACGATTCGAGGATTCGCGATTCGAGGATTAGCGATTCAAGGATTCGCGATTCAGGCATTAGCGATTCAAGGATTCGCGATTCAAGGATTCGCGATTCAGGGATTAGCGATTCGGGATCAGGGATAAGGGATAAGGGATATAGAATGCTGCCCCAAGTCCTCATCAATTTTCCGGAGCATGTATGAACTGGCTGACGTTTGTGGCAGGCGCGGTGCTGTCGTGGGGTGTCTACGGCGCGATGTTGCATCAGGGACAGACGAAGCTCGGAAGCCCGATGCGCGCGCTGTTGTGCGTCGGGATCGCCTACTTCCTGATCGGCGTGCTGTTGCCGGTCTTCACCATGATGTCGCAGGG
>JBPYFA010000184.1:0-18029 GCA_051986585.1 Vicinamibacterales bacterium | reverse complement strand
GCGGGCCTCGCGCTTGCCGTCGCCGGCGTTCGCGGCCTGGTGGCGATTGCACCGCCGGATGTGCCAAGACTCGCGCTGGCGGCCGTCAACGTAAGGGTCCTCGCCGCGACGCTTGGACTCTCGATTGCAATTGCGGTGGTCTTCAGCTTGCTGCCGACGCTGCAGGCTCGCCGGTTGAACCTGCAGCCGTCGCTGGCGGACGCAGGCGGACGGGGATCCGCGGGTGCGCGACGACGGCGGATTCGAAGCACGCTCGTCATCGCCGAGCTGGCGTTCGCGGTCGTGCTCGCGTGCGGTGCAGCGGTCTTGATTCGCAGTTTCTGGACGCTGCAGCGGGTGAACCCTGGCTTCGAAAGCGAGGGCGTTCTGAAAGCGGAGTATCAGTTGCCGCCGTCGCGGTACCCGGCGAACTTCCGCCTCTGGCCGGACTTCAAGGAACAGCAC
This sequence comes from Vicinamibacterales bacterium, assembly GCA_051986585.1. Lineage (GTDB taxonomy): Bacteria > Acidobacteriota > Vicinamibacteria > Vicinamibacterales > 2-12-FULL-66-21 > JALZOC01. Next base: position 17,585 of record JBPYFA010000184.1, on the reverse strand, counting down.
GTCTTCACCCGTGAGCTCCTGACCAGGGCGGCAGCGTTGCCGGGCGTGACATCAGCAGCGATTGCCGGCAACCATCCGCTCGATCCCGGTTTCACAAATTCCTTCACGATCGTCGGCCGCGAGTCGGAGGCGCGAACGTGGCCCGAAATCTCGATCCGCCGTGTCACCGCCGGGTACTTCGCAACCGTTGGGCTTCAACTTGTCAGCGGCAGGCTGCTCCTCGACAGCGACACCACCACAACGACACCGGTCGCGTTGATCAACACCGCTGCGGCGAGACGCTTCTTCGCGAACCGCAATCCCCTCGGCGCTCAAATCCGCTTTTGGGGAACGGCTCGAACGATTGTCGGAATCGTCGCTGATGAAAGATTCCACGGCCTGGCCGAGTCGTCGCCGATTGCCGCATATACACCGCTGTCGCAGACTCCGTCGGCAAACGGGGCCGGCGTGTTGTTGGTGCGCACGGCCGGTGAGCCCGCGTCGCTATCAACCGCGGTGGCCGCGGCCATTCACTCGATCGATCCCGGGCTGGCCGTCTTCGCCGTTGAACCACTCGATGTCACGATGTCCCGCTCGATCGGGCAGCGTCGCTTCACCATGTTGCTGCTCGCTCTCCTTGCGGCAGTCGCGCTGGCGCTGGCATCGATCGGCGTACACGGTGTGCTGAGTTATGCGGTCGCCGAGCGCCGCCGGGAGATTGGAATCCGAATGGCCCTCGGTGCCCGGCCTCAGGATCTGGTGACACTGATCGTCGGGAACGGACTCGCCTTGACCATGTTCGGATTGACTCTGGGCCTGGCCGGAGCGGCGGCGTTGACGCGCTTCCTTCGTGGCCAGTTGTTCGAGGTCACTCCAACCGACCCGATCAGCTTTGGCGCGGTCGCCGGTCTGCTCGCGCTGGTCGCGCTTGCCGCGACAGCCGGTCCGGCCCGACGGGCAGCATCGATCGATCCGATCGTCTCGCTTCGAAACGAGTAGACAAATGCTCCGGACAACTCTGCAGGATCTCAGGCACGGCGTTCGGCTCCTGATGGGCTCGCCTGCATTCACCGCCGTCGCCATCGGTGCCTTGGCGATCGGCATTGGTGCAAATACCGCCATATTCGCAGTCGTCAATACATTGCTGATTCAGCGACTGCCTTACCAAGACCCTGATCGCCTCGCGATCGTATGGGAGCACAATCTGCCGCGAGACCGGCGCAACAATGTGGTCTCGCCCGGCAATTACCTCCACTGGCGCGAGATGAACTCGGTGTTCGCGGATATGTCGATCGTCAGCATGACGTTTCGCACCGCCTACACCGGCGATGGACAACCAGAAGAGCTCGCGCAGCAGATCGTCAACGCTACGCTGTTTCCGATGCTCGGCGTGAATGCGGCGCTCGGCCGTGTATTCACCGACGCCGAGGATCGGCCCGACGCCGCGCGCGTGGCGATCATCAGCGATCGGCTCTGGAGGCGACGCTTCGCGGCCGACAGCAACGTCATCAATCGCGGCATTCGTCTCGACGGCAACCTGTTCACGATTGTCGGGGTCATGCCGCGGGGATTCTCGATCCTGGATAAGAACGTCGACATCTGGGTCCCGGCCCAGTTCTCGGCGGCATCGAGAACGCCGCGTGGACGCTGGACGATGGTGATGGCGCGGCTGAAGAAGGGCGTCACGTTTGCGCAGGCACAGGACGACATGACGCGGGTGGCCAGCCAGCTCACGACAATGTTTCCGAGCTTCGACACCGGCTGGACCGCGCGGGTCGTCCCGCTCAAGGAACAGCTGACAGGAGACGTGCGCCCGGCGCTGTTCGTGCTCCTTGGCGCGGTTGGCTTCGTGCTCCTGATCGCTTGCGCCAACGTGGCGAACCTGCTGCTCGCCCGTGCCACGACCCGGCAACGCGAGCTCGCCGTACGGGCAGCGCTCGGCGCGGATCGAGCCCGTCTGATCCGGCAGCTGCTTGCCGAAAGCCTGCTCCTGGCATCCGTCGGCGGCGCCGTGGGGACCGCGTTCGCGTGGTGGGCCTTGAGCTTCCTTCGTACGATCGTCGCGGAACGGCTTCCGATAGCACGGCTCGAGTTCGTCGGGCTGAACGGATGGGTCCTGCTGTTTGCCTGCGTCGCCGCGATTGTCAGCGGAGTGCTGTTCGGGATCATCCCCGCGCTCACTGCTGCGGGTGTCAGTCTCACCGATGCGTTGCGAGAGGGAGGACGGACGGGAACTGCCGGGCGCGGCCGCCGCGTGCGTCAGGTTCTCGTCGTGATCGAAATGGCGCTTGCACTCGTGCTGCTCGTCGGAGCCGGGCTCCTGGCCCGCAGCTTCGCCACGCTGATGCGAGTCAATCCAGGTTTCGATCCGTCGCGAACCGTGACCATGAAGGTCACGCTGCCGTCGGAGAACTACCGTGGCGACGGCCAGGTGATCGGGTTCTTCGATCGTTTCTTCGACCGGGTCGATGCGATTCCTGGCGTGCAGGCGGCCGGCGGCATCAGTTTCCTGCCGCTCAATGGCCTGGGTGCGGCAACGAGCTTCTTTATCGAAGGTCGGGAGAAGCCGCGAGCCGGCGAAGAGCCGGTCTCGGAGGTGAAGGTCGTCACCCGCAACTATTTCAAAGCGATGGGAATCCCGCTGCTGCGCGGGCGCCTGTTCGACGGGCGCGACACCGCGCCCAAAACGCGACGGATCATCGTCAGCGAATCGCTGGTCAGGAAGTACTTTGGCGAGACCGATCCGATCGGACAGCGGATCGTCTTGTCGTGGAACGATCAGGGACCCGACGAAATCGTCGGCGTGGTCGGCGACGTGCGGTCGGCCAGCCTCGAAGCCGAGCCGCGGGCTGCCAGCTACCTGCCCCCGGCGCGCTTCGCGTATCCGTTTCTGAGCGCGGTGATCAAGACCTCGGATGACAGCATGCGTCTCGTTCCGGCGCTCGTCGCCGCGGTTCGCGAGCTCGATCCTGACGTGCCGGTGGCCGACATCCGGCCGATGTCTGAGGTGATGGCAATCTCGACTGCAGAGCGCCGCCTGACGATGGCCATGCTGATGGTGTTCGCCGCGGTCGCGCTGGTGCTCGCGTCGGTTGGCATCTACGGCGTCATCAGCTACTCGGTCACACAACGCACCCAGGAAATTGGCATTCGCATGGCGCTCGGCGCTCAGCGAGGCGATGTGCTGCGGATGATCGTCGGCGGCGCGCTCGCGCTGAGCGCCTGCGGGATCGCGATTGGTGGCGTCGGTGCGTTCCTGCTGACGCAGCTCATGGCCAAACTGCTCTTCGGCGTGACGCCGGACGATCCTGTGACGTTTGGTCTGGTGTCGATCATGCTGATCGCCGTGGCTGCGCTGGCCAGCTACCTGCCGGGCCGTCGCGCCACTCACGTTGACCCGGTCGTCGCACTCAGGGCCGAATAAGCGATCGATCGGCCAGCCAAACTGAGCTGCAGACCAGCTATCGCCGTCTTTTGCGGTACGATTCGCATGCATGCTGGCGGCGTGGGTGGTCATCGCCCTGCTCATCCTCCTGACGGGCTTGTACGTGGCTGCGGAGTTCGCGGCCGTCAGCGCACGGCGCAGCCGTCTTCGTCGACTGGCAGAGGACGGCAACGTGCTGGCCTCGCGCCTCCTGCCGGTGCTGGAAGATCCCAGGGCGCTCGATCGATACATTGCGGCGTCACAGGTCGGCATCACGGTGTCGAGCCTGGTTCTCGGCGCCTACGGGCAGGCGACCCTGGCGCCGCGACTCGCTCCGCTCCTCGATCGATTCGGATGGCGGCCGGGCACGGCCGAGTCGGCGTCGACCGCCATCGTGCTGGTTTTTTTGACCACGCTTGCCGTCATCCTCGGGGAGCTCGTGCCCAAATCGCTATCGCTGCAGAATCCGACCCAGACGGCGCTGTTCACCGTGCTGCCGATGCAGTGGTCCCTGCGCGCTTTTTCGTGGTCGATCACGTTTCTCAACGGCAGCGCCATTCTCCTTCTGCGCGCGTTTCGCATTCCCTCCACCGGCCATCGGCACGTGCATTCGCCAGAAGAAATCGCGCTGCTGATCGCAGAGAGCCGTGACGGTGGGCTGCTCGAACCCCAGGAACAAGTGCGTCTTCACCGGGCGCTGCGACTCGGGCTGCGCAGCGCTCGACAGCTGATGGTGCCGCGCGGACGTCTGGCCGCGATCGAGGCGTCGCTCCCTTTCGAGGAGGTTCTTCGGGTCGTCACGTCCAGTCCTTACAGCCGCCTTCCCGTTTATCGCGGGTCGATCGACAACATCATCGGCATCCTTCATACGAAGGATGTGGTCATGCAATACGTGAAAGCGGGTGGGTTGTCGGTGGCGTCGCTGCTGCGAACGATCGTACGGGTTCCCGACACGATGGCCGCGGATCGGCTGCTCGCATTTCTCCGCGAGCGGAGGAGCCATCAGGCACTGGTGGTGGATGTCCATGGGATCGTCGTCGGCCTGATCACGCTCGAAGATGTGGTCGCGGAACTCCTCGGCGGCGTCGCCGACGAATTCAAGTCCGTGCAGGCCCGCCCAATCCGGCTGTCCGACGGTCGGCTTCGCATTCCCGGATCGATGCGCCTCGCTCAAGCGGCGCCCCTTGTCGGACCCGAGTGGAGAGGGATCGATCGCCCGGTTGGCGAGAACATCACGCTCGCGCTCGGCCGAACGCCGGAACCGGGTGAAGAACTCGATCTCTATGGCCTGCACGTGGAAGTCGAGGCGGTCGAGGGAAATGCCGTCGCGTTCGTGATCGTCGGCGACCGCCCTCGGCAGGAGCAGGCTGACGAATGACCGCCGTCCTGATCATTGCTGGCCTCATCCTGTTGAATGGCGTGTTCGTCGCCGCGGAGTTCGCCATTGTCGGCGCGCCGCGAGCGGCCATCGATCGCAAGGCGCAGGACGGCAACCGGCTGGCGATGCTCGTTCAGCGCGTGCTCGACGATCCGAAGCAGCAGGATCGATACATCGCGACCGCGCAACTCGGCATCACCGTCGCGAGCCTCGGGCTCGGTATGTATGGCGAACATGTCCTCGCCGATTGGGTTTTCGCGATGCTTGGCGGACACGGCCTGCCGCAATGGCTCGCGTCGCACGGATTGGCGAGTACTGTTGCGGTCGGCATCCTGACCTACTTTCACATCGTGATTGGCGAGATGGTGCCGAAGTCCCTGGCGCTGCAGTATGCCGAACAGATGGCGCTGTGGATCACCCCACCGATGTTCTGGATAAGGAACGCCCTGTTTCCGTTTGTGATCGCGCTCAACGTGTTTGGCAACCAGGTGTTGAAGCTGCTCGGCGTCAACCGGCAGGCGCAGAATGCGGACCAGTACTATACCGCCGAGGAACTCCAGCTGATCGTCCAAGAGAGTGAAGACCTGGGTGCGATTCGCGCCGAATCGGGTCAGATGCTCCAGGAGCTCTTCGAGTTTGGCGATCTGACCGCCGGTGAAGTGATGGTTCCGCGCGTGCGCGTGGTTGGCATTCCGCTCGATACGCCGCCGAATCAGGTTCGCGATTTGCTCAGCCGGACACCTCACACCCGTTATCCAATCTTCGAGCGAGATCTCGATCACATCATCGGCATGATTCACATCAAAGAGCTGCTGCAGGTGCTCCTCGGCAATGAATCCGTCCGGCGCGTGCACGCCCGGCCGTTGCCATTGGTGCCCGAGACCGCGCCGCTCGACTCGGTGCTCTCAACCATGCGCCGGGAGCGGACCCAGATGGTGGTGGTGCTCGACGAGCATGGCGGCACGTCGGGCGTCGTCACGTTGCAGGATTTGTTTGAAGAGGTCATTGGAGACATCGAGGAAGGTCCTAGCAGCGCACCACATATCTACCGCGATGCTGACGGCCACCTCCGCGTGCCTGGGACCATGCGGCTCGACGAGTTGGGACAGCAGTTCGATCTCGACCTCGAGCACGAGGAGGTCGACAGCGTCAGCGGCTTGGTGCTGACGCTACTTGGCCGGCCGCCTGCGGTTGGCGATACCGTCCAATACGAGCGGCTTCAGCTCGAAGTCACCGCGGTGAAAGGACACGGCGTCGATGAGTGCGCGGTGTCGCTCTTACGCTAGATTTCACCGCGGGCAGCGGCGAGCTCGAGCTGCTGATCGCTGGCCTCGACGAATTCCCCTTCCCACTTGGCAATGACCACAGTGGCGAGGCAATTGCCGATCACGTTGGTCATCGTGCGCGCCATGTCCATCAGCTCGTCGACACCGAGAATGAGCGTGACGCCTTCGAGCGGCAATCCATAGCTGGCAAGCGTCCCGGCGAGTATGACAAGCGACGCACGGGGAACGCCTGCCACCCCCTTGCTCGTCAGCATCAACGTGACGAGCATGGTGATCTGGTGGCCAATTGACAGATGTACGCCGGCTGCCTGGGCCACGAAGACGGCCGCGAGCGACAGATACAAGGTCGTCCCGTCGAGATTGAAGCTGTACCCCAACGGCAGCACGAAGGAGACGATGCGGCGGGGAACACCGAGCCGTTCGAGCACTTCCATTGCTCGCGGCAGGGCGGCTTCGCTCGAAGTGGTTGAAAACGCGATGACCGCCGGCTCCTTGACCGCCCGGATGAATTTCCGGATCGGCACACCGAAAATCAGCGCAATCGGGACAAACACCGCCAGGATCAGAACGGCGAGCGCTCCATAGAGCGTGGCGACGAGCCAGGCCAGGTTGTAGAGGACACCGAGCCCACCATGTCCCACCGTATAGGCGATTGCGGCGCCCACGCCAATTGGCGCGTAGTGCATCACGATGTTCGTGAACTTGAACATCGTCTCGGCGAGCGCCTCACACCACACAAGGACGGGCCGTCCTTTCTCACCAATCATGCCCAGCGCGATGCCGAAGAAAATGCTGAACAGCACGATTTGCAGCACGTCGCCCCGCGCCATCGCGTCGAGCAGCGACTCAGGAACCACGTGCAACAGAATCTGATCCCACGTTTGCGGCTTTGCCGAAATGTCTGCCTGTGCGCCGAGTGGCAGGTTGACGCCGACGCCGGGCCTGATCAGGTTCACAGCGGCCAACCCGATGACCAATGCCAGCGTCGTGACCACCTCGAAATAGATCAGCGCCCGCAACCCCATGCGGCCAACCACCCTGAAGTGCCCCGCGCCCGCGATGCCGGCGACCAGCGTCGCAAAGATCAACGGTGCGATCACCATCTTGATCAGCCGCAGAAACAGCTGGCTGAACGGTCGGAAGAAGATGGCGTAATGCGGATTGGTTGCGTCGACGATGGCGCCGACGATGATCCCGATGATGAGGCCGGCGAAAATCTGTTGCGTGAGGGTGAAGCCGCGGCGCGGCGGGGTGGTCCTGTCGGCCTGTGCCATTGTCTGGATTCTAGTCTACGCTCTACGGGGTCCTGCTCTAGAGGTCCTACGGGGTTCTGCTGGGTCCTACGGGGTTCTACGGGGTTCGGTTCTTGGGTTCTACAGGGTTCTTGGGTCTACAGGGTTCTTGGGTTCCACCAGGGTTCTTGGTGAACTTGAACCTTGTAGAACCAAGAACCGAACCAAGCCGAACCCCGCAGAACCTAGTAGAACCTAGCTCTTACATCCACAAAGACCGGGCGGTAAGCTCTCGCGGGTCGAGCCCTGCGGCGCGCCCCAAGAGACGCTGGCGCTCGGGCAGCTCTGTGCGGAACCGCCATTCATCGACCCTTCCACCCGCAGCGCAGAATCGCTCCTCCCACTCCGGCCACCAGTTCAGCGCACGTTTCGCAATCGGTTCAATGATTAGGATGTGCGAACCATTTTCTTTCGCTTCGACAAGCCGGTCGAGCAGGCTCGACCGAATGTCGTCGTCGAGTTCGTTGATCGAGTACGCGGCCAGAATGCCGTGACCCTTGCGCCCTCGGATTGGTGCGCGTGCGATGTCTCCCTGGCCTGCATAGCCGGTGATCCCGAGCTGGCGATACGTCCAGTTCGCTTCGTCAATCGGCCACGGGTGCTTGTCGATTCCGTTGATCGTGCAGCGGCCGCTGGCGAGCGCCCAGGCGGCTCCCGCCGATCCGGTGCCGCATCCCAGGTCGAGAATCTGGGCGACGTAGCGGGCGCGCTCGATCGCGGTCACGATCTCGTGAGCAATCAGGTAATGCAGTGGACCGTAGTACAGCGCAAATGCGGCCCGCTTTCCCGCGGTGTTCAGCGCCGCTCCGTGCGCCAGCTTCGATCGCCGTTCGACGTAGTACGAGGACAGCGATCGCAACGCGCGCGACACTTCGGACGGCCGGAGATTCGCCAGGTGCCGCTTCTCGAGAGCGGCAAGCCAGGCGATGACGCTTGAATCCCTCATCGGTCTTAACCGAGAGGCTTCGCCCCTCGGACTCCCCTACACGCGCCCTCGCTCGCCGCTTCGACGGCTCGCTCGGGTCGCGTGGCTCGCTCGCGGGCTCGCTCGCGCCGTTGTCGACGCATGTAGATTTTGTGAGATAGCCTCGAATCCGCGAATTATTGAATCGCTGAGGCATCCCTCACTGAATCGCCGAGTCGCGAATCGCCCGAGCGCGCTTGTCCGCGATCCACACGATACACGACATAGACTCGTTCATCTAACGTTCGCCCTTCAGCGATTTGACGATGCGGGTGAGTCGCGATTAGACAATATGGAATGACCGGCTCTCCATCGTAACGTTGTAGTGCGTAGAGCACTCAACACGGTGGTGTGAGCCACCAGATTCGCGGGTTAGCGCCCGAGGGCGTCAGAGCCGCATCGAAGGGAGCCGGTCATGCAGCACGTTATCACGTATGTCGGGATCGACGCGCATAAGAAGGACCTGTTCATGGCGCTGCTGGTGGGGGATCAGACAACGCCGGTGACGTGGACGACGCCGAATGAGCCGCGCACGGTGCGACGGCTGGTGAACAAGCTCGAGCGCGAGGCGCCGGGAGCCGTGCGTGTATTTTACGAAGCCGGCCCGTGTGGCTACGCCTTGCAGCGGCAGATGACGACGGCGCGGGTGACGTGCGAGGTGGTCGCGCCGGCCCTGATTCCGCGGAAGCCAGGGGAGCGCGTGAAAACCAATCGCCGCGATGCGCGCAAGCTGGTGGAGCTGGGGCGTGCGGGGTTGCTGACGGTGGTGCAGCCGCCCACGCCGGCCGATGAGGCGGTCCGGGATCTGGCGCGGGCGCGGGATGATGCGCGGGAAGATCTGCAGCGGTGTCGGCATCGTCTCAGCAAGTTACTGTTGCGACGCGGCCGGCACTACGCGGGTCGCCATTGGACGCGCGCGCACCGGCAGTGGATCGCCAGTCTGCCGTGGACGTACGACGCGGAGCGCGCCGTCGTTGACGATTATCTGTTGGCGATCGATCACACCGAGGCACGACTGCGGGAGTTGGACGCCCGGTTGACGGCGGTCGCCGCGACGGACCCGTACCGCGAGCCGGTGGGGTGGTTGCGCTGCTTCCGGGGCATCGACACGCTGACGGCGATGCTGATCCTGGCCGAGCTGCATGACTTTCGTCGATTTGGTTCGGCGCCCGCGCTGATGGCGTATCTCGGTCTCGTGCCTGGCGAAGACTCCAGCGGTGAGAAGCATCGGCGCGGTCGCATCACCAGAACGGGTAATGCACTGGTCCGCCGACTGCTCGTGGAAGCGGCCTGGCATTACCGGCACCGACCGGGCAGCGGCGTGGCGCTCGCCCGTCGCCGGACCGGGCAACCGACGCGAGTGATTGCGATGGCGGATCGGGCGCAACAGCGGTTGTGTCGGCGCTTCCGCACGTTGGCGGCGGAACACAAACCGGCGCCGAAGATCGCGGTGGCCATCGCGCGCGAGCTGGCCGGCTTCGTCTGGGCGGCACTGCAACCAAGCCCGGCGCCGGCGCAGTAAGTCGTCGCGCAAACGGACGGTCAGTCAAGGAATGGAGTTGATGCGGACCGGTCACGGACGGCGAAGACGGCGGATGATCAGAGGCACGATTGCGAGGACCGGCGGAATCGCTATGCGCTACGGACGCTCGTCCCAACTCGCGCGATTAGACTGCACGTCCTCCCGACGAAGCACTGTCATGTGTGCACTGCCGCGAGCGATCGCGGTAATCACCGTATATCAGCGTGACTCGTCGTCGAAGCGCCCTCGAGCATCCGTCGTCTTCGCGGCCCGGCACCGACGCGTCGGCGTGCCATGTGGCGGACACGGCGTCCAGGGCTGCGCGCCCCATGGGCGGCGCCTCCGGCGCCCCTGGACCCCGCGCCCGCCACGTCGGTGGTCGCACTTATCCCAGCAAGCTGACGCTTGCTGGCGAGCGCCAAGCCACCATCGCAAGATCGAGGCTTGACAAAGGGTCATTCCATATCAGCGATTGAAGATTCGCGATTAGTGATTCGCGAGTCAGCGATTCGCGATTAGCGATTCGCGATTAGCGATTCGGGATTAGCGATTAGGGATAAGGGATTCAGAGTTCCACCTGCATCCCGAGCTCGACGACGCGCTCAGGGGGAATCTTGAAGAACGCGTTGGCTCGCACAGCGTTCCGGGAGATGAGCACGAACAGCCGCTCGCGCCACAGCGGCAGCCCCGGACGGCGCGTCGCGAGCAGCGTCTCGAGACCGAGGAAAAATGTCGTGTCGTTGAGATCGATCTTGAACCCCTGCGCCGACGCCTCGGTGAGCGCCTCGGGAACGTCCGGTTCTTCCATGAAGCCATAGCGCAGCGTCAACCGAAAGAATCCATGACCCAACGGTTCAACCTGGCTGCGCTTATCCTTCGAGACGTACGGAACATCGCTCGTCACGACCGTCAGCAGGACGACGCGCTCGTGCAGCACCTTGTTGTGCTGCAGGTTGTGAAGCAAGGTCGGCGGCGTGCCGGTCAGGTTGCTGGTCATGAAGATCGCGGTCCCGCGGACTCGTTGCGGCGGAAACGCTTCGATGTCCTGCAGGAAGCGATCGAATGGATACAGCTTCTCGCGCATGCGACTGGCGAGCAACGCGCGGCCGCGTTTCCAGGTCGACAACACCGTATAGACAACCGCTCCGACGACGAGCGGGAACCAGCCGCCATGTGCGACCTTGAGCAGGTTGGCGCCGAAGAAGCTGAATTCAATCAGAAAGAAGAACAGCGCGATCGATCCGGCGACCGCCCGGCGCACGCCCCACGCCCCACGCGCCACCAGATACGCGAGCATCGTCGTGATGACCATCGTCAACGTGACCGCGATGCCATAGGCCGCGGCGAGAGCGCTCGAGGAGCGGAACCCCAGCACGAGTCCGAGCGTCGCAATCATCAACGTCCAATTCACCTGCGAGATGTAGATCTGGCCTTGATGATGCGCCGACGTGTAGGCGACCTCGAGACGTGGACAGTAGCCAAGCTGGATCGCCTGACGCGTCAAAGAGAACGCGCCCGAAATCAGCGCCTGCGAAGCAATGATTGCGGCCAGCGTCGCGAGGACGACCAGCGCGAGAAGCCCCCAACGCGGCGCCATCAGGTAGAACGGCGACGACGAGGCAGAGGGATCGAGCAGAATCATCGCCCCCTGTCCCAGATAGTTCAGGAACAGCGCCGGCAAGACGATCGAGAACCACGCCACCCGAATTGGCTTTGGACCAAAGTGTCCCATGTCGGCGTAGAGTGCCTCTCCACCGGTCACACACAGGAACACGGCTCCAAGCACCACAAAGCCGTGCCATCCGTTCTGCTGAAAGAACGTGACGCCGTGGATCGGGTTGAAAGCCACCAGCACGCGCGGCTCGCGGATGACCCACGTCGCACCGAGGACAGCGATGCTGATGAACCACACGACCATCACCGGACCAAACAGCATGCCGACGCTGGTCGTCCCGCGGGACTGGATCATGAACAGCGCGATCAGAATGACCAGCGTGATCGGGACGATGTACGGTTCGAAGATGTGGGTGGCAACGTCGAGTCCTTCAACCCCGCTGAGCACCGTGATCGCCGGCGTGATCATGCCGTCGCCGTAAAGAAGCGCAGCGCCGAAAAGCCCGAGCGCAATCAGGCTGGCGCGGCTCTTTCGCTTGGCGTCGGGCGACTTGGCGACCAGCGCCAGCAGCGCGAGAATGCCTCCCTCTCCGGCGTTGTCGGCCCGCATCACGAACAGAATGTATTTGATCGAAATGATCAGCGTCAGAGACCAGAAGATGAGCGACAGGACGCCAAGCACGTTGTCGTGGGTGGCGGCCACGCCGTGTTCGCCGTGGAAACACTCGCGCAAGGCATACAGCGGGCTGGTGCCGATGTCTCCGTAAACCACGCCAATCGCCCCGAGGGTCAGCAGTCCTAGGTTTGAGCTGTGTTCAGGATGGGCCCCGCTTCGGGCGGGGTTCGCAGGACGGGAAACCGAGGATGCCAGCCGGGGAGACGACGCGGAGGAATTACCGGAAAGCAGACGCCAGACCCCGGTCAAAGACGGCATTCAAACAGCCTCCAAAACGCCTGCGAGGTTAGCTGACGGGCTGGAGGTTAGAGGTCCTCCTCCGGTCAGACCGGATGTGCCCCAAGCGAGCTGTCAACTCGCTGCAGTGGTTCCCCCGCTCCGCACCAGGGGCGCGGATTCGGCTTTATCGAGCATACGCCGCCCTCCTCAGCAGGTCAAAGGGGGCACGGATTCACGATCGCGGGCAGCGACGCTGGATTCGCAAGGCGATGCTGATTCGCAATTAGTGATGCAGGATTCGCCCTGATATGCGAATGAAGGCGGATGCGGAGAGGGAGGGATTCGAACCCCCGGTACCCTTCCGGGTACAGTGGTTTTCAAGACCACCGCCATCGACCACTCGGCCACCTCTCCGGCGTGAGAACTCCTGGCGTCAAGGAGTTCTGGTCGAGTCGATCTTACGACAGGACCTTCCCTTCCGCCTGATGTTGCGAATGCCCTCGTGAATCGATGACCCGGAAGCGGTCACTCGGCGGCAGGAACGTCGCTCGCAACCGCCTCAGGTTCTCGGCGGCCCGTTTTGTCCAAGTAACTGTAAAAACCGAGATCCTTCTTAGTGAAGCGCTTGGTCAGGAGAATGATTTGATAGGTGTGCCCTGAAAAATGCTCGACGACGTGAAAGATGGCCGAGAGCACGGTGGTGTCGTAGCCTTGAATCGAGACCTTTTCCGCGAGCCGGTGATGTGGCAGAGAGCGGATCAAACTCACGGCCTCACCGACAGTGCCACTTAGCTTTGCAAACAACACCGATGCGGTTGCGCCGGTGCGCGCCGAAAATTCGCCGGCGCGGTTCCGTTCGTCGGGTATAGCTCCAATGCCGGAGAGAATCCACTGTCGGACGTTCCCTTCCAGATGCAGCAGCAAGTTGCCGACCGCATTCTCGTATTCCGAATCGCGCGTCCAGATGGCGTGCGGCGGCAGTTCGGTCAGACAGGTTTCGATGCGGCTCAAATTTTCAGCCAGCTTGTCCGCTGCGCTGGTCAGGAAGTCGGCCTCTAGCGTCATCCATGCCTCCGTCGATCGCGGACCCTGAGGGTCACCGACAGTGTAGCGGCCTTCGATGTCGCTGTGAGCTGAGTTTTTGCGAGCCTACTCGCAGGCGGGAGAGACGACGCGCACGGAGCTCACCTTGATTTCGCGATCCGCTTGCACGCCGGTAACGGCGACGCGTCTGCCGACTTGCTTCTGAAGAGCCGCCGGGTCGGCAGCTCCGACGAGGTCCATCGCAGCCGAATGCTTCTTCAGAAAGCCGGTTCGCCAGCTGCGTGCTTTCGGTGCGTTAGCGCCGTCGGTGTCGGTCAGACGGAATCGATCCTTCCCCGTGAGTTCGAGGCAACCGGTAATAGTGACCTGAGCAACCGCCGCAGTGTCCGTGGCCGGAGGTGCGGCGGTTGGCACAGACACCATCTCCGCCGGCGTATCGACTCGCGGGCTTGCCGAAGTCGCCTTGTTGTCGTGCGCGTCGAGAACCGGCGCCGGTGCCGCAAGCCGTTTCGATGGAGCCGAGACCTGATTCTGTAACGACGTCTCTGTTGTCTTGACCAACTCCTTGCCGGGGTGCGACCCCGTCTCGGGTTTGGCGATCGAGGCGACTGGCGTCAGAGCTGAGCGCGATCCGGCTGAAGACTGGGGGACGACTGTCGGGGCACTCGAAGCCACTTCGGATTTCGAGTCGTCCAGCGCGGGGCCAGGGACAAGCGCGGAGCGGCGCGGCACCGCGAGGACCGCGACCACGAGCGTCGCGATCGCGGCAATCGCGATCATCTGCGGATGTGACGTCCTGGCGGCGGTACCTTGATGAGGCCTCGTCGGTTCAGTGGCAACAGTGCGCGGATCACCGTGCGCCGCCGCTGCAGCTGCCACGACCGCGGCTGCATTCGACCTAGACGCCCCCTGGGGCCGCGTGGCCGGTACCGTCGTCTTCTGAACCGAGGCGCTTGCGCGCGAGGTTCGCCGCTTCGGCTGCGATCGTGTCGCCGATTTCGACGCGTTCGGCGTGCGTGCGGATTTCTTCCCGTCCACGTCGGCTGAAACCTCGAATGTCCAGCGAACCCGGCGGCCTTTCTTGAGCGGCGGAATCCTGATAGCGCGTTTCGACACGATGATTGTCCGGGGTCGAACATGGCAATTGATGTGCCGGCCGACTTTTCTGACCAGGCGGTGGGATCGCTGACCTACGCGGTTACAGGACGGTCGAGCGCCTTTCAAACCCGTCTTCCCGACTTGCTCACTTTTGCGCACGCTCGCACGGGATCAACCGTGCCTCGATCGCCTTTACACGTTCGCCGCACAGGCATAGTATGCGAAAGAGCCTGCCCGACCGCGTTGCTGCCGGCGCCGGATTCGATCGGCCACTCATCCGCCGCTGGGTCGCGCTGGCTGCGCTGCACGCGATGGCTTCCCCGTCGTGGCCTCAGACTGAGGCCCTGATCACCGCCACGTTCGAGAGCCCGATTGTTGAGCGCGAGCGCTTTCTGCACGAGTCCTGTACCGACCCCGCGCTGCGCGATGGACTGATCGCGCTGATTCACTCACGGAACCGCGATGCTGGCCGAGGCGATGGATCGGCCAACGATGATGAGTCGGTTAATTTGTCGATCGGATCCCCGGTCGGCCCCTACATCGTCCTCGATCGCATTGGTCGCGGGGGAATGGGGGAAGTATTTCTGGCGAAGGATCCCCGTCTCGATCGCGCGGTCGCGCTGAAGTGTGTGCTCTCAGGCCAGTT
This sequence comes from Vicinamibacterales bacterium, assembly GCA_051986585.1. Lineage (GTDB taxonomy): Bacteria > Acidobacteriota > Vicinamibacteria > Vicinamibacterales > 2-12-FULL-66-21 > JALZOC01. The sequence goes on along the minus strand of JBPYFA010000184.1, from coordinate 2,443 downwards.
GGCCGCGGCCGATCTTCGCAACCGGATTATCAACGAAGCGCGCGCCGCCGCCCGAATCACCCATCCCGGCATCGCCGCTGTCTACGACGTAGTCGAACACGATGGCCGCACGTTCATCGTCATGGAGTACGTCCAGGGTCAGAGCCTTGCAGCGCTGCTCCGACGTGAGCCGCTGCCGATCGAACGGGTGATCGAAATCGGCTGGCAGCTCGCCGACGCGCTCAGTGCGGCGCACCGGGTCGGCATCATCCATCGTGACTTGAAGCCGGGCAACGTCCAGGTCACACCTGACGGATCGGTGAAGATCCTGGATTTCGGGATCGCGATGGCCATCGTCGCCGCCACCACGGATCGGACTCGAACCGATTCCGGCAGTACTCGGGCGGCAGAATGGATCAACCAGGGCACACCGCCGTACATGTCTCCGGAGCAGCTGCTCGGTCTCGGCGTCGATCAGCGTGCCGATCTTTTCAGCCTGGCGGTGGTGCTCTTTGAAATGGCAACCGGCCGGCGGCCGTGGGAATCGTCGAACCCCTTCGAAATCCTTCTCGCGTCGGTGCGTCGCGGGCCACGCGCCGATGACATCGATCCGCGAGTACCAGCGAGCCTCGCCGAGGTCATTCATACAGGACTGTCGGCCGATCCCGCCCTCCGCTATCAAACCGCCGCCGAGATGGCGTACGCACTGGCGCACGTGCGGCAAGAGGTCGCCGGCAACGAGAACGCGCCATCCGATACGCGCCGGAGGACGCGCGGGCTTCAGCGTTGGCTCGTCGTCGGCTCGCTATCTCTTGCGATTCCGATCATGATGGGGGTGCTTGGCTGGATGATGACCGCCGCGTTCAATGGCACCCTCGGCCGCAGCGGCGCCTTTGCAGCAGAGCCCTTCCGCTCGAATTTTGTCTGGAGCGCACGGTCGCTCGTCGCTCCGTTCGTGTATGCGACGCTCACCGTCGGAGTGCTCTGGGGCGTTCGCTTCGTCCTGCAAGTGTTGACGCTATCGCGTTCGGCTGACACCGCAGAGCGGCGAGTCCTTGCCGGCTGGCAACGGCTCGCGGCCAGGCTCTCGCTCCATGACGCGCTCGTGTTCGAGTCGGGGCTGGTGACGCTTGGTGTTCTGACGCTGGCGATCGTCGCATGGCACTTCAACGAGTTGATACGGGCGTGGGGCAGCAATATCAGCACAGCACCAGCCGAGGCCATCTTCCGGCTCGGGCCTGCAAACGAGGGAGAGAAGGTTCTTTATCGCGCGGTCCTCACGGTGCTGCTGCTCCTGTTCGCTGGAGGTCTGGGCCACACGATCCGTCTCCGGTTACGGCGGCCCGTCAGGCGGTGGGGGTCTTTTGCTGCGTCGGTGGCGATCGTGGTGTCCATCCTGCTGCTGAACGAGGTGCCGTATCGAATTCTCTGGCACAATCAGGCCCCGCGCATCTCGTACAACGGAATACGGTGTTATGTCATCGGCAATGCGAGCGCTGAGCGGCTGATCTTCTGTCCGGATGCGAGCCCGCCGAGGAACCGGATCGTTCGAGACAATGATCCGTTGATGGTGGAGACAGGAGTGACTGAAAGCATTTTCAGTCCAGCCGGTGTGCGGCCGTGAACCCATTTTGCGACTGGAGTGTTTATGAAGTGGGGACGACTCGTCGTACTTCTGGCAATCATCACGCTCTGGCCAACGGGAGCGTATGCCGCGGCGGGCTGGTGGGCATGGCTCGAGGAGCTCAGCGGGCCAGGTCCATTCCACGGGTTCGTATTGGCAGCACCAGTGATTTGCGTAAGAGACGGCGAAGTGATTTCCTGCCGGCCGGGTTCGGATACAACACGGCCCAAGCGACTGGTCGCCGTGAGCGTCGGCTGGCTCGGAAGCGGCGACAACGTCCGGTTCAAGGACGATCCGAACGGCCCGGATCGACGGGAAGTGAACGTGCTGCAGGTGTCAGGAACATACATGTTCCGGCTGCATCCCGCGATCGATACCGGATTTGGTGCTGGCACGCTGCGCTTTTCTGGCGAGGGCTTCGAGCCGGTCTGGAGATTCACGCTCATACCAGCCTCGATGTCGGCGCGGCCACTCGCCCTCATCAGACAGTGGCAATACAAGTGGTGGTCGTACATCGTGCGCGGAGAGATTGAGACGTCGTTCGTGACCAGCGGATTCACCGCTGCGCAGTTCGGTAATACGACGTCGAGGTTCTCGACCGGCCCCGAATTCCTCACCCGCGCGTCGGTCGTGATCGATTTCACTCCCATCATTTGGAAGTAAACAGGGCTGAATAGCCCGGGGGACTGTTCCCCTCGGGCTCCTGTTATAATCAGTCCCTCCCCACCGCAGCAAAACCATGAGTTCTATGGCCGTGCAGGATGTTCCTGTGCACGCGCGTGCGCGTTCGACGGCATGGCTCTTTACGGCGACGACCTTCACCGCATCGGCGCTGGTGTT
>JBPYFA010000183.1:0-13744 GCA_051986585.1 Vicinamibacterales bacterium | reverse complement strand
ATTGTAGCGGCCGCGGGCGGGGCCTCTGCGCGCTCGGTATCGGCTCCTGCAGTCAGAGATGCACAGCCGTCCAAAAGGGTGACAGGACTGTTCCGTGAAAGCCGACCCAGGACTGCCGGCATTCCGGCAGCGGTGCTGGTGATCTGACGGTTGACCATCCCGACGTATCGACTGGGCACCGCGATACCTTCACGTCACTTCCACGAATCGTGTCACCAGCATTGCATGTCCTGCATCTCTGAAGTAGTGACACACGTTTTTCGATGGATTCTGGTCGCCGCGGCGGCGCTCGTGCCGGTTTATGCCACCGCTCAGGAGCCGCTCACGGTTGATGCGGCGGTGGAGGCGGCGATCGCTCACAATGCGTCGCTTCGCGCGGCCCGTGCCGGCCTCGAGGAAGCGGCCGCGCGCAGTACCGAAGCGCGTTCGGGCTTCTTCCCCCGTTTATCCTTCGGCGAAGCGTGGCAGCGCGGCAACGAACCGGTATTCGTGTTCGGGTCGCTGCTGTCGTCGCGCCAGTTTGCGGCGCAGAACTTCGCGATCGACGCATTGAATCATCCTGACTCGATCGGGTTCTTCCGTACGAGCTTCGGGGTCGAGCAGCTGATCTATGACGGGGGCCGCCAGCGGGCCGCCGCGGCGTCGGCTTCTCTCGGACGCGATATTGCCGCAGCGTCGGTCGACGAAGCGACCGCGGGCATCGCGCTGCAGACCACGCAGACGTTCGGACGCCTGCTCGCGTCTGAGGCTGCGAACCGCGCCGCTGACGCCGGTCTCGAATCAGCCCGGCAAGACCTCACTCGCGCCGAAGCTCGCCGCGATGCTGGCAGAGCGACCGACGCGGACGTCCTCTCCCTCGTGGTCCACGTCGCCGATTTGCAGCAGCGTGCGATTCAAGCAGGCAGCGACGCCGCGGTCGCGCGTGCGGAACTGAATCGGTTGATGGGTGCACCGATCGATGCGGCGGTTGTGGCCGGGCCGCCCACGTCAACGGCGCTACCGACCTCGCGTGACATCCCGGCGCTTCTTGCCGAAGCGGACGGGACACGGCCGGAACTCAAGCGCGTCGCCGCCACCGCGCGGCTCGCGCAGAAGACCGAATCCCAGGCGACGGCGGCACTGATCCCGCAGATTGCGGCTCAGGGCGCCTACGACCTCAGTGGAACCCATTTCGCCGATCGCACGGGTTCATGGCTCGTGGGCGGTCAGATCCGATGGACCTTCTCGACCGGCGGCGCCGAAGTCGCTGCCCGAAAGGCGGCAGCCGCCGCGATCACGCGCGCCGCCGCGGAGGCCGACGACATGCGCGCCGCCATTCACGTCGAGGTCGTCACCGCCGCCGGCCACTTCGAAGCAGCGCGGGCGCGCGAGGCCGCGGGACGGGCTGCGACCGATCAGGCGCGCGAAAGCCAACGCATCATTCGCGATCGTTTTGAACAGGGACTCGCCAGCGTGAACGACCTGCTGCGCGCCTCGACTGCGGTTCTCGACGCCGAGGCGAACCGCACCGCCGCCATCGTCGACGTGATGATCGCCGACGCGCTGCTTCGCCGTGCCGTCGGCCGGGTGCCGTGATGAGGGTGCTGACGTGAGACACATTTGGCTCGCCTTGATCGGAATCGCCACGCTCTCCGGGGCGTGCACTTCGGCGCCGAGCCCCAAAACCGATGATCGCGCGGCCTCGCCGGTTGTGACCGCAGCGCCAGAACTGACCGAGCTGCCCTCGTCGATCGACGCGGGCGGCATCGTCCGCGCACGAGTGACGACGCTCATCGCGAGCCGCGTGATGGCGCCGATCGTCGACGTCCGCGTCCGGCCTGGCGACCGTGTGCATCGCGGCGCCGTGCTGGTGACGCTCGACGCGCGTGATTTGCGAGCGAACGACGCGCGCGCGCAGGCGGCGACCGTGTCGGCTGCAGAATCGGTCCGCGCCGCGGAAGCCGACGTGCGCGCCACCGACTCGGCCGTGCAGCTCGCTCGTTTGACGCACGGTCGCGTCGCGGCTCTGCAATCGAAACGGTCGGCAACCAACGAGGAGTTGGATCAAGCGGTGGCCGCGCTGTCGACCGCCGAAGCACAACACGCCGCGGCACAGTCACGCCTCGCGGCGGCGACGGCGAGCCGGGACGCGGCAAAGGCTGCCGCGGATGCGGCGACGGTCACCGCGACATACGCCACGCGGACGGCGCCGTTCGACGGCGTCGTCATCGAACGAACCGCCGAACCCGGCTCGATGGCAGCGCCTGGTTCGCCCTTGCTCACCCTCGAGGATCCGGCGACGTATCGACTGGAAGTACGACTGGACGAGACCCGAGCCGCACACGTTGACCTGGGTGCCAACGCCGCTGTCCGGCTCGACGACCGCGACGGCTCGACCACAGGGCGGGTCGTCGAAATCGCGCGCGTCGATCCGATGTCGCACACGTTTCTGGTGAAAGTCGATCTCCCCGCAGGATTGACGGTGCGGTCCGGGCAGTTCGGCCGCGCGACGTTCACCGGACCTTCGCGACGCACGCTGACGATTCCGGCTTCGGCGGTCGTTCGGCGTGGGCAGCTCACGTTCGTGTTCGTTGTGGACGTCGATGCTCACACACATCTGCAGCCGGTCTCGATTGGCGCGGTCGCGGGCGACCGCGTCGAAGTCCTTGCGGGGCTGAGGCAGATCGACCGCGTGGTCACCTCACCGGATCCGTCGCTTGCCGACGGAAGCGCCGTTGCGAGGAAGCAGCCGTGACCACACCAACCGGCGCGGCGGGTCGGCTTGCGGCAACTTTCATTCACTCGAAGTTGACGCCGCTCGTCATCCTCGCGTCGCTGCTGCTTGGCGTCTACGCCGTCGTGGCGCTTCCGCGCGAAGAAGAACCGCAGATTATCGTGCCGATGGTCGACGTGTTCGTGGCGATGCCCGGTGCGTCGCCGTCTGAGATCGAACAGCGAGTCACCCGTCCACTGGAGAAGCTGTTGTGGGAGATCCCGGGTGTCGAGTATCTCTATTCGACTTCGAGCCCGGGCCGCGCAATGGTGATCGTCCGTTTCCTGGTTGGCGAGGACGAAGAGCGCGCGCTCGTCAGGCTCAACCAGAAGCTCGCCGCCAACAGCGCACTCATCCCACCAGGCGCCAGCGCGCCGGTCGTTCAGCTGCGTGCGATCGACGACGTGCCCGTGATGGCGTTGACACTGTGGGGACCGCGGTACGACGACGCGCAGCTCCGGCAGTTCGCGGCGCAGCTCCAGGACACGCTGAAGGAATTGCCTGACATCTCGGAGATCTCGATCATTGGCGGCCGCTCGCGGCGGGTGACGATCGATCTGGATCCAGCCGCCCTCGCGACGCGCCATCTCGATCCGTTGGCCGTCCGGGAGGCGCTCGCGCGTGTCAACGTGCGGAACACGACCGCTTCAGGCGTCGTAAGCGCGAATGCGACGGCCACTCTCGAGACTGGAAACTGGGTCGCGTCGGTTGACGAGATCCGTCGCGTCGTCGTCGGCGTCAACGAGGGCGCGCCTGTGCAGCTCGGGGACGTTGCCACCATCCAGGACGGCGGCGGCGAGCCCGACACCTACGTGATGCAGCACCCGAAGCGTGGCGAAGCGTACCCCGCGGTGACGCTCTCGATTGCCAAGCGAAAGGGGACGAACGCAATAGCGCTGACGCGAGCCATCGAGCGGAAGCTCGAGACCGTTCGCGGCTACACCCTGCCGAGCGACCTGACGGTCTCGGTGACGCGGAACTACGGCGAGACGGCCGCACAGAAGTCGAACGAACTGCTCTGGCACATGTTGCTGGCGGTGGTGTCGGTGTCAGTGCTGATCTGGCTCGCGCTGGGGCGCCGTGAGTCCGCGGTAGTGCTCACCGCGATTCCTGTGACGCTGGCGCTCACGCTGTTCGTGTTCTATCTCTACGGCTACACGTTGAACCGCATTACGCTCTTCGCGCTCATCTTCTCGATCGGTATTCTCGTCGACGACGCAATCGTCGTCGTCGAGAACATCGTCCGACACCTGCGCCTCGCCCGTGAGGGACGGAGCCTGGAAGCGATCGCCGTCCGGGCAGTCGACGAGGTCGGGAATCCCACGATCCTGGCGACGCTGACAGTGATTGCGGCGATCCTGCCGATGGCCTTCGTCGGCGGGCTGATGGGCCCGTACATGCGTCCGATCCCGGTCGGGGCATCCGCCGCGATGGTCTTCTCGCTCGTCGTTGCCTTCGTCGTGACCCCCTGGGCCGCCGTACGTGTGCTCGCTCGCGAGCACGGCCACCACGACGGCGCCGAAGATCGCCTGACGCGCACGTATCGGCGGGTGATGCAGCCGTTGATTCGCAAGCCGGCGCTGCGGACGCTCGGCCTGGCGACCGTGGCCCTTCTGCTCCTCGCGGCGGTCGCGTTTGTGCCGCTTGGCTGGGTCACCGTGAAGATGCTCCCGTTCGACAACAAGAGCGAGCTGCAGGTGATTGTGCGGCTGCCGGAGAACGCACCGCTGGAGGCAACAGCCGGCGCTGCCTCGGCGCTCGCCGAGGAGGCGCTGAACGATGAAGCGGTGACGAGCGTGCAGAGCTACGCTGGCGCGTCGTCGCCCTACACGTTCAATGGGCTGGTGCGCCACTATTTCTTGCGGCGGCAGGCCAACCTCGCGGATCTGCAGGTGATGCTCACGCCGAAGGACGAACGGCGCGAGCAGAGTCACGCGATCGCGAAACGGCTGCGCACCAAACTCGAACCGGCGGCAGCTCGTCTCGGTGCAAGCATCCAGGTCGTCGAAGTGCCTCCCGGTCCGCCGGTGCTGCAGACGCTCGTTGCCGAGATTTACGGGCCCGACATCAACCGCCGCCTCGCCCTCGCACGGCAGGTCCGATCGACGTTCGAACACACGAACGGCGTAGTTGATGTCGACTGGTACGTCGACGCCGTCCAGCCGAAGTGGACCCTCGCGGTGGACGACGAGAAAGCCGCCGGCGCCGGCCTCTCGAGCGAATCCGTCGCGGCGGTCGTGCAGATGGCCACCGATGGCGCCGCCGCCGGATTGCTGCACGATCCGAACGCGCGCGAGGACGTGCCGATTCTGATACGGCTGCCGCGTGCCGACCGGGGTTCCCTGGAGTCGATCGAAGCGCTGCGCCTTGGAGCGAACGCGGTGTCGGTCGGCGAACTTACTCGTGCGTCGCAGACGACCGAAGCGCAGAGCGTCTACCACAAGAATCTGCAGCCGGTGACCTACGTGACCGGCGACGTCGCCGGCACGGTCGAAAGTCCGGTCTACGCCATCCTGCAGATGAACCGGGCGCTCTCGTCGGTGCGGCTGCCGGAAGGGTACGGGCTCGAGATCTACAACACCCATCTGCCGTTCGACAGCTCGAAGTACGCGATGAAGTGGGATGGCGAGTGGCACATCACCTACGAGGTCTTTCGCGATCTCGGGATCGCCTTCGCGGCGGTCCTCGTGCTGATCTACATCCTCGTGGTCGGCTGGTTCCAGTCGTTCGTCACGCCGCTCACGATTATGCTGGCGATCCCATTCTCGCTGGTCGGGATCCTGCCGGCACACGCGCTGCTTGGCGCGTTCTTCACCGCGACGTCGATGATTGGCTTCATCGCCGGCGCCGGCATCGTCGTGCGCAATTCGATCATCCTCGTCGACTTCATCGAGCTGCGGATCAAGGACGGCATGTCGATCGAGGAGGCGGTCGTCGACGCCGGCGCCGTTCGTTTCCGGCCGATGGCGCTCACAGCGGCGGCGGTGATCGCCGGCTCGGCCGTCATCTTGTTCGATCCGATCTTTCAGGGCCTGGCCATCTCCCTGATGGCCGGCGAGGTTGCGTCGCTGCTGCTCTCGCGCATGACCGTGCCGATCACGTATTACGTCACGCACCGCCATCGACGCGCCCGTGAAACGGCGCCGGTGGTCGCGGCATAGGAGCGACCGATGCCGATCGGATTGGTGCCGGAAATCAAAGAAGGAGTTGGGATATGACTCTCGAACCGATGCTCCGCGGTATTGCCGGAACGTTCGTGGCGGCAAGTGTGCTGCTCGGCATGTACGTGCATCCGTACTTCTTGTGGTTCACGCTGTTCGTCGGCCTGAACCTGCTGCAGTCAGCATTCACGAACTGGTGTCCGATGATCTCGCTTCTCCGGAAGGTTGGCGTCAGGGAGGCGAATACACCACTAACGACATGAACACGCCGACTCGCCTTTCGCCGTCAGGTGGTTCGCCGGGACTGATCACGCATCAACCTTGCCGCCGATCATTTCGTCGGTGGTTGGACTGACACTGTCGACGTGTTGCCCCGGGTCTGAGCCAGCGCGAAAGAATCGGTACTGACCGCGGGATTTTCGGCGGCCGACGTGCGTCGATCACCGGAATCCTGGCAATCCCTCGGCTTTAGGCAGGGCCACTACTTGTCCGTCGCAGGTACGGCAAATGCTGCGTCCGTTGTGTTATGGCGCTCGCAACCTGCTTTGCGACTGTCGCCGAACGGCATCGCCTGCTCCCCGCCGATCGGCTGGTTCCCGACCCCATCTTCACCTCAACCCATGCCATCACGATTGACGCGGCACCCGAACAGGTATGGCCGTGGATCGCGCAGATGGGCGCGGGTCGCGGCGGGTGGTACAGCTGGGACCTGATTGACAACGGCGGCACGCCGAGTGCGAGGCGCATCGTTCCTGAGCTCCAGACCGTGACTGCCGGCGACATCATGCCGGCTGTTCCTCATGCCACCGACGCGTTCGTCGTCGCCTCAGTCGATCCGCCCCGTGATCTCGTCCTGACGGTCGGCGACGGGCACGGTGCGGACGCGGTGGTGTGGGAACATGTGCTCGAACCGATTGACAGTGGCCGAACACGGTTGATCGTGCGAGGACGAGCATCCTCCCACTGGCTCGATCTCGCTCGCGCACCGGCACCAGCCGGTCAGCCTCGAATCTTTATAGAGCGCGCGTACGCGGTGCTTGCGAAACTTCCGCGTCCTCTCCTCATCGTCTTTGCTCGGATCGGCCATCGCATCATGGAAGCGCGACACCTGCGTGGCATTCAACGACGCACTGCGGCGGCGGCCAATGCTGACCTGCGCCGCGAACCATGGCACACGCCGTTGCTGACCTGCGGGATCGTAGCGGCCACCCTCTACATCGCGATGACGCTCCTCGTCGGCATGCTGTGGGACGGGAAGTCCTTCGCCGATGGAGGCTCGTTATGACACTACCGCTCGTCGCGGCACTCGGGCCAGTGATTGCCGTCGCTGTATCCGGCTTCTTCCTCCGCTATCGACGGGATCTGGACGCGGCGCGCGCACGACTCGCCGCGGTGAAACGTCACGTTATCTCGACGCCATGGGGTGCAGTCGAGTACGCCGAGCGGGGCGAGGGCGACCCAGTGCTTGTGGTGCATGGGATTTTCCACACCTGCGTCGGGGGACTCTTTTCCGTCCGCGACCTGTTTACCGACCGCCGACTGATCGCTCCGTCTCGGTTCGGCTATCTCGGGTCGAGCATGCCACGCAATCCGACACCAGCCGCACAGGCCGACGCGTTCGCCGTTCTGCTCGAGGCGCTCGGCATTGCCCAGATCGACGTCATCGCCCTGTCGGCCGGCGCGACGTCCGCGCTGCAACTCGCCTTGCGCCATCCCGCCATGGTGAAACATCTCGCCGTGCTGGTGGGCAACCTGCCGGGAAGTCCCACCGCCGTCGTTCAACCATTTTCGGTGAAGCTCTCGAATCGGCAGCTGCCGATGTGGACACTGAAGACGCTCGCGCCGTCGGCCATGGCGCGTCTGGTGGCGGCGGTGCCGGACGAGTTCGTGATGACAACTGAAGACGCTAGGTTCGTCGCCGAATTCATCGACAGCCTGTTCCCGGTGATGCGCAACGGATACGACTTCGACGCGTGCGTATCCAATGCCGATGTCAACGGCTACAACCTGGAAGCCATTCACTTGCCCACGCTGATCGTCCATACGAAGGACGACCGACTCGCTTCTCACGAAGCCAGCAGGCGCGCGGCCGCGCGCATCCCGGGCGCGCGATTCGTGAGTCTCGAGTCGGGAGGGCACCTCATGCTCGGTCAAACGAAGATCATCCGCGAGAAGCTCGCCGATTTCTTTGCCGAGAAGGCAACTCGCCGCGCTGAGCGCGTCGCGTCTTGAGCGCGGCCGTCAGGAGGATCTTATGGTCGTCACCCTCGTTGCCGTCCTCGCGTTCGCGATGCTGTATTGGTTTCCAATTCGCCGTTGGATGAACCGTTGGGGCGCAACGGCGCCCGATCTGACCCGCGTGATGGCGGGAGACGCACTGCTGCCCAATCCGATGTATTCGGGAACCACCGCCATCATCTTCAATGCGCCGCCGGACCACATTTGGCCTTGGCTCGTCCAGATCGGCTACCAACGAGGCGGGCTGTACAGCTATGACTGGCTCGATCGCCTCTTCGGCTACCTGGATCGTCCGAGTGCGACCCGCATCCTCCCGGAGTTTCAGCACCTCGCGGTGGGTGACCGGATTCCGGTCGGGCAGGGGCCAAGCTGGCCGGTGGCAGTCATCGAGCCCAGTCGCGCACTCGTGTTGGACATGCGGAACCTGGGCGGCTTTGACTGGGTGTGGCAGTTCGGTCTCTACCCGGTTGAGGAGAACCGAACGCGCCTCGTGTCGCGCAGCCGCGTATGCACGAAGACCATTTGGGCGCGACTGGGCACGTATGCGATCGAGCCGGCGGGATTCCTGATGACCCGCCGCATGCTGCTCGGGCTGAAACAACGATCAGAAGCACTGTACGCGGCGAAGACGCGTGAGACCAGCGCCAATCAACGTCCGGCCGCATGACCGTGGAGCGCCGCGATGACATCGGCAGCGGCATCGGCAAAGGAGCAGTCACCTCTCGAGGTTGTCGGTGAGGGCGATGCCCTGTACGCGCTGGATCTCGTCCGCCGCATCTGTCGGGACGTCGGACCTGGTGTGCCAGGTTCGCATCACGAACGGCAGCGAGCCGAGATCATCCGGGGCGAGCTGGCGAGACACCTGGGGGACGAAAGCGTTGTCGTCGAGGAATTCGCCTTCGCACCTGCGGCATGCCTGAGCGCCTTTCCATTGAGTGCTGTCTTGATGCTGCTCGCGGCACTCGCGAACGCTGCCGTCGAACGCTTCTCGTCCGTCCCACCGTGGATCACAATCGCTGCCGGCATCGTCTTCTCACTCCTCTCGATACTGGTACTGCTTCTCGAGTTCGTGTTCGGCTTCGAGTTCATCGATCCGATCTTCAAGACGGCGCGGTCAGTGAATGTCATTGGTCGTCTGAGGAGGCGAGGAACGACCAATGTGACGCGGCTCCTGATCGTCAGTGGACATCACGACAGCGCACCTGAAAACACATGGCTGCGCTTCACCGGATACGGCATCGTTGTGCTGTCTGCGACCGCGGTTGCCGGAGTGCTGACGGTGCTGGTCATGAGCTGCACTCAGCTGGTTGGACTTCTTACCGCGAACGCTGCGACAACGCACATCGGCACAATCGGATGGCGCCTATTTGCGTTTCCAATCGTGCCCGCGTCGGTTTTCGGCCTGTTCTTCACGCACGGGACCAAGAACGATGGCATCGTGCCTGGCGCCGTGGATAACCTCTCGGCCAGTGCCGTTGCCGTGGCGCTGTGCAGGATCCTCGCTACGCATCCGGCGTTGATACCAGCCGACACTGAAGTCCGGTTCATTTCCTTCGGTGGCGAGGAGGCCGGCCTCCGAGGCTCGCGCCGCTACGTCGAGCAGCACCTCGACGAGCTGAGGCGGCTCGACGCCCGCGATCTGAATATGAAGATGATCGCGCATCGCGAGATCACGATTCTTACGTCCGAAAAGAGCGGCACGGTCAAGAACTCACCTGAAATGGTTGACAGCCTGGTCGCAGCCGCCGAGCGCGCCGGCGTTCCGTACAAATTGAAAGGTGCGGTCATTGGCGAGGCGAATGACGCGGGCTCCTTCAGCCTGGCGGGTCTCAAGGCGACGACGCTCATTCCATTCAAGATGCCGCAGCAGTTGGTCGCCTTCTACCATCAGAAGTGGGATACGCCAGATGAACTGACGGTGGAGCCACTGTGTAACGTGTTGAAGGTTGCGTTGGAATGGATCTGTCGACGCGGGGACGAGACGCCCGACCGATCGACGAAATCGCTTGCTTGACGTTCACGCCGTTCAACGCGCCCAGGAGGCGGCCATGTCTGCAACAACATTGGAGAGCGTTGCTCTCGAGAGTCAGGTCCTCTCGAGCGGGAAAGCCTTGCGGACAATCCAGCGAAACAGACGGATAGTCGTGCCTCGTTATGGAGGACCAGAGGTCATGACGGTCGTTGAAGAGCCGATCCCCGAACCACGACCACAAGAGGTCCGAGTGAGGATCATCGCCGCAGGCGTAGGCTACCCCGACGTTCTGATTCGAGAGGGGATGTATCCGGGAGGACCGAGGCCGCCATTCACTCCCGGTTACGAGTTCATCGGAAACGTGGACAAGTTGGGTGCGGGTGCGACCGGCTTCGAACTCGGCCAGCGCGTCGGGGCCATCACCGTGTACGGGAGCCACGCCGACTATCTGTGCGTTCCTGAGTGGTGGCTGGTCCCCGTTCCCGAACGGCTCGACGCCGCCGAAGCGGCCATTGTTGTTTTCAATTACGTTACCGCGTACCAGATGCTGCACCGTACCGCTCGGGCGCGCCAAGGAGAGCGGGTCCTCGTGCATGGCGCGGCGGGAGGAATAGGCACAGCCCTCCTGCAGCTTGGGCGCCTCGAGCGGTTCGAGCTGTACGGAACCGGTTCCGGAAATCAGACCGGCGTCATCTCGGCCCTGGGCGCGACTGCGATCGACTACACCAAGAGCAGCTTCGTCGAGCGCGTTCGCGATCTGACTGGCGACGGTGTCGACGTCGCGCTCGACGGAATAGGCGGCAGCGTCGCGGTTGGCTCGTACCGAGCGCTTCGCCGCGGCGGACGGCTTGTCATGTACGGCCACTACGGCACGACGGTCGCCGGGCGGAAAAGCGCACGAAAGGCCGCGCTGTTCTATTTGTCCGGGGCGCTGCTACTTGCCGGCAATCTACTGCCCAACGGCAAGCGAGTCATGCCGTTCCAGGTTGCGAAGCTCCGCGATCGACATCCCGAGTGGTTCCGGGAGGATGCAACAACGCTGTTCGACCTTCTCTCCCGCGACAAAATCGAGCCCATCGTGGCCGAGCGAATTCCGCTCGGCGACGCGCAGCGCGCGCACGAAAACCTCGGTCGAGGCGCTGTTACCGGTAAACAGGTTCTCGTCTTTGGCGAACCGCCCATTGCTTGAATACCGCACCTGGACTTACGTCGTCGGAGGCGGGCCGGGTTGATGCTCTGGATGATTGATGGGGATGTCCTGTGCGATCCGGATGAGAGTGCCGGATTTCCAGCACTCATCGACAGAATCCTGCGTTTCACCAAGTGCGCTCTTCTGAGACCAGCAAGATCGCGTTGGATTTCCTGCCACGACGGTGTCCGAGCATGGCGTCGCTTTTGCCCACCTTGTAGCAGGTTACGTGTCGCATCCAACGACCGATACCGCATGGCGTCACAGGGGACGACAGGTAGGCATCGACATTGACCGGGCACTACTCGCGGACCGAGTGCTGCGGGTATTTGCGAAGTGAGGTGTCCCTTGGCAACCACACCGCATCAACGAGTCCTGGTGGCTGAAGACCATCCAGGCATGAGCGCGGCGATTCGGCGGCTGCTCGTGGAGCACGACTTCGAGGTCGCCGGAACTGTCGACGACGGCGCGCGGGTGGTCGGAGATGCCTCCCGGCTGAAGCCAGACGTCGTGATCCTCGACCTGAATATGCCGAACGGGAGCGGTGTCGAGACCTGCCGGCAACTCACGCGCATGCTGCCGCGAACGAAAACCATCGTGCTGACCGCAGAAGACCCGCTTACCTTCAGGGCCGCGGCGCTTGCCGCCGGGGCGTTCGCGTTCGTCGAAAAGCGCGCGCTGCTCACCGACTTGCTGCCGGCGGTCGAGTCGGCGTGTCATGAATTGACAGCAGCGTGACGTAGCAGCTCGGACGAGCAGCCCGGCGGCGAGCACGGTCTTCATGGCGTCGGTTCGGGTTGTTTACACGGTTGTCATAAACGGACGGACTCAGACAGTTGGGTGGCAGAGGAAGCGGCGATGTAATGTATTGAAAGGCGGAAATCAGACGTCGTTATTCAGAAGAGGGGACATGCCGCACACCTTGCTTACGCAGCTTCTGCGCCTCAGCTCGCGACCCGTTGCCATCACATTCACCAACCAGGCGCCAAGTGGCGTTCGTCGCGTCACTGCAAGCGAGCCGGCTGGTTGCGGCTACTGGCGCCGGGCGGCCGAGGGCGAGGTGTTCTACACAGTCGCCGACGACCACAAGGGTTGCCCGGTGGGTGCGCACACGCACAATGTGGCGCTGTCCCCGGCGGAGAACAGCGAGCTCACGAGCCTGCTCGAGACGATGGCGGGACTCAAGTATCTGCGGTTGGAAGAGGTGCCGAACATCCCGAGGCGAAAGACGCCGTTTCAAGTGGCTGTTTACGCGCCGCTCGACGTGGCCCCGATGCCGCCAGACGTGGTGCTCACACGAGGCAATGCGCGTCAGATGATGTTGCTTGCGGAAGCGGCGCAAGCGGCTGGCGTCGCCGGCTCGACCCCGACCATGGGTCGGCCTACCTGTGCCGTGTTGCCGGAGGCGACCAACTCGGCTCGTACCGCTGCCAGCTTTGGCTGCATTGGCAACCGCGTGTACACAGGCACAAGCGATGATGAGGCGTACTTCGCGATCCCTGGTGACCACTTGGCAGTGGTCGAGGAGAAACTGGCCGTGATTGTGCGCGCCAACGAGGAGCTCGAGAAGTTCCATCGCGCGCGGGTTGCCACGATGGCTTCCAGCTAGCCGATCTTTGCGGCCAGTCGTGTCTGACGCTGCCGACGGAAACAAGAGTCACTCAAGGAGTGAATCTGTCATGGCGCCAGAAGTGGGGATCCGTCCGGCACGGGCCGACGAGCAGACGATCCTCGAGGAACTGCAACGGCGTGCGTCGCTCAGCAACCCCGGGGATCGCGACGCGCTTCTCGCCAACCCTGACGCGATCGCCCTCCCGATCGAGCAGATTGCAGATGGCGGCGTCTTCGTCGCAGAGTACGATGGCGTGGTCGCCGGCTTTGCCGCCGTGGTGGCGCGCCCTGACGGCGGTGCGGAGCTGGACGCGTTGTTCGTCGAGCCGCACCTTTGGAAGCGCGGCATCGGCCGACGACTGGTCGACCACGTTTCAGAAATTGCTCGCCTCAGGGCGGCCAGCTTTCTTCACGTGATTGGCAATCCCCACGCTGAAGGCTTCTACGTGTCCTGTGGCTTTCGCGTGACCGGACAGGTCGATACGCGATTCGGCGTCGGTCTCACCATGCGGCGGCCGCTGTAGACGACCGCTTCGGGTCCGTGCGCGTTCAAACCGGCACGTAGACCGGATCGGCGGTGCGCCGCCAGTCTGTTATGTCAGCACGCGGCGCAGCCGCCCAGCCGGCGGCCGCCAGACGGAGTGGCGATTGCATGGCGCAGGAAGCGAGAAATCCAAACCGGTCACTCCGCACCTGGGTCGGCCGCTCGCATCCTGTCGGCTCTTCGGGTGCGACGAAGGAGAAACACAGCAATGCAGAAACGCACGTTGGGCAGGAGCGGCCTCGAAGTCTCGGCGCTCGGATTCGGCTGCATGGGTATC
>JBPYFA010000182.1:0-12545 GCA_051986585.1 Vicinamibacterales bacterium | reverse complement strand
ACGCAGCTGGCAGCATTCTGTTCAGCGTTCGCGACCGAACCAACGATCCGGGCGCCCTTGTTCCAGGGATATCCGTCCTGCTGGTGAATCGCGATCGAGTAGTGCGTCTTGGCATCGATTCCATTCTTGACGAGGAAGTCGACCAGGCCGTCACGCTGCGACGGGGTCTTGGTCTCGATCACGTACAGGTGGAACACGTGGCGGTAGCCCGGGCGCACGTACGGCAGTTGGATGCTGGTCGTCTTTCTCAGACCGGCGTTGTACCGGTCGGCCCACTGGATTCGATCGTCGTTCCATTTGTGAATGTGCTTCAGCTTTGCGCTCAACACGCCCGCATGGATATCGTCCAGTCGGCTGTTGAATCCGAAGCTGTGCACGTTGCGCTTGTTCGATCCGTGGTTGCGGAGCTTGCGAACTTTGGCATCGATCTCGGCGTCATTGGTGACCAGTGCGCCGCCGTCGCCGAATGTTCCGAGGTTCTTCTGGATGATGAAGCTGATTGACGTGGCGTCGCTCAGTTCACCGATTCGGAAACCGTCGCCAGCCGCATCGATCGCCTGCGCGTTGTCTTCGATCACACGCAGCTTGTGCTTGTCGGCGATCTTCTTGATCGCGGGCATGTCGGCGCACTGGCCGTACAGATGAACCGGGATGATCGCCTTCGTCTTCGGCGTGATCGCGGCTTCGATCTTTGCCGGATCGATGCACTTGGTTTTGGGATCGCAATCGACGAACACGGCCGTCGCGCCCGCGATCCAGATTGCTTCCGCGGTGGCAAAAAACGTGTTCGGGTGAGTGATCACTTCGTCGCCAGGCCCGATGCCCATCGCCATCAGCGCGAGCCAGATCGCGTCGGTGCCATTGCCTACCCCGATCGCGTGTGACGTCTTGTGAAAGGCAGCGAGCTCCTGCTCGAACTGCTTGAGCATCGGCCCCTGAACGTATTCGCCGCTCTCGATGACGCGCTTGATGTTGGCGTCGATTTCCGCCTGAATGTTCTTGTATTGCCGTACATGTCCGTAAAAGCCGACTTGCATCATTTGTCCCAGCATCGATTTCTCCTCGGGCGTGCTTTGAAACAATACAGTCTATCCGCGTTCGCGCAGATTTCAAAGATGGGCGGCTACGGCAGACAAGTTGAAATTTGATTCGGATTGAAAGTGACGGATGTAGCGGAGGTCGCGGGACACGATCAAACACGGAGATACGGAGACACGAAGGTACACGGAAGAAGAATTTTTTGGTGCTTCTGCGTGTGTCCGTAGTGATGTTCGATTGGTGTCTACAGCGTGATCGCCTACACGGTCTCGCAGCAGACGCACGAGATCGGGATCAGGATGGCGCTGGGTGCTGCGCCGGTGCATGTCTTGCGCCTGGTGGGATTCATGGGCATGCGCCTGGTCGCCGCGGGCGCTGTCATCGGCTTGCTAGGCAGTTTCGCCGCGACGCGATTGATCGCGGCCGAGCTGTTCAGCACTTCCCGGCACGATCCGCTGACGCTCACAGCGGTCGTCATCACCATCACCGTTGTCGGACTTGCCGTTTGCTACTTTCCGGCACGCAGAGCGACGCGAGTGGATCCGCTGATCGCGCTCCGCGGCTAGGGCCGCTCAGTTGGTTTGCTTGCCTTTTGGCTGAAAGAGGCGCGGCGCCATGTCGGTCAGATTTTGGCGCCACAGCGGCCAAACATGCGCCATGTCGGGCACTTCCTGCTCGGTGAACTGCACGCCCTTCGACTTCAGCCAGTCCTTGAATTGACGGTTGACGCCGATCAGGCCGTCGGCCGTGCCGCAGACGATCCACAGCATGCGGATCTGAGAATTCGCCTTCGCGTCGAGCGTTGGAAATGTCTTCGCGAACACCGCGGGATCCATGGGCTGGGGTGCGGCGCCACGGCCGCCAGCGGGGCCTGCTGCCGCCGCGGCACTCGCGGCCGGCGGAAACAGCATCGGCGCCGAACTGAACGCCCCGATCCACGCGAACTTGTCGAGATGATTCAATCCGACGTACAGCGTCTCGGCACCGCCCATCGAGAGGCCCGCGATTGCGTGCTGCTCGCGGTTCTTGCTCACGTTGTAGGCCTTGTCGACCATCGGCATCACTTCCTCGAGCAGGATCTTCGAGTAGCCGATCAGATTCTCGGGTCCGCGGCCGCCGGCCGGGCCCTGAGACGTGCCGTAGCCGAGCGGCGAGACGACAATCATCGGCACCGCTTTGTTCTGGGCGATCAGGTTGTCGAGGATATTCGCCGCGCCGCCGCCGCCCGGAAGCCATCGTTCGGCATCGTCGCCAAGGCCATGAAGCAGGTAGAGCACCGGGTAAGGTTGCGCGCGACGAGCGTCGTAGGAGGCCGGCGTGTAGACGAAGAAATCGCGATCGTCGTTGGCGACCGCGGAATGGTACGCGTGCCGCGTCACCGCCCCGTGAGCGACGCCGGGCGAGGGCAGCCAAGGCTGCGGCCCGGGGACGACAAACATGCTTTGGAAACTGCCGAACGATGTCTGCACCTGCCGATTGGCGGGGTCGTTCATCGACGCGTCGTCAACGACGAGCGAGTAGGTGTAGATGTCCGGCGACATGGGATCGCTCGTCAGGGCCCAGACGCCCTGGTCGTCCTTCTGCATCGGCAGCCGCTTGCCGCCGATCGCAACCGCCACTTCCTTGGCGTTCGGCGCCCGAAGGCGGAACGTCACTCGGCCGTCGGCGGCGACCTCGGGTGATTTCACCGGAGGGGCACCGCGACCGCCACGACCTGCAGGCGTCGCGGTCTGTGGCGCGGCTGCCGCTGGAGGAGCAGGCTGCTGCGCGATCAACAGCGACGAACACACGATTGCGGGTACGAGCGTGAGACCGATGCGACCAATCCGGTTCATGACCTACTCCTGGAACAAAGAAGGCCCCCGTTCGGAGGGCCGCCGCGCGTGGCGTTTGTGAAACGGCGATCCCTCGTGAGCCGACAGAGAAGCCATAATATTTGAATTCGCCGGTGAACTACACTGTGAGGAACGGCGGGGCTGTGTATAAGTCCCCCGGTCGTGAGAAAGGCAAGGTCCGTGGCAGTCCGGGGGAATGCAGAAGGCAGCAGCGAACAGGTGGTTGCCTTTGTGCGGCGTTTGATTGAGCGAGGGCGATTGCGCCCTGGTGATCGACTACCCGCCGAGCGCGTGCTCGCCACCCGGATCGGCGTCAGCCGTCCAACTGTGCGCGCCGGGCTTCACTCGCTGGCGGCGCTCGGGGTGGTCCTGTCGAAACACGGTTCCGGCACCTACATTCCGGCCGGTCCGCCTGCGCTGCGGTCCGAAGCGCTCAGTTTTCTGGCCGCCCTCCATGGATTCACCCGCGAAGAAATGTACGAGGCGCGCCGCATTCTCGAAGTCAGCGCTGCCGCGCTCGCGGCAGCGCGCGCCACCGACGAACAACTCGCGGCCATGTCGACCGAAGTCGAAGGCATGTTTGCGTCGCTCGGTGACGGCGGCGTGTTCCTTGTGCACGACGTCAACTTTCATCGAAGCGTGGCGTCGGCGTCGGGCAACCCGATCGTCGCCTCGCTCGTCGAGATGGTATCGGCGTTGTACTACGAACGGCGCGTTCAAACCGCCGCGCGGGCAGCCGAGAGCGACCGACGCGCCGCGGCCGAAGCGCATCGCCGGATCTACGACGCAATCAAGCGGCGCGACATCGACCAGGCACAGGAGCACATGAGTGCGCACCTGATCGAAGCGAGCGCGCATCAGGCGCGGGAATTGGGAGACGAGCCCGATCTGATTGCTTGTAAACCCCCGGCGGCGATGCCGCCCTCACATCGCCAATCGGCCACCTCGCGGCGGGGGCGGCGTAATACGGTGCGTCGGCGACGGCCGGCGGATCTGTAGAGGGCGGAGTAGTAGAGAACCTTGCGGAACCCCGAACCCTGCAGAACCCTGATCTTTCTCAGCCCAAGCAGAACAGCTTGCCGTCCTGGGATCCGATCACCAGACGGCCGTCGGCGATCGCGGGCGACGCCGACAGCGGACCACCGGCTTCGAACTGTTGCAGGAGCTTTCCGTTGGTGACGTCGAACACGTAGAGCTTCCCATCGTTCGAACCGACGTAACCACGCCCTCCGGCCAAGGCCGGCGACGAATCGATCCTTGCGCCGGTTTGAAACGACCAGACTTCCTTTCCGGAGGCGGCGTCGAGCGCGTGCATCAGCTTGTCGCGGCCGCCGACGAAGACGCGTCCGTTCGCAAGCGCAGCGGATGAGTAGAACGGAAAATTTCGATCCGGATGCCGGTAATGCCACAGGATTCGGTGGGTCTTCAGATCGGCGGCGAGGACTTCGCTTTCGTACGTTCCGTAAAATGCGCGCCCATTGGCGATAGCGGGCGACGCTCCCGTGTACGCTCCTGACGACAGCGTGAACAGCTGACGGCCGTCGCTGACGCGAATGCCCCTCAGCAATGCGTCGCAGCCGGTGATATACGCGACGCCATCGGCAACCGAAGGAGTGGCGTGCACGTAGCCATCAGTCCTGACTTTCCATTGCAGCTTGCCGGTTTTTGCGGCGAGCGCGTACAGGTACGAATCGTACGAGCCGACGAGCACGCTATCGGCGGTGACCACCGGAGACGACTTCACCTCGCCGTCGGTTTTGAACGTCCACGCCGCCTTTCCAGTCGCGATCTCCACGGCATGTACCGTGCCTGACAAATCGCCGACATAGACGAGTCCGCCAGCCACCGCGGGCGACGATTCTCCGATGCCGTCGGGGGACGCTTTGTACTTCCATTTCAGCGTTCCGTCAGCGAGGTTGACGGCGTGCAGATCCCCCGTTTGCGAGCCGACATAGACGACACCGTCGGCGATCGCTGCCGACGACTCGATCGAGTCGCCCGCGTCGTAGGTCCATAACAGCTTCAGCGTAGGTGGCAGGGTGGCACTGCTGGTGCCGAGGAGCGCTGGCGATCCTCGAAACTGCGGCCATCCGGACTGAGGCGCCTGCGCCGACGCCGAGACAGCCGCCGCAGCGATCAGGATCGCACTCGACAGGATGCGCATCGGGAGCCTACTTCGTGCCGCCCGCTCCTTCGGCCAGTGCATAGAGTTGATTGCGATTCACGACGTAGAGCACACCGTGCGCGGGCACCGGAGTCGAATAGACCGAGCTGCCCATGTTGTTTTCGGCGATCACCTTCAATGTCTTGTCCGCATTGAGCACCGTCACGTCGCCATCCTCGTCGCCGAGGTAGACCTTGCCGTCGATCACCATCGGGGACCCCCAGATGGCGGCGAACATATCGTGCGTCCAGAACGGTTTTCCGGTCTTCGCATCCAGCGCGTGCAGGAAGCCGCTGAAGTCCGAATAGAAGAGGATGCCGTTGTAGACCGAACCAGTCGAAATCGACCGGCGGATCTTGTCGTAATGCCAGATGCGGCCGGACTCGGTGATGTCGCCACGCTTGCTCGGATCGATCGCATACAGATGTCCAACGCCTTCACCGTGTTCCGGATCCTGGCCGTTGGCGATGTAGACGACGTTGTCGTAAAACACCGGCGTGCTGATCACTTCGTTGCGGGTCTTCGGCCACACCGAGTCCTTCGGGTTCATATCGAATTCCCACAGCTTCTTGCCGGTCAACGCTTCGTAGCCGCGCACCCAGCCGTCGCCCTGACCGACTGCGACCTGCACCGTATCGCCGACTTTGCCAACCGACGGCGACGACCACTGACCGTGGAGAATTCGCTCGCCGACCGAGTTGTCTTCCCACACGAGCTTCCCGGTCTTCTTGTTGACCGCGATGATCGCCGGGGCCTTTGGCGAGGGAATGTTGACGTGGCTTTCATCCTGGCCGTTCGAGGTGTTGACGAAAATCAGATCGCCGTAGCTGACGGGTGACGCGTTCGCCATGTTGTGCTGCAACACGCCCAGCTCGTCCATCATGTCGTAGCGCCAAATGATGTCGACGTCGGTCTCCTTCGTGTTCTTCTCGTCCTTGACCAGGCCGTCGTTCTTTCCGTCGCGGAATCCGTTCGCATCCACCGCCATCAACTCGCCGCGATTCGACATGTAATAGACCACGCCGTCCTCGACGAGCGGCGACGAGCAGATGCCTTGATACGGCCAATCGTTGGCCCGTCCGGCGGCGAGTTTGTCGTGCACCGCCTGCCACATGAACTGGCCGTCCGATTCACGGAACGCCATGAGCACGCCCTTGTCGCCCTTGACGTTCGGATCGCGCGGCCCTTCGTTGTTGGTGCCGAGGAAGATCATGCCGCCAGCAACGACCGGGTTCCCGTACGCCTGCGAGCCCAACTCCGCCACCCACTTCACGTTCTTCTTCGTCTTCACGTCCCACGTTGTCGGCAGGCCTTTCATGCTCGAGACCATGTTCCGATCGGGAGTGCCGCCCCACATCGGCCAGTCGCCGGAGTTGGGATCGGATTTGGCGAACATCAATGAGCCAGCCGTGATGAGGCCGCAAGCAACCGCGAGGTATGTTTTCATTGCCATGTCTGCATTACTCAATGCGCCTGGAGCCCTACCCCAGGCGCTGCCGCGTCGCGCTTCGCGCTCAGCGGCGCTGAAGGCTCTCGGCCGCAGGCGCTCCGCGAATACCGAACTGCGAATCGCGAACTGCGAACGCTATTTATTCTTATAGACCTTTATATTGTCGTAATAGATTTCCGACCCGCCGCCAGCTGCGGACGGAGCGTCGGCGTAGAGTCCAGGTGCCCCCTTCAGACTGCCGAGAGGATCGATGCGCTCGATCTGCCAGCTCGTCGGTTCGGGCTCACCCTTCGCCCACACCTTTCCGCGCGCGCGAACCTTCCCCTCGCCGAGCGACTGCACCTCGAGCTTCATCGTGTACCAGGTGTCCGCCTTCCAGGGAAAATCGACTTTTACCGTGCGCTGGACTTCGGGCTGCCAGGGCTGCAGCTCGATCCGTTCGTGGCTCCCTGACAGCATCATCTCGTAGCGCTGCGCGACGATGCCGACATCGCCGCGCTGACGGCGTTTCTCCATCGCACGGATGTCCGACTCGATTGTGTAGTCGCTATAGTCCGGACCGCTGAAGAACACGCGGCAGCGTTTGGCGAATGCGAACGGGTTCTCGGCGAGTTTCACCAGCACCTTGTTCCCATCGAGCGCCCGCACGGCGAACTTGCCGGTCGCATTGACCCACTGGGCCGGCGGCGTCTCGCCGCTCGATTCGAAGTCGAACGTCCACGGCAGATCTGGAATGACTCGAACCCGCGATGCTGCATTGACCGATCCGATTGCGGCTTTCACGACGCCCGCCTGTGCGCCGGCCGCGGGATCGGGTGTGAACGTTCCGTTCGAGATCGTCCCCTTCAGATTCTCGAGCGTCCAGGTGGCCTCACCGGAGTTCGCGATCGAATGACCGTTGGCGTCAAAGCCACGAACGCTGAGCGCGAGCGATGCACCGGGCTTGACGATCTGTTCGGTCGGCGTCACGAGCATCGACGCGAGCGGGCCGGCAGGCAGCGTGGGGGCGACCGTGCCACTCACGATCCCGCCGGGAGCCTTAGGCGTGCCTTTCGGTCCAATCGCAAACATTTTCTCCATGGTGACGACATAGATTCTGCCGCGGGCAACGGCAGGGGCGGCGATGATCGGCTGCGGATTGCCGTCGACACCAGCGGGCATCTCATCTTCGTCCAGCACGTCGACGCCGTCCGGGCGCGGCTTCAGGATATAGAACTTGCCGCTCTCGGTGCCGACGTACAGCTTGCCATCGGCGAACACGGGAGATGATTTCTGAATCGTTCCCAGG
The DNA here is from genome assembly GCA_051986585.1 of Vicinamibacterales bacterium. Taxonomy (GTDB): domain Bacteria; phylum Acidobacteriota; class Vicinamibacteria; order Vicinamibacterales; family 2-12-FULL-66-21; genus JALZOC01. The sequence continues at coordinate 4,770 of JBPYFA010000182.1, read as the reverse complement.
TTCTTGCGCCACACCTGGTGGCCGTCCTTGACGTCGAAGGCGAACATCACGCCGCCGTTGTCGACGAGATAGATCCGCTGCTCGTCGGAGACAGGAGAGCCGTACCCAGCCTGCACGTCGCGAACGATCCAGTGCGCATCTTTGTCGGTCAACGTCCCTTTGGACGTCGCCGGCACGGCGGCGATCATGCCCATGTCGTTGGAGTCCATGTTTTCTTCACTGTGGGTCACGATGATGTCGGATCCGATCATCAGCGCGGAGGTGTTGAGGCCGCGCTTGCTGACGTTCCAGTGCCAGACCGGTTCGCCGGTCGCGACCTTGATCGCGTGCATCGCGCCGTCGCTGCCGCCGGAGAAGAACAGTCTCGTGCCATTCACATCGGCGACGTAGGGGTTGGCGTAAATCGTGTCGGTCGGTCGCCCCTCTGGTCCGCTGACCCACTGAATCTGCCCGGTGGCGGTGTCGAACGAGATGAACCGGTGCGCGCCGGTGGCATATTGACCCCATCCGAACGTGATGCCGCTGACGATCAGCTGTTTGCCGTCGACGATCGGCGACGACATCCGGCCGCCGTGCGTCGTCCACATCCCCATCTCTTCGGCGAGCGAACGTTCCCACAGCAGCTTGCCGTCCTTCGACAACGACATCACCAGGCCATTAGCGCTGATCGCGAACACATTGCCCGACGCCGGATCGACGACGGGTGACGACCAGGCGAGACGATGCGCCGGCACGTCGCTGGCGAACATGTTGTAACGGTGCTCCCAGAGCAGCTTGCCGGTGTCGGCGTTGAAGCACATGATCCGTTCCTGCTCGGAGGCGCCCGAAGAGGATGTGTTCTGGAGGTAGAGGTGATCGCCGAACACGACCGGTCCGGAGCGGCCGCCGTAGGGAACCTCCCAGGCGACGTTGTCGCCGCTCGTCGACCACTTGGTTGGCAGACCGGTTTCGGTCGACATCCCGTTTCGAGCCGGCCCGCGCCAGTCGGGCCAGTCCGGTGCGTGTCCGGCCTGCGCGGCTGGAAGCGCGAGCGCAATCACGAGCCAAAGCGGAATGAGGCGAATGGCTTGGGCTTTCATATGAGTCCTAACAGGATAGGAGCTATTGGATGTCAGTTTCCAGTTTCCAGTTTCCAGTCTCCAGTTTTGAGTGGTTCCCCGGTGCCGAATTTGTGCCGAGACTATCGACCCATCTGGAGTGGGAGGACGATCCATAACTGGAAACTGGTAACTGGCAACTGTTAATCAGTCACTGGTAACGACAGCGGGAAACCAGAAACCAACAACTGCTATACATTACGCATGAATCCTCTCCACCGCTTCATCATCCTGCTGGCGCTGGCGATCGGCACCGAGCGCGTTGCAGCCGAAAACTGGCCGCAGTGGCGAGGCCCGGGCAGCCAGGGCATTTCGACCGAGGCGAATGTGCCGATCGAATGGTCGGCGACCAAAAACATCCTCTGGAAGGCCGACCTGCCGGGCGGACATTCGTCGCCGATTGTGTGGGCCGATCGAATTTTCGTCACCGCTTCGATCGAAGGCGAGGTCGTTCCTGGCGCAAAGGCAGTCGGTCACACCGTTGACGGGCAGGTGTGGCTGCACCCCGACAGCGTCGCGGCCGACCGAAAGCACACGCTGAAGGTGCTGGCGCTCGATGCGCGAAGCGGCAAGGTGTTGTGGGACCGCACCGCGTACCAAGGGACGGTCTACGACGCGCGCCACAAACGGAGCAGTTTCGCTGGACCGACCGCGGTCACCGACGGGCGGATGGTGTATGCGTACTTCGGCCCCGAGGGACTGTATGCCTACGACTTCTCCGGGCGGCTCGCGTGGAAGGTGATCGAGCGGTTCAAGACCCTCGGACTTGGCACGGGCACATCGCCGGTGCTGTTTGAGAATCTCGTGATCATCCAGCGCGATGAGGACGAGGGTAAGGCCTCGGCCATCGTCGCCTATGACAAACAGTCCGGTCGCGAGCAGTGGAAGACGATCCGGCCGGTCCAGATCAGCTGGTCGACGCCGGTTCTCGTCAACGCGGGCGACCGAACTGAGCTCGTCACCAACGGCTCTGAACTGGCGATCGCATACGACCCGGCGACGGGGAAAGAGTTGTGGCGAACCACTGGCGTCGAGAGCAACGCGATTCACACGCCGCTCGCCGGCAAGGGGCTGGTGATCGTCACCGCAGGTTTTCCCGAGAAGAAGGTGATCGCGATTCGCACCGGCCGGGTCGCCGCTGAGAAACGTGTCGCCTGGACCTACACCAAGGGGACTGGGTACGTCGTGTCCAACATTCTTTATGGCGACTACGTGTATCTCCTGACCGACGCGGGCGTCGTCACATGCCTCGATGCCGAGACCGGTTCGGTCCAGCACGAGGGCACGCGCCCGCCAGTCGCGTCGCACTTCATGGGATCTCCGGTGGCGTTTGGTGGACTGATTGCGATGACCAGCGAAGAGGGGGATACGTTCATGCTGAAGGCTGGTCCGAAGCCGGAGCTGGTCCGCACGAATACGGTCGATGAACCGGTGTACTCGTCACCGGCGATTGCCAACGGTCGTATTTATATCAGGGGTGACAAGCACTTGTTTGCGATCGCGGGCATGATCCAATAGCGCGGTCAATCGCAGGTTCTGCGATCCCTTGTTCTCACCCGCAGCGAGAATTCTGCAACATCAATAACCACATTTCGCTCTTACCCCGCCAATCCAGGTTAATCCGCGAGCGGCACCATCCTCGCAATGCGGCTCGTCATGCGTACAGACCGGATTGCGTTCATTTCTGAATACTGCGACCGATGGTGCGAACGGTGCGACTTCACCAGCCGATGCGCGGCGTACGCGGTGCAAGCCGCTCTGGGCATGTGCGGCGACTTGAAGGAAGCCTTGCAGCTTGCTGTCGGGGTACCGATGGCGGCCGGCGATGGGCGCCCCGACGGAGCACTCGAGTTCATCAACCCGACTGCTGAAGAGCAGCAGGCCTTCGAAGTGGTCGTTGATTCACACGTCAAACAGATCAGGGAAGCGCCGCTCACGAAACACGCGATGGAAGTCGCGGTCGCAGAGCATCGATGGCTGCATGATCACACAGCGATTCGAAATAGCGGCGACCCCGCGGTCAAGGATGCGATCGCCGTGATCTTACGCGGCAGCATATTCATCGGCGGGAAGCTCGCTCGCACGCTGTACGACCGCGAACGGGGGCAGCCATGCGACGAATGCGACGAGGACCCGATCCAAAACGACAGAAACGGTTCGGCGAAGATCGCGCTGATCGTGATCGAACGGTCAGAATCAGCATGGCTGACAATCGCGCAGGTCACCGGTGATGTCGGGGCGGCCGACGTCGCCTCGGCGATGTCCGCGCTTCGCGACGAAGTCGAAGCGGCGTTTCCGTTTGCGCGGCTCTTCAAACGGCCAGGCTTCGACGAGCTCTAGTCGGAGGATAGTTCTCCGACGGAAGGTCTGCCCCGATTCGCTTCTGGATGCCGGGCCGGACCCTCGCATCCGCCATCCCAGCCGAAACGCACCAACGAACCGGCCGCTGCTTGACAGGGAGTGGCTCGTTGTCCATAATTACTTTGCAATGCAAAGCGACGCGATTGCCGAGCCCGCAATAAAGACCTTCCGCATCATTCGCGCTCAGCACCTCGGCATGTGTTTCGGCGTGCGCGATGCCATCGCGCTGGCGCACCAACACGCAGCGTCGGCCCCGCTGACGATTCTGGGCGACCTCGTCCACAATGCAACCGTCTCGGCCGACTTGCGCGCGCGCGGAATTGCCATCGCGCAGAATCTCGCCGAGGTCCGCACACCGACAGTGATGGTCACCGCCCATGGGACCTCAGAACGGACCCTGGCAAAAACCCGTGCGCTCGGATTCGACGTCGTGGAGGCCACCTGCCCGCTGGTACACGTGGCGCACAAGGCGGTTCGCGCTTTGGTGCGCGACGGCTACCATCCGGTCATTATCGGCCAGCGTGGACATGTGGAAGTGCGCGGTCTCACGGGAGATCTCGACGCATTCGATATCGTGCTCGACGACGAAGACGTGCTGGCGCTTCAGCCGCATCCCCGCATCGGTATTGCGGCGCAGACGACCCAGTCGATCGTCAAGGTCCGCCACATCGTCGATCTCATCACCCGCAGGTTTCCCGATTCGCTCGTTCGCTTTATCGACACGGTCTGCAGGCCGACCAAGGATCGACAGGCGGCCGCCGTCGATTTGGCGAAGCAGAGCGACGTCGTCGTCGTCATCGGCGGCGCCAACAGCAACAACACGCGCGAGCTGGTCACGACGTGCCAGCGTCATTGTCCCCGCGTTTACCATGTGCAAACCTATGCCGACCTGCGCCCGGCCTGGTTCGTCGGCATTGGGACAGTCGGCATTACTGCGGGCACCTCCACCCCCGACGAGATCATTGAGCAGGTCGATCAGCGCATTCGCGAGTTCGCCGATGCGGTGACTGATCGCGCGAACGAGACAGGTGAGGATTGATGATGACATTCGTCAAAACGCACGCGCGCTGGTTCATGGTCGCCACGTTTGCGATCGCCATGGCCTGGCTCGAATCGGCCACCGTCTACTACCTGCGAACGCTCGTGGACCGGATCGAACCATATCAACCGGATCCGTTGCCGATTCAAGGGGCTCTTGGCCAGGTCGAACTCGTGCGCGAGATGGCGACGCTGGTGATGCTGTTTGCGCTCGGCGTGCTCGCCGGCCGCACGTGGCGGGCGCGCTGGGGCTACGCGGCGGTTGCGTTCGGGA
>JBPYFA010000181.1:0-4842 GCA_051986585.1 Vicinamibacterales bacterium | reverse complement strand
ATCCTGGCCACTGGTGTCCGCGCGGCTGGTCAGAGGACGGTTGTAACTGACCTTGTAGGCACGCCCGGCAGGCGATCCGACGTAAAGGCTGTTGCCCCCATACTGGTTGTAGGCCTGCCAGGTCGTGTCCGACGTCTGGAACAACATGTCCGAATGGCTCGATGCGGTATCACTTTCGCGAACGATAAAGAAAGCGTGGCTCGCGCCGCCGGTGTCGTTGCGCTTGAATCGCGCGAAATAGATGCCCGAAACCGCGGTACTCGGAACAGTCCACGAAGCAGACACGCTCCAGTTGCCGCAATCGATGAGACCGGTGGCGGCGTTATTGAGGCAATTCGCCTGATTCGTCGCGGTTGTGGGTATCGTCGCCGTGTTGATCTTCCGAGCGCCCATTCCACCGTAGTAGCCCATCCGGTAGATATCGACGGTGAATCCGCTCGCGGTCGTGTCGACTTTGAATTGCTGGACCTGACCCGGTATGACGCTGATTTGGGTGGCGAATCCTTGAATGGTGCTGTCGCCGGCGCCGCTCACGTCCCACTCTGAAGAGGGCGCGCCGGCGTTCTGGTTCTCGCAAACGATCACGTTTTGGCCGCACGGCCCCGTGGTCTGGCCTTTGGGCCGATTCTCGGCAAGGACGCACACGCCGAGGAGCGCGGCGGCGAACATAAGCTGACGAAACGTTATCGGCTTCAAAGTCATCATGTGGTTTCCGGCTGTCGGACTGATTCGAGCGTCAATGTCTGAGTTGTCGGCGTACGCAACCGACTCGCGGCCACTCAAGGCAAGGGACTCGCCACACTCGCGATATGACGCGGCGCGCTGTCCTGGTGGTGGTTAGGTGCTAAGTGTTTGACTGCGAGAGGAATACGGTCGATACAGGTGAGGGACTTCGTATCCGGCTATTCTGCTCCGCGACTGATGTCCGCGTTCAGCGAGACTTTGTTCTGCTCACGGTCGTTTTATTCTGTCTGCTCACAGAACTTTACGGATCCATTATTGCTGCGTGATTCGCCCGCGATTGAAGCCGGCGGACTGACGTCGCGCGGTACGTCGCCGACGACAAACACAATGATGCCGACGCCGATCATGGCAACACAGAGACTGGCCGCGAACAGGAAGTCGAAGTTTCCGCAGAGACGCCAGATGATCAGGAAGGCGACCAGGGGGCCAGCATGGCGCCGGCCGCATTGAGTGAACGATGGACTCCGAACGGACGAGCGAGATCCTGAGATGGCGTCTTGAGCGGGATGTGCGGCCGAATGGTTCAGGAGCGACTCACGTCAGCGGTTGGACGTTCGGGCCAATGATTGCTCTCAGTCGCTGTGCGCCGTGCCCGCGTGCTCGACACGAAGGCGCGGTGACGCAGTTGCCGGGAGCAGCGAGAAGTGGAGAAGAAAATCCTGCAATACGATTTGCGGTTGGAGACTGGGCCGATTCTCCGTCGCAATCGCCACCACGAAAGATTCTCGAGGACGACGCAGGAGACCGGCCTTGGCGAGAGACAGCCGGGCCGCATACTCACTCTCGACAAATGTTCCATTCACCCAGTACCAGTTCCACACGAGCAAGGGAGTGGGAAGGCCGTCGACCGCCGTTTCACGGACTGTGACTGACTGCCCTTGTACGTTCACCTTTCGTTGATCGTGCGTGGTGATCCACGACGACTCGTGCACAAGGGCATTATCGACGCCCGCCAGGTTCGAACGCGTGTGGTCGCCAGAGTAGAAGGCGATGAACATTTTCACCGTCGACTCGCCGGACTCGTACGATTGGACGAACTCCTTACCTGATTTTTCGAAATGCGGTTCCCACGCGTACCGGTTGGTCTCGCTCGGCGTCCACGGAAGTGAAACGGCAGGCGCAGATGCGGGCGTCATGCCCTGAATCACGCCCCCATCCGACCGGATGGAGATCGGAGCGACCGCTGCGATGAGCAAACCAAGCACGGCGCAGATCGCGCGACGTCCTGCGAATCCTCGTTCGAGGGTCGGCATGCCTGGCGCGCGCGTTTCCTGCGGTTCTTCACGCCAACGCCCGCACACAGCGAACAGGAGGACCATCATCGACGCGAACACAAGCCAGCCAAACAAGAAGTGTCTCGTTCCGGCGACGCTGTCAGGACCCGCCTTTGCCGCGAGCAGAATCGTTCCGTACACCCGGAGCGCGTTTCCGATGAGGGGAACGGAAGCTGCTCCAAGCAGGAATCCGATCCGGTGGACCCAATACCGATACGTGGTTCCCGCGTAGACATAACCAACAGCTAACGATGCGGTCAGATAGTTGATGCCGCTGCACGCTTCTGCGACTCTCCAGGCGCTGCCGGGAATCGAGATCACGTGAGCCTGTAGCAGTACCGGAATCCCGGAAAATGCGAGCAATCGAACGGCCCCTCGCGCCGCGAGATCCTGCAGGACGGGAACCAATTTATCGCCAAGCGGAAGGGCAAAGAACAAACAACCTAAGGGGTACATCAAGACGCGGGCGGCTGGCCATCCCAGAATCAACCACATGAAACCGCCGATCAAACCCACCAGGCTGGCTTGTTGCACCAAGCCAGTATCGGCCGAATAGCCGAGAAGCCACAGACACGTGAACAACGCAATCGCCGGAAGCGCGAGGTATCCCGTGCTCGGGACGAGCACCTTCAAGTCAGCTCTACGATGCCACACTAAGTAGAGGGCCAATGGAACGACTGCGTATCCATGTGCGAATGGATCTTTGGACCACGTAGTGACGATTGAAGCCGCCGTCGTTCGATAGAGCACCATTAACGCAACGAGCGCTGACAGCAGCGCCGCTGTTGCCCGCAGCCATGATGATCGGGATAGAGGGGGTCGAGTCGGCTGCGTCGCTGAACCGAATTCAGTGCTCATGATGTCCCGCGGATGCCCCGGCATGGGATCGCTGGAGCTAGCTGCCGAGCGTGTCCAAGACGGCTTTCGCTTCTGAGGAGCCTTCGAAATCTGGCTTCAATGCGAGTGCACGAGATAGATGTTGCGCGGCCCCGGATTTGTCCCCGGCCTTCGCAAGCGCAAGTCCCAGGTGGTAGTGAAATTCTGGATTGGTGTCGTCGCTCGATACCGCGGAACTGAGCTCGCGAACAGCCTGCTGGAGAAGCCCCTTCTTGTAATAGATGAACCCGAGAGTGTCGGCCACCTCCGGCACGTTCTGCAGCGAGCGATGCGCTTTCTGAGCCAGCTCGAGAGCCGCATCGAGCTTGGAATCCGATTGCGCGTAGATCCACGCCAGATTGTTCGCCGCGACCGGCGCGGACGAATCCAGCCGCATCGCCCGCTCGAAACGTTCCTGGGCCGCCGACCGCTTTCCCTGAGCCTCGAGAATCATTCCCGCGAACGTCAGCGCCGCCACCGGTTTTGCGTCGCGCTGAGCCATGGTTTCGAATTCATTCAGGGCTGCGTCCAGCCGTCCCTGTTTGGCGTAAAGCTGCCCTAAGGCGGCGTACGCCTGTAAATACGAGGGGTTTTCGCTCAGCACGCGCCGCAACAGCTGTTCCGCTTTCGCTGGTTCTCCGATTGCCGCGTAGGTACGGGCGGCCAACATGAGCGTCGGAGAGGTGACAGCAGGTCGTCGAAGTAGTTCTTCGGCACGGGCCCGTGCTGCTTCACGATTGCGTGCGGAAAGATCCAGCGCGATCAGGCCACCGGTTGCCTCGAGCGAAGTCGGCTGAAGCTTCAGTGTGCGCTCGAACGCTCGGCGGGCTTCCGGATTTCGCTGCTTGCGCCCGTACAGGATTCCCTGCTGTGTCGACACGGCGGCGGAATTCGGGTATTTGGCGGCCAGCGTATCGAGCTCGGTTTCGGCGCGCGCCAGGTCGCCGCGAGCGATGAGCGCCCGAACAAGCAGCAAGCGCGCCTCGGCATTTTGCGGCTGAGTGCTGAGTGCCTCTTGCGCGAGACCGGCCGATGATTCAGCACGACCCGAAGCCAGTTCCAGTCGCGCAAGCGCCAGTTTCGCGTCCGTTGCCAACGGATTGAGGCGCACGGCTTCTTTGTATGCGCTTGCTGCGGCCGCTATATCCTTTCGTGCGGTTTCGGCGCGACCTAGCGCCGAGTACGCGGCCGACGAGTCGGGGTGCGCATCGACTGCTTTCTTGGCTATCTGCACGGCGTCTTCGTTCTTGCCGTCCGTCAGCAAGAGCCCGCTTTTCACGATCAAAGCGAAGAGCTGGGTGGGATCAGCAGTCAGGACGGTATCGATCCGCTGCCGAGCGTCTACAGCACGACCCTCGATTTGATCGAGGAGAGCCAGTCGAGTCGATGCCATCGCGGCGGCACGCGAATCCTTCGTCAAGGGTTCGAGGACTTCGCGAGCAGCGCTGCGCTTGTTTTGCGAAACGTAATAGTCCGCCAACGCGACCGCTGCGTCGGTGCTCTTCGTCAGCTCGAGCGTCCTACGAAGGTGTGCCTCCGCACGATCCCGCCGATTGGTGAGCAGATAAAACGTAGCTGCAGCTCGGTGCGCCAGCGCGTTATCAGGCTCCACCCGAAGAGCTTCGGACAACTCCTTCTCGGCCCTGGGCCATTGGGAAGTTGCCCAGTAGAAACCTGCAAGGGCCAGATGCGCCGCTCCCGAGCGAGGCGCAAGCTCCACGGCTCTCGCGAACGCACGTTCTGCCTCTTCGCGACGACCACGGCCGAGTTCGATGGCTCCGAGATTCGAATATGTCGCGCTGCGATCCGGGTCGAGCTGAATCGCCTGTTCCAGTTCCGTGACCGCGCCGCCGAGGTCGCGCAATCCTGCCAGCGCATTCGCGAGCAGAATTTGCGCGTCGACATTCTTCGGATCGGTCGCCAGCGCCTTCTCCGCCCGATACTTCGC
>JBPYFA010000180.1:0-8456 GCA_051986585.1 Vicinamibacterales bacterium | reverse complement strand
TGTGATGTCCATCTGCAAGCAGCTTGAGCAGTTCGTTCTCCTGAGGAGTAAGGTGATAAGTCGCTTCGCGAGCGGGGCGGAACTTGCGGAACAGCCCGACGACGCGTCGCGCGACTTCGGGCGACATCGGCGCGCCGCCAGCGGCGACTTCCTGCAACGATTCGAGCAGCCTCGCGGGAGGCGTGTTCTTCAACAGGTATCCGGATGCGCCGGCGCAGAGCGCGTTGAACACTTTGTCGTCGCTGTCGTAGACCGTCAGCGCGAGAATCGGCAGATCGGCAAACTGCTTGCGCAGCGCCGCGATGCCGTCAATGCCCGACATCCCCGGCAACCCGATGTCGGTCAAGATGACGTCAGGGCGATCGTGGCTCCCGTCAGCCAACGCACGCAGCGCTTCCTCCATCGCCCGATAGCTGCGCGTGCACCGGAATCCGGGCGTGCCGTGGATCAGCATCGCGAGGCCTTCGCGCACGTCTCGCTGGTCTTCGATGATCATCACGTTCAACGGTGAAGCGTGACGAGCGCCGCTCGGTTCAGGATGAATCGGCATTCTTTGATTCACACGTTATCCGCATGCGTCCGATCGTGTCACCTACTCAGTGAGGTAGGCTCACCTTAGTGCACGCGATGATGTGGGACCTCGAGCCGTACCGTCGTGCCTTTTCCGAGCCCTGAGCTGATGTCGAACTTTGCTCCCAGGCGAACCGCGCGGCTGCGCATGCTCGCCAATCCGTTGCCCCGATCCTCGGATTCCACATCGAATCCTGCGCCGTCGTCGGTGACCGACAGGATCAGCCCGCGGTCATCGGATTCGAGGCTGACGTGCACGCTCGAGCAGCCAGAGTGACGAACGGCATTGTTAAGGGCCTCCTTGAAAATCAGATAGGCGTCGCGCCGCGTGTCGACGCTCAGCCGGAGCTCGCGGGCGGCCGACGCCGCGCGGAAAGTCAGCTCGGTGCCGTTCGCGCCGAAGACTTCTTCGGCGTGACTGCGCATTCGGCTCGCCAGATCGTTCAAGCCGTCACGGTCCGGGCTGATCGCCCAGACGATGTCGCTCATCGCCGTGACCGATTCGCGCGCGACCGACGCAATTGAGGCGAGATGGTCATCGGCCTCGGCGGCTCCCTTTCGCCGCACGACTTCGCTCAGAACGGCAATGCGGGTCAGGTTTGCGCCAATGTCATCGTGCAAATCGGTTGCGATTCGGGTTCGCATCGCCACGACCTCGAGGAGCCTCGAAACGCGAGAGCGATAGAAGCCGTACGCCAAGCCAGATATCAGCAGGGCGACGACTGTCCTGAACCACCACCGTTGCCAGAACGGTGGCAAGATCCTGAAAGAGAAACCGGCGGCGGCATCGCTCGCCACCCCATCAGGATTCATCGCCCGTGCCCGGAACCGGTAACGTCCAGGAGCCAGATTGGCGTACACGACGGTGCGCTGCTCTGAAGGCATGCTCCAGGTCGAGTTGTCGCCGCCTTCGAGCCTGATCTGGTAGCGGAGGCCATCATCGGTACCAAGACCTGGAGACACGAAATCGACCTCCAGTGAATTGCGGTTCCACGGCAGCTCGAAGTACGGCACGTCCGATTGCCCGAGCACGGAGATGTGTTGTGGCTCTCCCGCGACGCGCATGCCGCTGATGAGTACATCCGGCGAGCTCGGGGGTGGTGGGTCGTCGCCAGGCAGGATTCGCATCAGACCAGCGGGATAGCTGGCCCACAGGGTTCCGGCAGGATCCCGGATGGCCGCGTTGATTTCGCCTACCGGGACACTCTCTCCCTGCCAGTAGGTTCTGACCTTGCCGGTTGTCGGGTCCAAGCGATCCAAGCCCCGTCCCGTCGCGGCGTAGATCCGTCCGGCCCCATCCTCGACGATCGCTGTCACTACATTGCTCGACAGTCCTTGGGCTGTCGTGTATCGAAACACCTGCGGGTGTTCGTCTGACGGCCGCTCTATCCGTAGCAGACCACTATGATAAGTTGCCACCCAGAGGCGGCCGCGCGTGTCGGTGATGAGATTCCGAATCAAGCCCGAAGGAATGCCGTCCTCGGAGCCGAACCGCTCGAAGCGTCCGTTCCGGTACCGAACGAGCCCTCCTTCTGCGCTGAACCCAATCCAGAGATTGCCGTTTTGATCTTCACCGAAGCTGGAGACCCACCACCGATCCAAGGAAGGCAGCCCAGCTTGTTCACCGTAGTGTTGAAGTTTACGGCTCTTGCGCTCCCATCGCGAAAGGCCATTGCGGGGTCCCTCCCCGACCGTGGCAATCCAGACGTCGCCGCGCGAGTCCTCGAAGAGCCGAATCACGACATCGGCCCCAAGCCCATCACGTTTCGCATACCGCGCGACCGGTCTTGCGTGAGGGAGCTGCTCGAGACGGCGGACGCCGTGATACCGGAGCACGCCGCTGCGCGTGCCGATCCACCAGTCGCCCTCGCGGTCGACCAGAGCCATCTGATTCCATCCCCAGCTTGGTGACACAGAGGGTGGAAGCTTGGTCACTATCGTCCGTTGGTCGGAGCAGCGGAAGTATCGCTCTGCACTGAACTGCATCGCGATCACGCCGTCATTGCGGGTGTCGAATAGTGTGGCGGTAGCTCCAATACCATCGGATTCGCCGAACATCATGATTTTCGTCGTCGAGATTTTGGCCACACCCTCGACAGTCCCAACCCACAGGTTTCCCCTTCGATCCTCGACAACGTCAAACACTTCCGGGACCGTCGCCCCGAGTGCTTTGCCAAACGCGCGCAAGCGGTAGCGGTCCGGTTCCACCATGACAATTTCCACCAGTCCTCCGGCAGTGGCTGCCCAGACCGTGCCGTCCCGCGCTTCGAGGAGTCCCTCAATCCAATAGGCCGGAATTCCGCTCCCGGTCGAGAACCCAGCGATAACCGTCGGCGTTCGACCCGCGCTCAACACTGCGAGTCCGTTCGATCGCGTACCGAGCCAGATGCGCCCTCGTCGGTCGACGAGCAGGCGATTCACATTGTTTGCAGGTATCCCGTCGCGGACGGTGAACTGCTCGAGTCGCCCATCTGCGAATCGAAGAAAGAGACCGATGTCGGTGCCGATCCACAGCACGCCGGAGCGGTCTTCTGCCAAGGAGTTGATTTGGCTCCCGATCTTGATCCGGGTGAATGTGATCGGGACCGTGACGGCGTTGTTCAACTTGTACAGTCCCACTGCCGTGCCGACCCAAACGGTCCCAGTTCGGTCCTCCAGGAGCGTCCAGACATCGTGCGTCTGTGGTTCGGCCTCGGGCACGAACGTGGTGAACATCGGCCGGTCGTCCTTCGCTGGTGATCGCGTGCCGAGCGGGTCGAAGCGGACCAGTCCTTTGTTCGTCGCTATCCAGTAGAGGCCCTCCTTTGTTTCGAGAAGATCCTTGATGTCGGCGCCTGGCAATCCGTCCTCAGTGCCGTATGTAGTGAACTCGTACCCGTCGAATCGGGACAGTCCTTCTCGCGTACAGAACCAGAGGTATCCATGAGAGTCGCGAACAATGCGGTTGACGAGATTGTTGGCGAGCCCGTCGGCCGTGGTGTAGATCTTGGTCGGAAAACGCTCAGCGTGAGCCAGGGCTGTACTAGCCAGAGAGAACACGACCACCAGCAGGGTGATCCGGAGGTAGTGAGTCACAGTGGGCGAGATTGTAACAGTGAGGAAGTTCGGCTGGTCGTCTTGATCAACGTCCTACTGCTTCAGCCAGATATTTCTGAAACTGATCTTCCCTGCTCCGTACTGCTCGATCTGCAGCGCGATGACGCCCTTCGTCTTCAGCGCCGCCGGGTCGTCGTCGATCAGGATCGCCATCACATGCCCGTTGACGATGTGGGTGAGCTGATGGCCGTGCGCAATGATGTGAATCTGGTTCCAGTCGCCCAGCGTGATGAACTTCATCAGCGCGTCGCGATCGCCGAGGGTGCCGATCGAACGAGGGCGTTTGCCGCTCGCGGTACGGACGATGTGGCCGCGCCACACGATTTGCGTATCAGTGCGACCCGCTCCTGGATCCTGGACGTTGCCGTTGTTGCCCGGATCGTAGTCCCAGTCCATCGCATATCCGTGCACGTTCCATCTGGGATCTGATGGAATCGCAGGCGCTGGCAGCTGCGGACGGGGCGCTGCTGCGGGTGCTGCACCGCGTGCAGGATCGCCAGCGCCGGCGGCCCGTGCCGGTTCCGCTCCGATGATGGACCGATAGAAAATTCCACTGTGCACGTCGTAGTCAGCCTTGACCTCGAGCTTCAATTCGAAGTCAGCCGGTTCACCGCCGCGCCAGATGATGTAGGTCGTTCCGATGCGTCGCTCGGGCCAGTTCTCCGCCGTGATTGCGCCATTCTCGACTTTCCACACTCCCGGATTGCCGTCCCAGTTGGTGAGCGTCTTGCCGTCGAAGATTTGCGTCCAGCCGGTGTGATCGTTGAAGTCGAGCGGTTCCGGCGCCGCTCCGCAGCCCAGGCAGCGGGAGCCGGGCGCCGGCGACCCTGGCGGCGGGGCGCTCGGATGCTGAACGGCTGGCGTCGGAACGGACGCGGATCGACCTTGTGCGTGTGGTGAGGTGGCCGAAATCGCCAGCACGAGCAGCGCGAACGTGCATGGCCAGCGAGCGCCGACGCGATTGCAAAGGGGCATGGCCGTAAGAGTGTCGGCAGAGCCGTGAGTTGTCAAACCAGATCGGGTCTCGCACCGAGATCGCTGAGGTGGCGACCGGGTTCCACGCGTGTTCTGCAGTCACTCGCGGACAACGTCCTTTGCCCGCTTGTCCGGGCGCAAGCCGATGAACTTCGAATGGCGAAGGTGATTGTCAGCGGTCCACTCGAGGAATTCGAACTGGCCGACGAGCGTCGGCTTCAGCCATTGCACTTCCGCCATTTTGGCGGCGGTAAGGCCTTGTCCCCATCGCCCGCTCTTCGCCTCCGGCAGGTTGACGAACGGGCAGACGTCGGTTTCGAGCCCGTTGAACTTCTTGAACAATTGCGCGCGCATTACCGGCGTAAAGCCGCTGCGCGTGCGTGCCACGTACATCAATTTATCGCCTTCGTAGTAGCCAAAGACGAGCGCATCGAACGTCTTCGTTCCTCGCGTGTACCCGCCGATGACGAATTCCTGTCCACGGTTCACGCGCATCTTCATCCACGCGCCTGAGCGCAGGCCAGGCTCGTAACGACTGCTGGACCGCTTGGCCACGAGTCCCTCGAAGCCGTGGACCTTCACCGACTGGATTAGCACCGGCAGCTCGGCATCCAGCGGTGCCGAGTACCGCACCGGCTCCGGCAACTTCGGAAGCACTTTCTTCTCGAGCAACTGGCGCCGCTTCAGCAGCGGCTCACGCCTCACGTCCTCGCCAGCGAGCACCATCAGATCGAACAGGTAGTAGACGACCGGAGCCGCTCCAGCCCCGTAGTTCTGAAGCGCGTTGAACGACGGACGACCGTCTTGATCGAATGCCACAATCTCACCGTCGACGACGGTGTTGTCGGGCAATTTCTCGAGTGCCTCTGCTACCTTCGGGTAGCGCGTGTTGAAGTCGTTGTCGTTCCGCGACCGCAGGTGGGTTGTTCCGTTCCGCTTGAACGCAATCGCCCGATAGCCATCGAGCTTGAGCTCGTAGAGCCAGTCGCCACCAGAGGGAAGGGAATCGGTGCGCAGCAGCAACATCGGTTCGATGAAGCCCACGGGCGCGGGCGACGACTTCGACCCTCGTGTCGCGGGTCCGACGCGGGTTTTCTGTTCCGGCAGCCGCCTCACCAAGAGCCGCCTACCTCCCCGATCGTGTGACACCGTGGAACACGAGTGTCGAATGAGTCATTTTCAAGACGGGATCCTTCACGGCGCTCGCTCGAGCGATGGCGGCTGCGCCGGGTGGGCAACTCTACACCGGCTATCATCCCTGCCGTCAGATTCCTCGCGATCCCGCCGGCGATCGAGTGGTCGCCTCGGGAGCAGTGACCACCACGGCATGGATTTGATTCCGTCCGGCCGCTTTCGCGACATACAGCGCCTGATCAGCCGCACGGAAGAGCGATTCAGCGACGTCGACCTGGACGTCGGGGCCGTTCGACGGTTCGTCGAAGCGGGTGCGGCACGCGAGACCCAGGCTGATCGAGAGCGTTCCCTTTGGAAACGGCATGCCGGCAAGCATTGGTGCGGCGTCATGCACCGAGGCACGCAGGGCTTCGGCCGTCGCGGTAGCGGCCGGAAGATCTTGCCCGGGAAGGGCGATGACGAACTCGTCGCCGCCGAAGCGGCAGGCGAACCCGGTGTCCGGCAGGCGTGAGCCGATGATGTGGCCCACGCTCCGGACGGCATCGGCTCCGGCGCGATGACCGTGTTTATCGTTGATGGATTTCAGGCGGTCGACATCGAGCACGACGAGCGTGACAGGGGTACCCGCCTGGCTGGCCGCCCGGATGATCGGCGTCAGCATCGCGTCGAAGCCACGCAGGTTGTAGACGCCCGTCAGGTCATCGGTGATGGCCAGACGATGGAGCTGCCGTCGATCGTCGGCGAGCCTGGACGTGACGACGCCGACGCCGACAAACAACACGATCTGCACGATGTCCGATTCACGATACCGGGACGCGAGCAAGATCGGATTGGCCAGGTGATACAACACGACGGCCATCAGTCCGACGATGAGTCCTCCGTACCGTGGCAGCCACAGTCCCGCGATCACAATCGGCAGGTAGTACAAATGTTGAAATGGCGTGGCCGCAGTCGACTGATCGAGCCTGAATATCAGTCCCAGACACACGATGACGAGGACGAATGCGGCCGGCGAGCGCGTGAATCTCAGGGGGTCGAGGCGAGTTTCGCGGCCGAGCTTCGTCATACAATCCAATGTGCGCGACCGAACCGTTCTAGAGACAAAGTCGGATCGCGCCGGGAGACTGACTCTGAGGGGCACATGGGCGCACCAACGTCAATCGTACTCACGACTGCACTGTCCGGCGTCCTCGGTCTGCTCGCCATGCAAAAAGAGGCCGCCGTTGACATCGATCATGTCATTGTTGGCATCAATGATCTCGATCGCGGGATACGAGAGTTCGAAGCACGAACCGGCGTGACCCCCAAACGGGGTGGCGAACATCCTGGGCGAGGCACGCAGAATGCGCTGGTCTCACTCGGTGGTGGCCACTACCTCGAGATTCTTGCCCCTGCCGCCACCGAGCCGCCCACCGCACCACGCGAGGCAGCGGTGGCGCATGCCGAGCTGACGCTGGTTGGATGGGCGCTTCGCACCCCGGCAATCGCGAGTCTCGTACAGCAAGTCCGCCGTGCCGGCTTCGATGTCGAAGGTCCCACACCCGGATCCAGGCGTGCACCTGACGGCGCGCTGCTTGCGTGGCAGTCGGCCAGCACCGACCAGCTTGGGGTCACTCCTTTCTTTATCGAATGGAGCAAGGACACGCCTCATCCGAGCACGACGTCGCCATCAGGTTGCACGCTCGGGAGCCTGGAATTCAGTGAGTCGTCTCCCGATCGGCTGCAGCTGCTGTTCAAGACGGTCGGGTTTCGCGCGACCGTCTCGCGCGCGGAACGTGCCCGGATGATCGTCACGCTCGATTGTCCCCGCGGCCGGGTCCAGTTCCGGAGCTGATCAGCGTCCCGCGCGATGTCCGCGCTCTTACGCGATGCGTCAGCCGGCGGTCTTCGTCGTGACCGCGTAAAGGGCGCGATGCGTGAGGATGAAGAGCGTCCGGCGATCGGCGCCGCCGAAAATGAGCTGGACTGGCCGCTCGGGGACGTCAATCTGACCCACCAGCTTCCCGTGAGTGTCGTAGACGAAGACCTGACCGTTGGCGACGTACACGTTGCCCGCGGCGTCGACGGCGGCGCTTTCACCGCCGCGTTCGGCGACCAGTTGCAGGTCGGCGAGCGTGCCGTCGGCTTGCACCGTTGCGCGATACGTGCGGTTCTCCGCCCCGCTGATTACCGCAATCCTCCGGCCCGGCACGGCCGCGATCAATCCGTAGGCATCGAGATTGTGCGACCAGCGCCAACCGGTCTCGTCCATGCCGGCATACGAATCGTCGGGCGCTTGCTGAAAGACGCGAACCGCAGGAAGGGACAGACTGCCGTCTGGCGACACATACTGCCGCGGCGCCGGCGTCGCCCCGTCGCGCGTGAACAGCTGCTGCAGCGTGGTGTATTCGTAGGTTCGCGGGTCGAGTTGATCTTCAAGCTCGCCATTGACCCAGATGTTGACGGGTAACACCACGGCGGCCCCGGGCCGTTCCTGGGCAGGCTGCGGGGTCAGGACCGTAATCTCGCCAGCCGGCTTCCTGGGATCGAAGACGTAGACTGTACCCTGCGGCCCGGCCGACGACACGACGAGGATGTCGCCGGACTTCATCGCCACCAGGTTCACCGGATCCTCTCGCGCATCACGGACAACGGTGAGTCCGCGGGCCGCGCTCCACGAGAAGATCCGCTGCTGAAGCCGA
>JBPYFA010000179.1:0-8093 GCA_051986585.1 Vicinamibacterales bacterium | reverse complement strand
GCGTCGACTACAAACCGACCGAGACACAGATGAAGGTCCTCGAGCTTATCGAGAAGGACCTATCAGCCGCCGCAGCCGCCTACGACAACCTGATCTCGACGACGCTCCCCGCGTTCAACAAGTCGATGAAGGGGAAGGTGCCGAGGATCGGAATGTAGTCGTCATTCGCGATTCGCGATTCGCGATTCGCCATTCGCCATTCGCGGTTCGCCATTCGCAATTCGCGGTTCGCAATTCGCGGTTGCTCAACGCAACAGGAGAAGAGAGAAAGGAGAAACGTGTGCGTCTCCAAAACGGAATTCTCCTTTTTCCCTTCTCTTGCGATCTCTAGCGGCCGTTGGTGTCAGTAGCCAACCGCCGCAGCCTCGTTGTCGATGAATTGTCCGTTCCGCCACGTGTTCGGGCACAGCGGATGAGTAAAGAACGAAGCGCCGTCCTTGGATGAGTAGGTAATGTCATCAGCCAGTGGATTGCCGCCCGGGTTCAAACCGGCGAGATCGCGTACCCGTTTCGCGATCTCATGATCCGTGCACGATGTATCTCCGCTGATGCCCAGTCCGCCGACGATTGTGGTGCCCTTGTAGAGCGGTACGCCGCCCCCGAAGAAAATCAGTCCGCCGGCGAGCTGCTCTTTTCCGCCACCCTGACCAGACGGCGGCGCGAGATATTTCGATTCGAAGAGATTCGATTGTCCGAGGCTCCACAATGAGTGCCCCGGCTGTGTGAAGGTGTAGAGCAGCGCCGTGGACAGTGGATGATTGTCGAGGCTGAACGCATTGGCCGTGTACGCCTTCGCCTTCGCAATCGCCTGACTGCCCGGCCAGACCTGCGACGGATCATCGGTCGACGTGGTGTAGGTACACACTTCGCCGTTGCGATTGACAACGGCTGCCCACATCAGCGTGCCGTGAAAGAGGCCGCCAGCCTCTCCACCGCT
This sequence comes from Vicinamibacterales bacterium, assembly GCA_051986585.1. Lineage (GTDB taxonomy): Bacteria > Acidobacteriota > Vicinamibacteria > Vicinamibacterales > 2-12-FULL-66-21 > JALZOC01. Next base: position 7,156 of record JBPYFA010000179.1, on the reverse strand, counting down.
GGTGGGCGCAGATTGGAGGAATCCCTTCAACGCGCCTTCGTCAGGAAGTCCCTGACAGCGACCGAGGGCCGCTGCCGACAACGGGGCCCTCTGAATAGCCGAGTACGAGACGATGCAGACGACTGTGAGAAGCGTCGCAGACGTAAGAGCCAAGAGCGTTCGACGAGCCATCGGAACCTCCGTGGAGAGCGGCAGCTGCAGGGCGCTCAGCTGGTGACAACATCGTTTCCGGAGTGCAGACACCGGGCGACCTGATTCGCGGTGTGTGAATGGATTCGAGCGTAGTCGTGACAACGGGAGGGGTCAACAGTACGGAAGTAATCTTCGTGAACGCGGAGGAGACGGAGTACGTGGAGGGAACGAGGTTACAACGAAGAAACGAAGAAAACGGCCTTCGTTCGTCTCCGTTTACTTCGTTCCTTCGTTGTGAACTTCGTTCCCTTCGTAACCTACCGAGGGGAGATCAGCCTTCGAATCTCACAGGCAGGCGATACAGTCGATCTCCACCAGCGAGTTTCCTGGGATCCCGCCAGCGGCCGCGATCGTCGTGCGCACGCCCGGCTCTGGACCGAACTTCCCCTTGAAGACGGCGTTCATCGCGTCGTAGTCCTTCAGGTCGTTCAGGTAGACGTTGACCTTCAACACCTTCTCCATCGAAGACCCGCAGGCTTCCAGCTGCGACTTCATCTGCTCCAGGACCTTCGTCGTGTGCAGCGTGATGTCCCCCGGCTGGTGATAGCCAATCCCCGAGATGAAGACCAGGTTGCCGTACAACACCGTGCCGTTGAAGAGCGGCGGGTTCGCCGGGTCTGGCGGCTTGGCGCCGGCGGCGCGGAATATCTTCTTGACCGGCTTGTCGGCGGGTCCCTGCGCGCGCGCGACCGCAGGCGCCGACACCACAGCCGCAGCGGCCGCCACGGCGGGCGCCTTCTTCAGGAACGTCCTTCGACTCCGTGTTCGTCCATGTTCTTCGGTGGCCTTCGACTTCGGCATCATCTACCTCCTGATGGCTGTCGCGGCGATTCGCCTCCGCGGCCGCGCTGCGTCCCCGGTGTTGTGCCCCGTGCTGGGTTGAGCCCGTCCCATCGGCCGTCGCCGATCGGACCGTATTCTGCCGGCAAGGTCGTCCATTCGGGCCGCGAGATGCCGTTCAGGTCGTAGACGATCCTTCCGTCCTTCACCGTCAGCTCGCACATGAGCCGCTGGGTCGAATCCATCCGCGCGCCGTTCATGTCGACGAGACCGAACTTGCCCTTTTCGACACGCAGCACCGTGACGTCCGCGACCGCGCCCACCGACAAGTGTCCGAGCCCATCCTGCTTGATTTCGCGCGCGGGCGCCCAGATTGATTTCGCCACCACATCATCCAGCGTCAGCCCCAGTGCGAGGAACTTGTCCATGACGTTGAGCATGTCCTTCATGCCGGTGTTCATGCTGCCGATGTGGAGGTCGGTCGAGATCGAGTCAGGAAGAAATCCTTGCTTGATCGCCGGAACGGCCACTCGCCAGAGAAAACTGCCGCCGCCGTGGCCGACATCGAAGATGACGCCGCGCTTGCGACCTTCAATCAATCCCGGATTGACGTGTCCTGATGGATCCAGCTCTCCCCGTAGACCGGAATAGACATGCGTGTAGATGTCGCCGGGGCGAAGCTTTTTCGTGACCAATTCCGCGACCGGGCGCTCCGGCTTGTTCGCCCCGAAGTCAACCATCACCGGAATGTTCGCCATCGTGCCCGCTTCCACCGCGTGCTCGACCGGCGTCCATTCGGGACCGGCGAAATGAGCCGTCTTGACGCCAATGATCAGGCCCGGATACTTGCGAGCCATGTCGGCGGTCGGCTTCGCGTCCATGTCGGAGAGATCCTGCTCGTACGCCCCGCCGCGCATGCCATTGCCGACAATGTTGATAAAGGCCAGGATGCGCGTCTTCGAGCGATCGATGATGCGCTGCTTGAAATCTTCGAAGTTCCTCCAACCCGCGCAACCGGCATCGGCCACGGTCGTGACGCCAACGCGAAAGGTGAAACCATCCGGATACACGCTGTTGTCGCCGGCGTAAGAACCTCGCTCGCCGGTGCCAGTGTAGGTGTGGGTATGAATGTCGACGAGGCCGGGGGTTACGTAGAGGCCGGTGACGTCGACGGTCTTCAGCGCATCCGCCGGATCGAGCTTCGCGTCGACCGCCGCAATCTTGCCGCCGGCAATGGCCACGTCACGAACGGCGCTGATCTTGTTGCGTGCATCGATCACATGGCCGCCGCGCAGGAGCAGATCGTATTTCGGTGCGGCCGGCTGCTGCGCGCTGCCGGGGCTCGACGGTAAGAAATAAAAGGTCAACGGCAAACCGGCCAGCAGCCAACGCCTTGCTACCCCCCGCATGCTCAGCTCCTTCGGCCACCGCTACGGCGGGTGGCGGTCCACGTCGCGCCGAGATACTCGCCCATGTCGAGCGGGCCACTCATCTGATCGCCCGACACCTTGCCGACAAATGTGAGGTTCACCGAATCGCCGTGCTGCTCGCCGTAGGCGCTCCTGATTCGAACGTTGTCGCCGTCGATGGTTCCCGTGATCTCCCGCGTCATGAACTCCCCCTGGTGGAAGCCGCCGAGATCATTTCCTTTCTGCGTGAGATGCAGAGCATGCGTCGATGACGATGCGGCGTACTGAATCTTCACGTTCCATTGCCCCGACACGTCGTAAGAGGTCGCGGCTGGTGTCGTCGATTCGGTCTCCGCTGGCGGTTTCGACAACACGGCCACGAGACGATCGGCAATCACCTTTTCGTCCCCTGGCGCCAGCATGTACGGCGTGACGCGTACTCCGGTTTGACTGCCCTGCGGGCCACCGCGCGCGGCGTCGAGCGTGATTCGCGGTTCGCCATCGAGCAGCACGCGCGCGACGGTCTCACCCGTCGTCGCGATCTTCTGCCGGTCCCAGAGAATCGTCAGCGACGGCGTTTTGTTCGAGAGGCCGTTCGGCTGATTGACGGCCGTCGTCACGCCCGCAACGGTCGACACGCGCTGGCTGATGTGATCGAGCCATCCATTCCAACGCTTCCACTCCGCTTCGTGGTCGCGCTTCATCCACATCTCGACCGCCATCAACATACCGATCGCGTCTTCCTTACCGACCTTCAGCGAGCGCGTGAACCCATGGTGCGGAGCGCTGTGCATCCACGCCGCCTTGACCAGATCCTTGCGGCCGAGGATCAGTCCGGCGGTCTGCGGGCCGCGGATGCATTTGCCGCCGCTGTAGGCGACGAGCGTGGCGCCGTTCTGCAAATGAACGTTCGGGATGGTCAGGATCTCCGCCGCTGCATCCACCAGAATCGGAACCCCCTTGGCCTTGGCGAGGGGTGCGATGGCCTTGACGTTCAGCGGACTGCTGTCGGCATTCGGTCCGGCAAGGATGTAGATCACCGCCGTGCGCGGACTAAGCGACGCCTCGAATTCCGACATCGTCGACACCTCGACGACGCGGACGCCGACCGCGCGAAGCGCCGCGTCGTAAACGTTGCGCGAATGCGTCGGTATGATGGCTTCGTCTTTTGGGAAGCCGCTCAGGTTTGGCAGCCGAACGTGCAGATCCGGGTTCCCGCCGGCGACGCACGCGCAGGTTGCGAGCGTCAGCCCCGCCGAACACCCATTCGAGACCAAACCCCATTCCGCACCGGTCAGGGTCGCGAGCCTGGCTCCAACCGCCTCGGCCAACTCGTCGAGGTGCACGTATCTCTGCGCCGCCTGGTCCATCGCCATGCGGACCTCGGGCAGCATTGTCGACCCGCTGATGATCGTGAACGTGCCGCGCGCGTTGATGAGCGGACGAACTCCGATCGATTGATAGATGTCCGCCCCGAGCTTGAGCGCGCCCGCACCGTTCGGTGCGGCGGCCATCGCTGCGGGAGCCGGCGATTGAGCCGCGGCCTTGAGCGCCCCGGGAAATGCGAGCAGGCTGCCGAGGATTCCGCCACGGCGAAACAACTCACGTCTGGTAATCGTTGGTTTGGTCATCACATCAATCCTTCGTGACGGGTTGGCGCCTTCCTCAGGCCTCGAGGAGTCGACTGCCAGGTTCCGGCTTCCAGCCTCCAACTTCGATCGCGAAGCTGGAAGCTGGGAGCTGGAAACTGGAGACTGACTTAGAAGAAGAACTTCAACACCAACTCCACGTTCCGCGGCGAGCTCACCGTGCTGGTGATCTGGCCGAACGTATTCGGCGCATTGATGTCACGAGCTGGCGGCCCGAAGCTGGGCGTGTTCGTCAGGTTGAACGTCTCGGCGCGGAACTCGAAGTAGCGTCCGCCGCCGACAGCGAACTGCTTGGCAAGCACCGCATCAATGTTCGTATATCCGGGCGCGCGCGCCACGCCAACCGGGCAATTGCCGAAGGTCCCGAGCGGCACCCGCTGGAAGGCATTGATGTCGAGCCAATGCGCGATGTTCTGGTCGGACGGAACGGGATCGCCGATGCAGTTCGGGCGCTCGTTGCCGCGGACCGCCTGAAGCGATCGCCCGGCGCCGTCGGTCACGGTGATCGGGAAGCCCGACCGGAGCTGGAGGATTCCGCTCAACCGCCAGCCGCCGATGATCGCGTCCACCACAGGCGAGGCATCGGTTGCCCACTTCCGGCCCTTGCCGAACGGCAGCTCGTAATTGGCCGAGAACACGAAGTTGTGACGGGCGTCGAAGAACGCTGGCCCGTAGTTCGCCTCGGGGTCGTACGCATTCATCCAGTAGGCGCCCTCAGCCGCAACGCCACCAGACCCGTAGTACCCCAGGTTGTTGCTGCGCGTTCGGCTCAGGGTGTAGGAGGCCAGATATTCGACACCGTGGACGGCGCGCTGCCGCAGGCTCACCTGCAGACCGTTGTAGTCGCTGTGTCCGCGCGACGCCGTCGTTGAGATGTTGGTAATGAGCGGCGCCGTTGCGTACAACGGGCGTCGCTGCTGAAGCGGCAACCACGTCGACGGGTCGCCGACCCCGGCCAGCGGCTGGTTGCCTTCAACCGGCGTCACCAGATGCGTCGCATGATTGCCAACGTATCCGACGTTGGCCGACATCGACGGCGTCAGGAGGCGTTCGAGGAAGACGTTCCACTGCTGGGTGAACTGCGGACGAAGATTCGGATCCCACGCACGCACCTGGCCCGACGGCTGATCCTGCGGCTTCAGCTCTGCGAACCCGGTCGTGAGGGTTCCCGCCCCGGTCGTCGCATCGTATTGCACGGCCGACTCGAAGAAGAAAGGCGGGTTCAAGGGCAAGCGGAGGTTCGCGCCGGTGCCTTCCATGTACTGAGAGATGCCATATGCTCCGCGAACGACCCACGCATCGCTCGGCCGCCACGCGGCGCCGAGACGCGGTTCGAACCCTTTCTTGTACGAATTGTAAAGGGCGCGCTGCTCGCGGCTGCCGTCCTGCGCAAGCACCTCCTGGCCCGTTGTCAGAGAGAAGTTCCCCTGCCGGTTGTCTTTCTCGACCAGCGGCTGAGTGTAGGCCCAGCGCATCCCGAGATTCAGCGTGAGCGCCGGAGTCACCTTGTAATCGTCCTGGATATAGATCGCCGAGCGATTATGGAGTTGCGTCCACGGCGGCGCGAGGCTGCCCCGACCCTTGCTCGACACCTGGTCGAGGAGGAAATCGGAAAAAGAGGCCCCGCTGAACGAGGCGTAGCCAAAGATGCCGAGCAGGCCGTTGTTGCCGGCATAGAAGCGCTGTTGGCTGTAGTGATACAGGTTGCCACCGATCTTCATCGAGTGGTTCCCTTTGAGCCACGTCAGCTTTTCGTTGAACTGGTAGGTCTGGTCCACGGTGTTCGTATCGCTCGCACCTGACCCGAGCGACGTCAAGCCATTCCCCAACCCGATCGAACTGAGTCCGGCAATCGGCTGACCTCCGGCGATTCCAAACGTCGCGTTGGCGTTGCCAATGCCTGCCCAGTCAGTCGTATCGCTGACGATGGTGATCTTGTTGTAGCCAACCAGCACTTCATTCACGAGCGACTGGTTGAAGACGTGGTTCCAACTGCCCGCCACGTTGCGGAACGGCGCCGTGGTGAGGTTGCCGAGCAGCAGCGGAATGGCGCGCTGGTCTTGCTTTGATTCGTACTCCGCAATCGAGAACCGGCCGAACACTTTGTCGTTCGGAGACAGGTTCCAGTCGATGCGGCCATCCCCTTGCTTCGCTCGTGTCGTTGTGTTCGTCGGCCCAACGTAGTTGCCGGTCACGCCTCCGCTCACCACCCGATTGGGCAGCGGATAGAACGACAGATTGCTGAGGATGTTGTTGGCAATCGCGCTGATGCGTCCGGCTGGAATCTGGTTGCCCGGGAAGGCCACACCGGTCAACGGGTCCTTGATGGTCGCAGCCAGGCTCGACAGATCGCCGTGTCGCCAGGAGTCGGGTGCGACCGAAATCGTTTCGAACCCGGGCGCGTCGAGGCGCGTTCCTTGATAGTTCCCAAAGAAGAACAACTTGTTCTTCATCATCGGCCCACCCAGCGTTCCGCCGTAGATGTCTTGACGACGTTCGGGTTTGGCCGCGTGCGAACGATTGTTCGACCACGAGTTCGCATCCATCGAGCTGTTCCGGTAGTACTCGAAGACGTTGCCGCGGAACTGGTTCGAACCGGATTTGATGACGTTGCTGATCACCGCGCCCGCGACGTTGCCGGTGTCGGCCGCGTAGTTGTTGGTCTCGACGCTGATTTGCGCGAGCGCATCGGGACTGGGTTGATAAGCGACAAGATTGTCGATCGACTCGTTCATGTCGACGCCGTCGATCGTGTAGTTGTTCGTCTGCTCGCGGTTGCCGTTGACGTACGGCCGGCCGCCGCCGAAGTTCCGGATCGCAGTGAAGGTTGACGGATTCGGCGAGACGACGCCAGGCAGCAGCAGCGACAGCTGACCGGTGTTGCGGCCGTTGAGCGGCAGCGCACTCAAGGTCGTTCCAGAAATGACCGAACCAACCGTGGCGGTTTCGGTCTGCATGACCGGCGTGTCGCTCTTTACTTCAACGGTCTCCTCGACCGCGCCGAGCTCCAGCTTGAAGTCGAAGCGAACGACCTGCTTCGCTTCCATTGCAATCGGTTTCGAGGCGGCAGTCTTGAACCGCGACAGCTCCGCCTTCACGATGTAGGTTCCGACCGGCAACGTCGTG
>JBPYFA010000178.1:0-10328 GCA_051986585.1 Vicinamibacterales bacterium | reverse complement strand
ATTCACAGCTTCGGCGTGCCGGAGTTTCGCGTGAAGCAGGACGCAGTGCCTGGCCTCACGATTCCAATCTGGTTCACGCCGAATGTCACGACTGCCGATATGCGAACCCGAACTGGGAACCCGGAATTTCAGTACGAGATTGCGTGCGCCCAGCTCTGCGGATTAGGTCACGCCAAAATGCGGGCCTTTGTCACGGTCGTCAGTGCTGAAGAATTCCAGAAATGGATGGACGATAAGGTCAAGGAACAGAGCGCGCCGGATCCGTTCCGATAAGGACTAAAAGGTAGGCGTTCGACGCAGCGCTTCACAAGGTCAGGCGTCGCGTCGAACGGTCTCCGGTGAGAATGCGGGCAGACACACCGCCACGTACTCAGCGCCGTCCGGTTCCGGAGTACTGTAGCGAACCCACTCACCGGGATGCGCCACGACCGCCTCTCCCGCGCGCACCATCAAAGCTCCGCTTTCGTGTTCCACTCGCAGGGCACCGCGCAAGACAACCGTAATCTCTTCGAACTCGGGCCGTTGGCCTGGCTCCTGCCAGCCGGCCGGGGAGACCATCCGCGCGATGCTGACCGAGGCATGGCCAGAGTTCACCCGGCCGGCAAACTCCTCGATTCGCTTCGGTAGATTTCCGGCAGCTTCGATTACCGTTGGCTTGCGAATGTGCGTGGGCATTCCGCTCCAGCGTCGTGGGTGACCTCTGCAAGAATCGAGCAGATCGCGCCGCGACGGTCGAAATTCTTTCGGCCTTCAGGACCTGTTGCCGAAGATCTTGGGCGTCGGCATCCGCGCCCGGATTTTTTCCAGTTCTTCCGGCGTGACCCGGGCGATGCCGTTTTTGCGGCAGGACTCTTCAACAGCTTTGACCACCATCCCGCGCACGAACACCGGGATCTTCTTCATCCGCTCCGAGGCCGCATCATCCCAAATGATCGTCGTCGACGAATCCAGCCCGTAATGGACGGCAGGTGATCCCAGTGTCGGCGATGCGTCGGTGCGGCCGTAGATCGCAAGCAGCGGAGATTCAATGAACTTCCCCGGCGTGTGAGTGCAGAGCGGATCCTCCGACATCAGATCGCCGGTCATCCCGAACGCCCGGGCGCGGCAGCCGCCACATTGAGCATTCAGTTCGCATTCACCGCACCGGCCGCCAAGCATTGAGCGCTGACGAATATCGGTGAACAACGTCGACGAGTTCCAGAGCTCGGCGAGGCTCGACGAGCGCAGCGTTCCCGCGAATACCGGGAGATAAGGACAGGGCGTGACGTCGCCGTTCGGCCGTATCCCCATGTAGTGCGTGCCGGCCGGGCAACCGCCAGCGCCCCCAGAGTAGGTTCTGAACTGAGTCCCCGCGTTGTCCAGAACCGTCTTGATGTAGTGCGGCGCGCACTTCGCGTTCACGAGCATCCGACCGTCGTATTTCATTTGAATCCGGTAGAGCGAGCCGAGCACCTCGTCGTACTGCGCTGGTGTGATGTCCGACACGAACTGACCGCGTCCGGTTGGAACCAAAAAGTAAAGATTCCAGACTCTAGCCGCCAGTCGATCGTGCGCGAAGTCGGCGATTGCTTCGAGCTCGCCGAGATTGTGTGAGCCCGCGGTCGTCTGCACGATGAACGGGAGACCGGTCCGGTTGAGGATCTGCGCCCCCTCTACGGTGTTCTGCCAGGCGCCGCGCACTTTCCTGAATCGGTCGTGACGATCGGGATCGAGCGCGTCAAGCGAGAGCGACAGGCCGCGTGCTCCCGCGGCTGCGAGGCGTTGCGCGACGTTGTCGCTGATCTTGACGCCGTTGGTCCCGACAACCACCCAGAGTCCACGCTCGGCCGCACGCGTGACGATGTCGAGGATGTCGCGCCGGAGCAGCGGCTCGCCGCCCGTCAGGATCGTCACGCATTCGGGGGCGAACGCCGCGATTTCGTCGATGACGCGGAAGCACTCTTCGGTCCCGAGTTCGCTCCGATCGGCGAAGTTCTCCGTGCCGACCATCGGGGAACCACCGGCGTCCAGATAGCAGTGTTCGCAGGCAAGATTGCAGCGGTAGGTGAGATTCCAGGAGATCACATACGGCCGGGCGAACGGACTGGGGTTCATTGGATGACGGTCGCCGCAGATCACATGCCGAAGAACTCGCGGGCCTCGTTGAGGATCGCCTCGTCCACTTCCAGCGTCCCTCGCTCGCGGGCGAACCGTTCGATACCTGTTCTCGCCATGGGACGGACGAATTCCGGAATGTTCGCCAGGCGCGCTTCCGCTGCGGCGGTCCATCGAACCTCTGGTTGGGTGGTAGGCGTTTCAGCGCTCGTACTTCCCGGAATCATCGCGCTGAACGGGCAGGCACTCGCCGAGGTCTTCGCTTCGCTTTCCGGTCCAATTCGCACGCCGAGAGACTGGACCGCCTGAGTCTCATATGCGTTGGTCAGCATCGCCATCTCGTAGCCGCACTCCGGGCACGCGTAGACGATCGACAGCGATCCGCGTTCCGGTGGACCGACGGTCTGCAGCTTCATCGGGGTATCGCAGGGAACGCAGAGGAATTTCATCGCGAGAGTCCTCCCTCGAGGGCCGCTATGAGTTGCTGTGCCACTTGGTCCAGAGCGCGTGAAACCGGTCGCTCGGGCAGGTCGGCTAGAGAAATGCCGCGATCGCAGTAGTTTGCCAAATCAGGATCGAAGGGAACGGTCCCGAGACACGGAATCGCAAGTTCGCGAGCGCCTGCTGAATCAAAGAGCGGCTTGATCGCTTTGCAATCGCGGCAATAGTAACCGCTCATGTTCTCGACGTAACCGACCAAGGGATTGCGCTGGTTTGCAAGCGCCGCCACGGATCGTGCCACCACGCCGCGGGAGACTTCCGAAGGGATGGTCACAAGAACGAACGATGTTCGCGGATCGAGAAACTCTGCGTACTGGACGGTTCGCTCCGCTCCGGGCGGAAGATCGAACATCAGCAGATCCAGGGCTCCCCATTCAAAAGATCCGAGAACCTCGCCAAGCAAGGCGAACTCTCGTGTTGCCCGCCACGTCTGTGACTCTCCACGCGCGGTGCTTTCGAATTCGAGCGCCTGCGACTCCGGAATGACCGAGCCCATTGAAAAGACGCCAATGCCATTCGACGTCTTCGGAACCGAGACCTTGTCGACCCCGGGCACGAACACCGCTTCACCCACACCCGCCATCCGCGCCTGAGAGGGGCCATTGAAATCTGCATCGACAATCGCGATGCGAAGCCCACGCGCGCGCAAGGCGCACGCCAGATGAAATGTCAGCGTGCTCTTGCCGACCCCCCCTTTTCCCGATCCGACGGCAACGAGATGACGGACTCCGGCGAGCCCGGCAGTTATGCGGGCGCGCTGCGCGGCGACCTGTTCGAGGACCCTCGATCCTCCATCGCCAGCGATGTCGTGATAGGTCTTCACGTTTGCGTAGCTTACACCGCGCCGTTCGAGGAAGGCTACGTCAAGCCGGCGCCGACGCACCAATCGGACTCTTGGTGTCGGCGACGGCCTCGCACCAGCCAGCCACGCTACAATTTCTCCGGCAACACTGATGCCGCAGGAGAATCTCGATGAATACCATCCTCGTCGTGCTCGCGCTGGCGACCGTTGCGCCCACTGTGCGCGCGGTCAACGCCACGGAAGGACACGGACAAGCACGGATCAATGGGGTGACATCCGGCCAGTTCGTAATCGAGCCCGCGACGCTGATCTGCCTCGGCTTCGAATGGGACATCGCCGGCGACGACAATCGCAATGCAACCGTGGACGTCAGCTATCGAGTCTCGGGCCAGACGACTTGGATGAACGGAATGCCGCTACTGCGGATCGGCGGCGAGCGAATCATGCGCGCGCCTTACACCGTGCCCGACCGCTTTGCGGGAAGCATCATCGATCTGCAACCGGATACGGAGTACGAGGTCCGGTTGACGATGAAGGATCCGGATGGAGTGTCGGGAACGGCGGTTCAGAACGTCAAGGTGCGAACGCGTGGGGAACCGAAGGCCGCGGCCGGTGGCCGCACGATTCACGTGTATCCGCTGAGCTGGCCGGCGAATCGGCCGAAGGAGAATCCCAACTTCACCGGCCTCATGGCCGCGTACAACGGGTATGTCGGCACCGGCGACTGGAACGTGGTCGCGCTGCACAAGGCGGAGCCTGGTGACACGTTTCTCGTCCATGCGGGGTTGTACAAGGGCGATCGGCACAACTACGTCGATCCGTACGGGCTGACGTTCGACGGCACCTATTTGCTGGCGGCGAAGGGCACGGCTGACAAGCCAATCGTGATCAAAGCGGCCGGCGACGGTGAAGTAGTGTTCGACGGCGACGGCGCGTTCCGGCTGTTCGACGTGATGGGCTCGGCTTACCACATCTTCGAGGGCATCACGTTTCGGAACACCGAGGTCGCGTTCTGGGCTGGCGTGAAAGACGTTGCCGGTGCCAGCGGGCTCGCGATCAAGAACTGCCGGTTCGAGAGCGTCGGGATCGGCATCGAGGCTCAGTTTGCCGGTTCAACCGCCTTTTATATCGCGGACAACGTTTTCATCGGGCGCGACGATCACTACCGCACGCTCGGCTGGGCGAATCCCGGACTCTATGGCGCGCATCCGATCAACAGCTACTACGCGATGAAAGTCTACGGGTCAGGCCACACCATCGCACATAACGCGGTGGCGTTCTTTCACGACGGCATCACGATTTCGACGCACGGTGTTCCCGATCCTGACCGCAAGAACTGGGCGGTCGCGATCGATATTTATAACAACGACATCTACGTCACCGGCGACGACTTCATCGAAGGTGACGGCGGCGTCCACAACATCCGGATCATGCGCAATCGGGGAGTGAACGCCGCACACACCGCGTTGAGCGCGCAACCGATTTTCGGCGGGCCCGCCTACTACATCCGCAACGTTGTCTACAACACGCCCGTCGCGCTGAAGTTCAGCAATCCGGCCGGCGTGATCGTTTACCACAACACGATCGTTGCCGAGGACAGCACGAACCAGCAGGTGTCGAACGCGCACTTCGCGAACAACCTGTTTCTCGGCACCGATCGGCAGAACGGCATCGCGTCGCTCGGCGGACCTACGACCTACTCGACCTACGACTACGACGCGTTCCGGCCGAACAAAGGGGTCGACCAGAACTACACGTGGATTGGCGCCAAACCGCCTGCGCTGATCGACTACGAGCAAGTGCAGCCGCAACGGTTCAAGACACTTGCGGAGTTGGCAGCCGCCACCGGCCAGGAGACTCACGGCATCGAGATCGATTACGACATCTTCGAGGGGCTTCAACCGCCGAATCCGCCACCGAACGCCGGCAATTACGGCAAGCCATACGAAGCGGCTGATCTGAATTTCAAATTGAAGGCCGGCAGCAAGGCGGTTGACGCAGGCGTGAGGATCCCCAACGTGAACGACGGGTTCACCGGTCGAGCGCCAGACCTTGGCGCCTATGAAGTCGGGCAGCCGCTGCCAGTGTATGGGCCGCGCGGGCGAACGGGAGCAAGGCCGTTCTATTGGTGACCTTCGTGCTTGCGAACGGCGACCGCTATCGCCTACCTTGTGGCTAGCGCGATGGACCCCGAGCAGATCTGGCGCGAGAAGTCAGACGATGACCTGATGGAAGCCGCTGAACGTCTGTTCGAGTTCACGGCGGAGGGTGAACGGATCATCCGGGCCGAACTTCGCCGTCGTGGGCTGCCGGATCCGCCTGCGCCGGTGGACTATTGCTGCAGGTGTGGGCGCGGCATCTACGCTGGCGGATCCGCGGATGCGTGCGAGAGCTGCGGTGAACCCTTCGCGGAGGCGGTCCGCGCCAAGTTAGCGGAACCAGACGAGCCGCTGATCACGGAGACGGTTTACCGGAGCCGCTTCGCACACGAGATCGAGCTGGTGACCGCGCAACTCGAAGACGCCGGTATCGTGACCGCTCGGGGCGCCCGTGGATTCGGCGCTGATGAACGGCTCCGCTACGTCGGCAGTCCGTTCCACGAGCTCTCCGAGTACAGCGTGGTCGTTGCCGCCTCTGATGCCAGCCGAGCCCGAGAGATCATCGAGGGTCTGCCTGTGTCCCACGGCGACGAGGACGAGACGCGCCTCTAGTTCGACCCCTTCGCTGGTTGAAACTCCTTGTGCCCCGTCTGCCAGAGCATGAATGCGACTTGGCCGGCGAAGTTCTTAAAGGTAACGATCTTCTCCTCTGTGAAGTGGCCATTGTCGTAGTTGACTTTCAGCAGCACCGGCTTGCCTGACGTGCTGGCTGTCTGCATCGCGGCCACGAACTTTCCTGGCTGCCACGGCACAACTCGCGGATCATTCCAGCCGGCCACACCAAGCACCGCGGGGTACTTGACGCCGGCCTTTACGTGCTGGACCCCATCCATCTCGTACAGCGCTTGCGCTTCGGTCGCGTCCTGCACGGTGCCGAACTCGGGCGTGTTCACCGGGCCATTCGGACTGAACTCCACGCGCATTGCGTTCGCGACGCCGACATTGCAGACGATCGCGCCAAACAGATCAGGTCGCTCCGTCACGGCGCGGCTGATGAGAATGCCACCGGCGCTGGTCCCGGTGCCGGCCAATTTGTCAGCGCTGGTGTATCCCTTCTTGATCAAGTATTCGGCCGATGAGATGAAGTCCTTCCACGTGTTTGGTTTTGTCGTCTTGTAGCCCGCCTTGTACCACGCCTCTCCCTTTTCGCTGCCGCCGCGCACGTGCGCGTAGGCCAGCACCACACCGTGCAGCGCAATCGAATGCCGCACGTTGAACGCGGGCGTGTAGCTGATGCCGTAGGCGCCGTACCCTTCGAGGATTGCACTCGCGCTGCCATCGAGCTTCAGATCTCTCCGGTGAATGATCGACAGTGGAATCATCGCCCCGTCGTGTCCGCGAACCTCGACTTCTTCGGTGACAAGATTCTCGAACCCCGGATACGAAATCGCCGTGTTGAAAATGCTCTTGGTAAAGGTCCCCTTGTCAGCGTCGAAGTCATACAGCGTGGTCGGTTGAATCCACGACGTTGTGTAGACGATGCATTGGTCGGTGCGAAAATCGGGGCAGTTCATGTCGACCGTGCCGGACGCCGGCAGCTTGACCTCGGTTGCCTTTCCGGTGTCGAGTGCGTATTTCACGAGACGGCCGACGATCCCGTTCGAGTAGACCACGAACATGAAGCTCTTGCTGTGCGTGATCGACTGAATCGAATCTTCCGCTTCGGGCACGACCGTTTCGGCCGTCTTCCAGTCCGGATGATCGACGCGCGTGCGGACGATCTTGTACTTCGGTGCACCTGAGTGCGTCACGGCATAGACATAGTCCTTGTGGAAAACAATGCCGCGCACCAGGTTGTCAGCGGGCAACGCAAGCACGGACCACTTCATCTTGCTGTTGGGCGCCATCTGCGCGGTTGGAGCGATGAAGAGACGCATCTCGTTCTGCACGGTCCCGACATTTCCGATCACATAGGCAGGGTACGATTCGTCGATGAATGCCATCGGCATTTCCTTCGGCGAAATCTCGAGATCGGGATAGCTCTCGTTGCTGAAGAAGTCGCGGTCTGATGCGACGTCGGTGCCCAACGTGTGCAGACGAGTCTTTCGATTCAACTCGATCTCGGGACTCTTGATGTCGGTGACCTTTCCCGCGTCGTAGAGAAACGCCTTGCTGTCCATCGTCCAGCTGAGCGCGCCATACGATGGATAGATGGCCTCCGATAACAGCTTCCGGCCCTCGACTTCCAGCGGACGCAACTCGGAATACTCGGCCCCGGCGGCCGACAGCGCGAGGACGACATGTTGTCCGTCAGGCGCGGGCGTGTAGCTCACAATCGTCGTAACGTCGCCCGGCTTCGCACCTGTCGGCGTGAAGCCAGCCGGATCGAACAAGAGCTGTTCAGCACCCTTCCACCCGTCACGGTAGTAAAGTTTGCCGACGTTCTCGCCGCCGAGCGTTTTCTTGTAAAACACGCGACCGTGCTCGTAGGTGATCTGCGAATAGCTGGCGGGTTTGAGCTTGTCGAGCGCCATCCACTCGCTCGCCAACGCGTCACGCGCCGGGATCTTCGCCAGCAGGCCGTCGGTCAAGTCGGCTTGCGACTTGAACCACGTCTCGACGTCCTGGTCTTTAAGGTTCTCGAGCCACCGATAGGGATCCTTGTAGGTCTTCCCGAAATAAGTGTCCGATGCATCGCCAGTTTTCGTCGCTGGGTAGTTCCACGGAGCCGGAGCCTGGATGATGGTCGCCAACAGCGCGAGAGACGGAAGGATACGAGTCATGCACGCTCCTCCACAGAAGGTTCGAGTGGTTCTGTAGCTTACACCGTTCGCGCTTGAGCGGAGATCTCTAACGTGATGTCTCGACCAAATCGCGAATTTGAGCGATGAACGCTGACGGATCATCCGTCTTGCGATCCGTTCGCTGCGCCATCCATTTTGTGAAGTTTTTGCGTCGCGCGACGGCTTTCTTCGAGCTAAGCGTCGCTTCTTGCCCGATGACGGTGGCGAGACTTGCTGCGATAAGTAACACGGGTATCAGGAGCCGGGGCAATGTGTCCTTGCGTCCGATTGTCGCATTCATCTGACCATTCCCCTGACAACGGCCGTCAAGTTGACCGGACGGGTAATTCGCATTGTTGCTCCTGCCGAATTGCGCAACGAAAGGTTGCTCATCGTGACGGTTGCCCGGCGCGCCGTACGGTCGCGTTGAAGCGACGATTCGATTGTGATGGTACCGGCGACAGCCTGCCAGATCTCCGGTTCGACCGAGCCTGGTCCGAGCGCCCGGCCCAGGTCGGTACAAAATTCGAAACGCTGCTGCGCTCGATCGTAGACATGAACCCTGATCGAGATATTCGCCGACTGGCGCGCAAGATCGAATGTTGCCGGCTGGGTGGACAGATTCAGTGCGGGCGCTGCAATTCCGACGCTGATCACTTCGGCCCGGTCAGGTGACCATCCGTATATCTCGATGTCGCCGCAACCCTCCGCGCCTGTGTAGTTCATGTTGGGCTGTCGTGATACGTCTCGCCGTGCCTTCCAGTCGACCGCTCGCAACTCCGCATCGCGGGCGGCAGCTGTCTCGCGCACCTCGCGCCGCTCGCCGTCGGTCTCGATCCGCTGTGTCATTCGACGCGGTCCCTTCAGCAGCGCCCACTCGGCGTCGCCATCATCATTGACGCGGATCACAGCGTATTCACGCGGATCGAATGAGCCGGCGGACGGAGGTGCGTCGCCGGCCGTTGTCGTCAGTCCCTCTGAAATCTCGATGGTCATGATCTCGTCTCTGACCACTTCAAAGAGGCACCAGCGGAGGGTCCACGACGTCGCCTGTGCTGATGGTTGCCAGACGAAAGCTTCGACGAAGTGGCGCGGCTGATCGCGCGTTGGACCCGTCTGGAGTCTCGTGTACTGCAGTGGAAAGAAGTGCGCGCCGGGTCCCCCGTACAACGGCATGTCCGAGCGCCTGGTATGGCCGTCGTACGTGACCGTTTCCGCCGAAAGCTTCCACTCCACGAAATGCCCTGGACCCAGATCGAAGGTGATCGGTTCGAATCCATTGTCGAACCCAACGTTTGCCAGCGTCTGACACTCGTGATCGAACTCGAGTCCGCGCGAGATCGACGCGCCGAACAGCTTTGACGCCTCCTGGCCGAAGGGATTCTCGTAGTTGCCGGCGGCTCGCGCGTACAGCGCGCATGCTCGCAGCGGATCCGCGGGTACGCCGTTTCCCGATTCATACAGTCCCGCCATGAAGAACTGCGCCACCGTATCCCGTGAACGCCAATCTTCCGCGAGTGGCTTCAGGACTGCGACCGCTCGCTGATAATCTCCGCGCATTAAAGCGGCGACGCCATCGGCTGCTCCTGACTGTGCCGATGCCGGGCGGCCGACGCAAAGCATCAGAACGCTGGCAATGAACACCACTCGCGACATCACGGGATCTCCTTCTTCGAGATCACTTCAGTGCGAGGGGCGCTGCCGCCGATAATCGTGAACTCCGCTTCACCGTTGGCGTTCACCTGGATCCGAGCAAATCTCGCCACGTCGTCGGGCGGCGGCGAAGTGGAACCGTTCACAACCCAGACAAGCTCATTGGCGTTCACGACCCACTGATCGGCGATGGCCTCGCTCAGCGTCCAATAGAGTTTCCACGAGACCGGCCGCGCGGCGGGATCGCGTTCCCACATGAACGACTGAAGGAAGTGTCGCGTTGCCGGTGCCGGTTGCTTCACATGAAGCGGAGTGTACTTAATGAGCTGATATATAACGTCTGGTGAAGGCAGCAGGTTCGTCTGTTGCTCCTTCCCGTTGTAGATCAGTCTCATG
>JBPYFA010000177.1:0-3592 GCA_051986585.1 Vicinamibacterales bacterium | reverse complement strand
CACGACTGCTGACCGAGGGATAATCACGGCGAGGTGAACCACCGATGGGAGCAATCGTGAATGGCGCGACGATGATGGTGACGCTGTTGCTACTGTGGCCTTCGACCGGTACCGCAGCCACTCCAGCCGATGCGTGCTCGTTGCTGACCGCCGAGCAGGTCAGCGCCGCGCTCGGTGGGTCTGTGGGGCCTGGCAAGACGCTCGCAACGAGCGTCTGCCAATGGACGCAGCTGGGAAAACCCGGAGATGTGCTCTTGAAGCTGGATGTGAATCTGATTACGCCGGACCACTTTACTCGCTTGAAGACCGTCACCGCGGGCACCGTTACCAACGTGAGCGGACTAGGTGACGACGCGTTCTATTCGACGTTCACCCAAGGCCACACCACGCTCACGACCCTGAACATCAAAAAGGGTAGTGCGGCGGTGACGATTCGTGTCTCCGGCGGCACGAAGCCGGCCGACGAGTACCAAGCGAAGGAAAAGGCGGTCGCCGTCGCCCTTATTCCAAAGATGTAGTCATTTTCGCCCAGGTCGATAAAGTTGATTCGCAACTGGTTTCGTCGATGTGGGTGACTACTGCGAGCGCAACGCGGTCAACGGATCGACTCGGCACGCGCGCACCGCCGGCATGCTGAGGGCGGCCGTGGCAACCGCGAGCATCACGCCGATGGCGCCCAGGACGACAGCGGGATCAAGAGATGAGAGGCCGGGAAAATAGTGCATGAGGACCCATGAACCTGGAAGCGCGAAAGCCGCGCCGGCCATGATGCCTGCCCCGGCGAGCAGCAGTCCTTCGGCAGCGACCATCGCGACAATCGATGCGGCCGTCGCACCCAGGGCAACGCGAATCCCGATCTCGCGTCGGCGGCGGGCGACCGCATACGCCAGAGTGCCATAGATCCCGACCGCCGCCAGCAGCAGCGCCACTATGCCGAAACCCGCGGAGATGTTCGCGACCATCCGCTCACGTCCCATGGCATCGTTGACGCGCATCTCCAGCGTCTTGATGTTGAACACCGGGAACTCCCGGTCCACTTGATTGAACTCGCTACCCACGGCTGCGATCAGTCCGGCTGTATCCGTCGTCCGACCGCGGACGTGCAGCGTCGGCATGTAAAGATCGCCATCGGCCTGGAACGTGAACCAGACGACAGGTTCCGTCGGCCGGTGCACGTCGGCATAGTGCACATCACCGGCGACACCAATGATGGTGAAGACGCGATGCAGACCGTCGTCGCGCCGTTGCAGTGTTCTGCCGATCGGATTCTCGCCGCCGAACAATGCACGCCCCAACGATTGACTGACAATCGCGACGTAGGGCGAGCCGGGCCGATCGTCGGTCGTGAAATCGCGGCCCGCTATGCGCGGCACGCCAATCGTGTCGAAGAAACCCGGCGATACCCAATCCGGCTGCACCTCGATGGTGCGGCCGGCGCCTTGCACGACTAGCGATTCGTTACGACTGCCCAGCGGCCCACGTTCGGCAAGCGCGACCGATTGCACCGCCGAGAGCTGGGAGACGCGCCGTAGCAGTTCACCGGCAATGACGAGTTTTCGGGCCGGCGAATAGATCTCCGGCTGCGGCTTCATCGTAAAGAGCACGACACGATTCGGGTCCACCTGGTAGTCGGCCGGACTCAGATCGAACAATGTGCGCACGAACTGCCCGGTCGAGAACAGGAGCACGATCGAGAACGACACTTGCGACATGACGACCAGGCGTCGTGTCCGAGCGCCGCGTGGCACACCCGTCGCGCCTGCCGGGTCGACCTTGAGGGCGGTGGCCAGATCAGTTCGGGTCGCCTGGAACGCGGGAAGCAGTCCGAAGGCGAACGCCGTCAACGTCGAGAGCGCCAGTGTGAAGGCCAGCACGCGCCGGTTCAGCGCCAGATCCAGCACGATGGTGATGTGGCCCTGCGGCACGAACAGCGGCAACACACCACTGCTCCAGCTGGCGACGCCCAGCGCCACGACCGCGCCCATCACCGACAGCAGCAGGCTTTCGACGAGCAACTGCCGTATCAGCCGCAGCCGACCCGCTCCAATCGACAGCCGTACGGCAATCTCCCGCTCGCGTGCGGTCGCGCGCGCCAGGAGCAAGCTGGCGACGTTGCTGCACGCGATCACCAGAACTATCGCCGCCAGAATCATCAGCACGGAGAGCGTCGCGTGGAACGGCTGCAGCATGTCGTCGCTGCCGTGGCCGCCCGGCCGCAAATGTACTGCGCGAAGACCGCCCTCGCGGAACCGACGCTCAGTCGTCGTCCGCATGAACTCGCGGAGTTGCGTGTTGGTTGCGTCCTCAGCCTGCTCGCGAGTCACGCCGGGTGCGAGACGGGCGACGGTGGCGATGTAGCCGTCGGTCGCGATCAGCCGTATTTGCGGCAGCTCGCGCCCTTCTGCGAGCTGCGGGAGGCGCAGCTCGTAATCGGATCCACGAGTCAGCCCGGTGAAGCCCGACGGACTGACACCAACGATCGTGAAGGCCACGGTATTCAACCGGATGGTGCGACCGATCACCGTGGGATCGCCGCCGAACCGGCGGATCCAGAAGCTGTACGACAGCACCGCTTCCGGCGCCCATTGCCCTTGCTGGACCGCGGGTGAGAATGCCTGTCCGATGTGCGGTTTGACACCCAGCGCGCTGAAGTAGGTGGGAGACACCGCTTCGCCGACGATCCGCTCGGCGCGATCGCCGGCCGTAAGGCTCAGGCCGTCGGCGCGCATCCCGATGACGTCGCTGAACACGCCGGCCTGGCGGAGCCGATCGATGAGGCCAGCCGGCACCGCCGAGAGCGACACGAGTGAGTCCGGATCCGCGATCGGGAGCGGCCTCCACAGGACTGCGTCGAGAGCGGTGAAAATCGCGGCGGTCGCGCCGACGCCGAGAGCCAGCGAGAGCACGGCCGTGATCACCAGACCGGGGCTGCGCCGACACGTTCGCAGCGCGTAGCGGAGGTCGGCGACGGCATCATCCAGCCAGCGGAATTGCCACGCCGCACGCGACTCATCCCTGGCGAGGTTGACCGATCCAAATTCGCCCAGCGCCTGCTGGCGCGCCTCGTCGCGTGACAGCCCAGAGGCTGCGAGCTCGTCGACGCGAGACTCGAGATGGAACTGGATCTCCTGCTCGACATCGTCGTCGACGCGCACCTGCCGCCGCAGATAACGGATCCGATTCGTCCAATCCTTCCAGATTGTCACCAGCGCCTCAGTTCAGGCGGTGCGCATCACGAGTTGAATGTTGCGGACGAGCGTTTCGAATTCCCGGGTTTCTGCTTCGAGCTGCTTGCGGCCGTCGCGTGTCAGACGGTAGAAGCGGGCGCGACGGTTGTTCTCCGATATGCCCCACTCGGCCGCGACCCAGCCTTTGACCAGCATTCGATTCAGCGCGGGATACAGGGAGCCGTCCTGGATGTCGAGACCGTTCGCCGACGCGTCGCGAATGCGCCGTGCGATGGCGTAGCCGTGCATTGGCCCGTTCGCGAGCGTCCGCAGCACGAGGAGGTAGAGCGTTCCGGGCAGCAGTTGAAAGTCGTCGGTCGGCGGCATTTCTCTCCCTTGTCCAAACTAGGTATAGCTTGGACAAG
>JBPYFA010000176.1:0-8975 GCA_051986585.1 Vicinamibacterales bacterium | reverse complement strand
CGACATGGTCTGCAATCCGAACATTCCACGGGGTGACCGCACCTTCGAGAATCAGTTCAACGTCGCATGCATCAAGCCGCCGTCCGATCCGAATCGACTCGGGAACTCGAGCGGCGACGAATACCTCGGGCCAGGGTATTGGAACTTCGACATCTCGGCGTTCAAGAACATTCCGATGGGCGGCGCCAAGCGGCTGCAATTCCGCTTCGAGATGTACAACGCGTTCAACAACAACCAGTGGACCGGCGTGAACACTAACGCCACGTTCGATTACACGACGGGCGCGTTGACCAACGCCGCCACGGTGGGCCGCCTGAACGGCCAGACGAACAGCGCACGGCGCATCCAGCTTGGATTGCGGTTTACGTTCTGATCGGGGAGTCAGTGACCAGTCCAGATTCCAGCTTCCAGCTCTTGCTGGGGGCTGGAACTGGCTGCTGGGACGGTTCGTAATCGACAAAGAGCGCCTTGCGAAGGGCGCTCTTCTTATCCGTAGCTTCCGCCTTTAGGCGGAAGATCCTCGTAGCTTCCGCCTGTACTCGAACATCCTCGTGGCTTCCGCCTTTAGGCGGAAGATCCTGGTGCGGAAGATACCAGCAGCCAACGTTACAATGCGCTCATGCGCATGCTACTGACTCGCGACCTGCGCTACGCCCTACGTACCCTGACGCGACGACCAGGGTTCTCGCTCGCAGTCATCCTCACACTCGCGCTCGGAATCGGGGCCAACACGGGGATGTTCAGCTTCGTCCACGGCATTCTGCTGCGGCCGCTCCCGTATCAGCAGCCGGATCGCCTGTTCGTGGTCGAAGCCGAGCGCGACGTGAGCGGCGTGCGGGAGCCGGTACGGGCCTATTTTCCCCTGACCGATCTCGACATCTTCCGTCAGGTGCCGTCGTTCGAATCGACCGCCTTGTACGCCACCGATCAAGGGGTCCTTTCTGTCGACGGAAGTGTCGAGCCGCTCGAGTTCGCCACCGTCTCGGACGGATTCTTCTCGACGATGCGCGGCGAGTTCAGAATTGGCCGCGCACTGGATCGCTCGGACGAGAACGTTCCATCGCTCGTCATCAGCGAACGCCTCTGGCGTCGCGCATTTGCCGGGTCGCCGGACGTGATCGGCCGTTCGGTGATTCTCAACTCTTCACGAGGAGACGGTACGCAACGCGCCGCCTGGCGTCGTCAGCCTTTCACCATCGTCGGGGTGACCGATCGGAGCTTCCAGTTCCCGAGTCCGCAAATCGACGCCTGGACGACGGCAGGGTTCGTCCGGACCGTGAGCCCGCGGTGCTGCTCGTTCTCGCCGATCGCTCGGTTACGCGACGGGGCCGGAGCGGCTCGAGTCCGTGCCGAGGCAGCGGCGCTGTCGCGCGATCTGGGCCGAGCGAATCCGTCGAATAGCGGGCTGCGCACAAACATCGTCGGCCTCCGCGATGCGCTCGTCCGCTCGATGCGAGCGTCGCTTCTCATGCTGTTCGCCGTGGTCGCGCTTGTGCTGTGCGTCACCTGCACAAACGTGATGCATCTATGGATTGCGCGAAACACCAGTCGCGCGCGTGAGATGCGCGTGCGGCTGGCGCTTGGTGCGTCTCGCCGGCAGCTGATCGCGCACTCCGTGTTTGAAACGGGCCTGCTGTCAGCGATCGGCGGCACACTCGCGATCCTGTTGGCGATCGGAATCGTTGAGGTCGTCAAGGTTTTGAAGCCGATGGAGATTCCTCGACTCGACGCGGTTCGAGTCGATCTGCCGGTGCTTGCTTTCACTTACGCCATGGTCGCATTGACGACGATCCTGGTTGGAGTGGTGCCGGCTCTCCAATCGACACGCCCCGCCGCGCTGAGAGTCTCCGGTTCAGGAGCGACACAGAGCGTCAGCGGAACACGAATCCGTCGGGCATTGACCATCGGCGAGCTCGCGGTGTCGGTCGTCCTGCTGGTCGGCGCACTCCTGCTCGGACGCAGCCTGATTCGTCTGTTGCATACCGACCTCGGTGTCGAGGTCGATCATGTGGTCACCGCATCGCTCGGCCTGTCGTTGAATCGAGACCTCACCGGCGCGCAACAAGTCGCACTCGTCAATCGCGTGCTGGAGGATGCGCGGAGCTTGCCGGAGCTGAGCGCGACCGGCATCGGCACTGTGTTACCACCGACCGAGAGCCGTATCGTGCTTACGCTGCGCGGAGACAACGGCATCGGGTATCAAGCCGCCGCCATTCCGGCAACGCCGGGATACTTTCCGGCGCTTGGCGTTCGCCTCGTGAAGGGCCGTCTCTTCTCGGACGTCGACGACGAAAATCATCCACCGGTGATGATCATGAGCACGGAGACGGCGAGGCACTTCTTCGGTGACGGCGATCCGATTGGCCGTACGCTGTCGCTCCCCGTATTCCGCGATGGCGCGACTCACAACGCCAACATGACGCTCGTCGGCGTCATCGCCGACGTCAAGTACTCGGGACTGGAGCGGCCTGCCGACAACGCCATCTTCCGCCCATTCGCACAACAGCCGTGGCCGAATGTCTACCTGATCGCGCGGACAAAGGACGACACCCGCGCGCTCACATCAGTGTTGCCGCGACGGATCGCCCAACTGGATCCAGGCATAGTCGTCTCGGCAGTCAAGTCGTTGGACGATGTCGTGCTGGACGCGGCCGCGCAGCCGCGCCTGCGGACACTCCTCACCGCAGGGCTCGCCACCTTGACGCTGCTGCTCGCAGCCGTCG
Source organism: Vicinamibacterales bacterium (assembly GCA_051986585.1). Classification (GTDB taxonomy): domain Bacteria; phylum Acidobacteriota; class Vicinamibacteria; order Vicinamibacterales; family 2-12-FULL-66-21; genus JALZOC01. The sequence goes on along the minus strand of JBPYFA010000176.1, from coordinate 6,252 downwards.
GTCTGTACGGGGTGATTTCCCGCTCGGTCACACAGCGAACCAATGAATTCGGCATCCGCATGGCTCTCGGTGCGACACCGATCGACATCATCAGAATGGTCGTCGGCGAAGGCATGGTCCTCGCCGTTTTCGGCGTGGCACTGGGCAGCGCGCTTGGATATATCGGCGCTCGGCTCCTGGCCACGCTTCTCTTCGGCATCACGCCAACGGACGTGATCTCGTTCACGGTTGCGGCGTCGTGCCTTCTGCTGTTCGCGTTGATCGCCAGTTATCTGCCGGCGCGGAGAGCCACAGAGATCGATCCAGCGAATGCGTTGAGAGCCGAATAAGCTCGCGGAGATGACGGAGGACACGGGACAAGATCAACACGGAGGCACGGAGACACGGAGACACGGAGTTTTTTCGTTTGAAGAACAAGCTGGGTGGCTTTCGATCGGGCCCTATCGTCATTTTTCTTACCCTGCTCGGAATGGCGATGACAGGCTGCCACGGGCCGGCCAACAAGGGCTCTGCGCCGATTCTGCTGTTTACTGGCACCGGAGCGTCTCGAGGCGATGTCGCCGCTCTCAAAGCCATCCTGGACGCGAACCACTTCGACTATGCCACTGCCAGTTCTGCCGAATTGAATGCGACGGCCGAAGATGAAATCAGCCGATACCGTTTGCTGATTTTTCCCGGCGGAAACTTCGTCGAAATGGGCAACAGCTTGACACCAGGCACGACCGCGAACATTCGGAATCGCGTGCAGCATGGTTTGAACTACCTCGGAATCTGCGCCGGCGCGTTTTTGGCCGGCAGTTTCCCTCAGCCGCACAAAAGCTTCAATCTCACGTCAGGTGTCCAGTTCGGCTTCTACGCCGCCGCCGGTCGGGGTGTCCGCAAGGCGGCGGTTGCGATCGCCGTCGCGGGCGGGCCAACGCTCGATCAGTACTGGGAGGACGGCCCCCAATTGACCGGTTGGGGCGTGGTCGTCGCAAAATATCCCGATGGAACTCCGGCCGTCGTTCAAGGCGCATCCGGGAACGGATCGGTCATTCTCACAGGCATTCATCCCGAGGCTCCCGATAGTTGGCGACGCGGCATGACGTTCAGCACTCCCTCGACTACGGACAATGCGTTCGCCGTAACCCTTATCAATGCGGCGCTGGCTCGGACGCCGCTATCGCATTTCTAGACTCGCAGGCAGATCAATTGAGCGTGGTCGAACGGTACCTCGTCCCCGTCGCGCTTCTTGCCGTGATTCCACTCACACAGCGCCCGCCGGAAAGGCGCGACTGGATCGATCCGGATACCGGGCACCGTATCGTTCGTCTGACGGACGATGCCGGCGGATCGACTCTGTACTTTCACGACAACGCATTCTCGCCCGAGGGAGACAAGTTGATGTTCAACACTCCCAACGGGATCGCCGTCGTCGACGTCGTCAAGATCGGCAGCGCAGACAACGCCCCGCAGATGGTGGCGCGCGGTCGCGGTGGGTACTTCGCGCGACGCAGCCGCGAAATCTACTTCACCAATGCCGAAGGGCGCGGGGCTGAAGCGCCGATCAGCGCGGTCAACGTCGACACGAAACAGGTTCGCCAGGTTCCGCATGCGCACGGGTTGATCAACGCCGACGAGACACTGTCGCTCGTGAAGAACGCCAACGCCACCGACCCTGACGGAAAGCATCCCAAGCCGCCGACCAGGACGCCGGTTCCTCAGTTGCAGCGCATGTTCCCTGGCAAGCAGATGCAGGACCTGACGCCGGATCAGCAGTACGCGGTTAAGAAGGAGGATGGCCTGGCTTCGCGTGCGCTCAATCCAGGGCTGCAGTCATTCCTGTTCACGGATCTGAGCACCGGCGCCGTGCGCGAAACAGGATTCCAGTACGGCGACCTGAACCACATGCAGTTCAATCCGGTCGATCCCAATCTGCTTCTCTACTGCCACGAAGGGACGTGGCACGAACTGGATCGCACCTGGACGATCCGCACCGACGGCAGCCAGATGCGTCTGATGCACAAGCGGACGATGGACATGGAGATCAACGGTCACGAGTGGTGGAGCTGGAATGGCAGAACCGTGTGGTTCGATCTCCAGACGCCCCGAAGCCAGGATTTCTGGATCGCCGGCGTCAACATGGCGACGGGTAAAGAAATCCGATATCACATCGAACGCGACTGGTGGGGAATCCACTTCAACAGCTCGCGCGACGACACGTTGTTTGCGAGCGACGGCGGCGATCCCTCACAGGTCGCCTATTCGACCGATGGCATGTGGATCAACCTGTTCCGAGTGCAGCCGAACGGGAACGTCACGCGCGAGAACCTCGTGAACATGTCACGCCACAACTACGTCACCGGCCGCGGCGGGGTCGAGCCGAACGTGCACATCACACCGGACAAGAAGTGGGTGATTTTCACCGGCCAGTTTGGGGATGGTCCCAGGCACGTGTATGCCGTGAGCGTTGCGAAGTGAGTCGCATTTCAACGCCGTTCGGTGTCACGCTGAAACGAGCCGACGGCTATGCCAGTGACTTGTTCACCTGTCACGCTGAAACGAGCCGACGGCTATTCGTCGAAGAGTCGAAGTTTCGAAGCGTCGAAGAAGACTCTCGGACTCGACTCCACTCGGGGGAAAGCTGGCCCGATGCGTGACGGCATCGGGTCAGCGCGTTTCCGCTCAGTTGACGAACACAATTTCACCGTTCAACAGACGGATGAGAGCGCAACCCGGCCGCCACATTCCCCAGACGAGCAGTCGGTCAGTGATTACGGCGTAAATGATGCATTTGTGCTGCGGTATGCCGGCGAAACGGTGAGCGCTGACCGCCATGCGGATGGTTCGACACCGCGTTCGCGAATTCGGCAGGACGGGGCCAAAAGCGACGAAGCTGTGGCTCCGGTCCGCCACGCGCTTCGCGCGTCAGACAGCCAGAGAATCGCAGATACAAACAGCTCGTGATCAAGCGCTGCTTGTATCTGTGATTCTCTGACTGCCTGTAGCCGGCCGTAGGCCGGCGGCGGACCGCCGTCACGTAACCCGATTTCTGCCGCCTTCCTTCGATTCTTCGATTCTTCGTATCTTCGACGTAAAACCGTGGCCAGTCTCAGCGCGACAGTGAACAACGTCGATTGAGCCCGGGTCTCCTCTACTTCGACACTGGCTGCCGTTGTGACTCAAACGGCTTCCCAGTCACTGGATCGGTCGGCGGCGTCGGCTTCGCCTCGAAACCATCGAGGCTCGGAACGACCAACATGACTCCGTACATCCGCACCCAGTGGCCCGGGTACGAGCACAGGAACGAGTACTCGCCTGGCGTCGACGGCGCGGTGAAGTCGATCTTTGCCGACTCGCCCCGTTGCACGAGCCTGGTCGCCTGCAGCACTTGCGGCATGTCCGGCACGTAGGCGCGCACATTCGGATCGGCCGGTGGCTGCATCGTCGCGGCGGCGGCGCCGATCGCGTTCACCGACCCGGGCTGAGCGATGACGATGTTGTGCGGCATTGCATCCGCATTCGTGAGCGTCACCTGAACCGGCTTGCCGGCCTCGACGACAAACCACTTCACGTCGAAGAGCATTTGCTCGGGGATGGTGCCAATCGTCACGGCCTGCGTCCCCTGATCGCGGAGGCTACGCCGCATTGCCGCCGCGGACAAATCCGGCAGCAACCCGGCCGGCGGCGCATCCGCCGGAGCGGCGGCACCAGTCGCCGGTTTGCCGAGCGACGTCAACGTCTTCATCGTCTGATCGAACGTGTACTCGATGAAGCGATCCTGTGGGTGATCGCGGACCGCCATCGCAACCGCTGCGGCGTCCGGCGACTTGAAGAAGCTCGCTGCTCGGACTGCTTCGAGCCGCACCGCTGGATGATCGTCGTTGGCCTGCGTCTTCAGCAGCGCGAGCGGGTTCTGCACGCGATCGCGCCAATAGCAGAGCACGCGGGTCGCCGCGGCACGAGCCCACGGATCCTTCGATCTCAGCATCCGGTTCAACAACGACTCGTTGACGCGATTGTGCCACTGCTGGACCCACAGCGCTTCCATCATGTGGTGCTCGTAATTTGGATCCTTCGTGTCGAGCGTCCCGATCCACGTATCCAAGGCGCTCATCACGTCTTTGGTGTCGCGCGCGCTCAGCTCGATCTTTGCGCGATAGCGAACGCGATTCTCCGGCTCCTTCAGCAGATCGAGCAGCCGATCGATCGGTTCACCTGCGATCTTTGCCGGCTTCAGGAGTGGACGGCCGGGATACGTCACTCGGTACACGCGTCCGTGATCGCGATCGCGCGACGTGTCGCGGAGGTTGTGCTGCATGTGGCCGATGATCGGGTTGTGCCAGTCCACGAAATACAACGCGCCATCCGGTCCGACTTCGGCATCGACCGGCCGGAAGTTCTCGTCGGCCGACTGCAGAATCGGCTCGGCTTCATCCCACTTCAGGCCCGCACCATCCTCGCTCAGGTGGTAATTGAGCAGTCCTCTGAAGCCGATCGTGTTGAGGACGATGATGTTGCCCTGCATCTCCTCAGGGAAGTGGCGGCTCGAGAGGATCTCGGCGCCGCCGACCGGACGGGTGCGGACCGTGCCGGGCCGCGGCGCCTTATTGGTTTCCATGGCGGGGAAATACTTCTTGGTCGAAAACGACGGCCCGTAGAAGGGCTGTCCGCCGGTGGCGTCAAACACGATGTCGCGCCCCCACAGATCAAAGACGTGTCCGTGCGGGTTCGGGAAGTTCATCGGAATGTAGACCTCGAACTTCGCGCTTCGCGGTTCGTAACGGAACACCCCGCCGTCCGCCTCACGCACGGTCGGTCCCCACGGAGTCTCGACCTGCGTCCGATGAAAGATGCCTTCCTGAAAATACAGCGCGCCGCCGGGATCGAAGGTGAAGCTGTTCATCGTGTGGTGGGTATCAGCGGTATCGAGGCCGCTCAACACGATCTGCTTCACGTCGTACTTATCGTCGCCGTTGGTGTCTTTCAAGAACACGAGATTCGGCGCCTGCGCGACCAGAACGCCGCCGTTGTAGAACTCGAAGCCGGTCGGATTGTTCAGATCGCCGGCGAAGACCGTTCGCTTGTCGGCCTTACCGTCGCCGTTGGTGTCCTCGAGGATCAGCAGCTTGTCGTCCATCGGCGTCTTCGGCTGCCAGTGCGGATAGTTCTTCCAGCACGCAACCCAAAGGCGGCCTTTGGTATCGAATGACATCTGCACCGGATTGACGAGCTCCGGAAACTCTTTCTCCGATGCGAACAGCTCGACCTTCAGTCCCTGGCCGATCGTCATCTGCTGGATCGCAACGTCCCCGGGAATGAAGATGTGCGCGCCGTTAGGCCCCTTGCCGGGCTCGTTTGTTTTGGCGTCGATGAACGGCGGCGTGTCCGAGTCGAGTACCTTCAGGTCCGTCGACCTGGGATCGCTGCCGCGCGCAATCGCCCAGATGCGCTTGTCGCGGTTCGACGTCATCACGTCGAGCACCGAGACTTCGCGCTCGAGCACTTCGTAGTTGGTTGGCAGCACGTCTTCCTTCGAAAATTGCACCTGCTTGGGATTGACGTCGCGGGGATTGCCGCGAATGAAGGTCAGGAAGGCGCGATCGCCGAAGGTGGCAAACCCATCGGTCGTCCGATACCGGTTGAACCAGGTGAAGTTCTTGTCCACGACCGCCTGCCGCAACGTCGTCAGGAGCGCCTCTCGCGGGGCCGGCGCGGCGCCAAACAGATCGCGATCGATCACCTCGGCCACGCGTCGATTGCCGTCGGCATTCAGATGGACGCCGTTGATCGTCAGCGGAGACTTGGCCGCGGCATAGAGCTGACGACTCGGCGTGAACAGATCGACGAACCGGATCCCCTTTGCCTGCGCGACCTCCCCCATCGCCTTCGTGTAGAGCTCGAGTCGACCATTGTTCTCTCGCCCGTCAGGCAAATCCGGATTGTGCAGATCTTCGTGAGCGATCGGCGAGAACAGGACGATGCGCGGGGCGGACTTGCCGTTGTACTTCTGCGCCAGCGTGTGATCGATCCAGTCGTTCAGCTGCTGCTTGAATGCGGGCAGTCCTTCGGCGCCGGCAAACGACTCGTTGTAGCCGAAGAAGGCGAAGATGACGTCCGCCTTCGTGTTCGCCCCGGCCAGCCGGTTCTCTTGATACCCGCCAATCGGATCACCCTTGCCGCTCAACCACTCGTCGGGTGTCCCGAAGTTCTTCGATCGGAGCCGCGTCGCGATCTCATCGCCGCTGAAACCAAGATTTCGAATAACCAGAT
>JBPYFA010000175.1:0-5269 GCA_051986585.1 Vicinamibacterales bacterium | reverse complement strand
GCCCATCGTCGTCCACGACGCGCGTGGTCTGCGCGACGGCGGAAGATGCTGACAAGCCGATGAATAGGCACCACGTGGGAATGAATTTACCCATAGCGACTGAACGACCCTTTTGGGGGATCGGGTATCAGCGTATGTCGTTAGATGCCAGAGGATGTTAGATGACGGACGCCATTCTGTCGAGAAGCGCCTTGAATCGGGGCTCCACGAAGAGGATCCGACGCAGCCGATTGGCAGTTGGAAGACTGCATGGAAGAACGCGAGGACGACCGCAGCCGGTGCCTGCCGCTTTCATTGCGTCACAGCGCGGTCACACGGCTGCTCGAAGCTGGCGACTCGTTTCCGATCGTGAGAAAGCCGCGAGCGAGAGAGCGAGTAGGGGGGCCGGCGGGGCGAAGCCCCCCGATAAGTAATGCGCCCAGCACGACTCGAACGTGCGACCTCCTGGTTCGTAGCCAGACGCTCTATCCAACTGAGCTATGGGCGCGCAAACCCTCATTATATCTAATCGCTCATCGCTAATCACTAATCCTGAATCGCTGATCCTTGAATCGCTGATCCTTGAATCGCGAATCCGGAATCCGCGAATCCTTGAATCGCCGCGGGAATTCGGTGACTCGACGGCCATTTACGGCCCGTGCGCCGCGGCCGAGATGAGCTCTCCCCGATGCGCGATTCAGCGATTCGCCGATTCAACGATGAGGGATTCAAGGATTAGCGATTCGGGATGAGGGATTCGGGATGAGCGATTCGGGATGAGGGATTAAGGATGAGGGATAATCTCCCGATGTCGGTCGAGGATCATAAGAAAAGCGCGCCAGCGCGCGTGCAGTGCGTCGTGCTGACGATCAGCGACACACGAACGGCTGATTCCGACACGAGCGGCGATGCCATCGTACAGGCGCTGACCCGCGGCGGCCACACGATCCTCCGGCGCGAGATTGTGCGCGACGATCCGCACGCAATCCGCGAACTGGTGAGTGCCGCGGCCGCCAGTGCCCCGGTCGTGATCACGACGGGTGGCACCGGCATTACCTCGCGCGACAGCACCTATGAGGCGATCGTGTCGCTGCTCGACAAACGACTCGATGGATTCGGCGAACTGTTCCGCATGCTCAGCTACGGCGACATCGGCTCGGCGGCTATGCTGAGTCGCGCATGCGCCGGAACAGTCGGCGGCGCCGCCGTGTTCGCACTGCCCGGTTCCGAGAAGGCCGTGCGGCTGGCGATGGAGAAGTTGATCCTGCCCGAGATCGGCCACGTTGTCAGCGAGCTTCGACGCGGTCTCAAAAGCGAGCAGGAACCAGCTGGCGACGAAGCGCCAGCGTAGTGGAAGCCGCCAGCCGGGGTGTAGGGGACCCCGCCGATCCAAGAAGCGTGTGGGGGAGTCCGAGGGGCGAAGCCCCTCGGAGTAATAACGATGACGACGATGAGGCCGATTCGCGAGACGATTTCGCTCGACGAGGCGAAAGCGCTGCTGATGGAGGCTGCGGTCCCGATCGATCGAACCGAGCGCGTGGCGGTTGGCGATGCGGCAGGCCGCGTGCTCGCGGTGCCGGTGGTCTCGACCATCGACGTCCCGCCGTTCGATCGTGCGGCGATGGATGGCTATGCCGTCAGCGCCCAGGACACCTTTGGCGCCGGCCGCGACGCGGCAAAAACCCTGCACGCGATTGATACGAGTTACACCGGCGCTGCCGCGGCGCGTGGCATCGCGAGTGGTGAGTGTGTCGAGATTGCCACCGGTGCCCCGCTGCCCGACGGGGCTGATGCGGTGGTGATGGTTGAAGAAACCGAAAAAGCCGGCGACCAGGTTCGCGTCCTCACGCCGGTCTACCCCGGCCAGCACGTCGGCCGCCGTGGCGCTGACGTGGTGAAGGGGCGCGCGGTCGTGCCAACGGGCGCGGTTTTGAATGCCGGACGGATCGGCGTGCTCGCGGCCATCGGAGCCGACACGGTCGACGTCTACGCGAGGCCGCAGGTCGCAATTCTGTCGACTGGCAACGAGCTGATCGAACCCGGCCAGCCGCTGGCGGCGGGGCAGATCTACGACATCAACCGCTTTACGCTGTCTTCGATCGTTCGGTCGCACGGCGGAAACGTATCGCTCACCGCGACCGTGCTCGACGCGCTGCCCGATCTGCTGCAAGCGATCCGCTCCAGTCTGTCGGCCGACCTGATCATCTTCTCAGGCGGGAGCTCGGTGGGCGAACGCGATCTGATGATGGATGCCCTGCAGCAAACCGGTGACGTGATCTTTCACGGTATCGCCGTCAAGCCCGGGAAGCCGACGATTCTCGGGAGCGTCAGCGGTAAACCGGTGCTCGGGATGCCGGGCAATCCGACGTCGTGCCTCTCGAACGCGCATTTGCTCGTGGTGCCGATGCTGCGGAAGATGGCACGACTGCCGGCGTACGAACCGCGGATCATTCGGCTCCCTCTCTCGCGCCGAATCGTGTCGACGACCGGACGGCATCAGTTCTATACGGTGCGAATCGCCGACAATGCGGCAACTCCGGCGTTCAAAGGCTCCGGCGACATCACCAGCATGGCCGACGCCGATGGCTACATCGAAATCCCCGCGCAGACCGACATTGTCGAAGCGGGCGAGATCGTCGATGTGAAGTTGTTCTGATGCCGAGCCAATCCCCGCTCCGCCAGGCGCCGCTGTTCGCGCTCGCGAATCAGAAAGGGGAGATGCGGTCGCTGGCGGAGTTTCTCCAGTCGGGTCCGGTGCTGCTGGCGTTCCACCGCGGTACCTGGTGACCAAACTGCCGCCGCCAGTTCGGTGAACTGGCACGACACGTCGACATCTATCGGAATCGAGGCGTGCGTCTCGTCGCCATCGTCGCCCAGCGCGCCGACGCCGTGCGCCGCTACATCGAGGAAGTCGGTCTTCCATTCGAGATTCTGATCGACGAGACCCGCGACGTCGCCAAGGCGTACGGCGTATGGCACGCCTGGGGACTCGATGCCTACAACATCGCCCGTCCTGCCGTGTTTCTCGTCGATCGGACTGGCGCGATTCGTTACTCGTTTATCGCCAGCCGGCAGAGTCAATACCCCTCACCGAAGGAAGTGACGGGTGAAATTGAGAAAATGCTGAATGCTGAATGCTAGATGCTGAATTGGGATTGCTGATTGCTGATTGTTGATTGAAAGAAAAAGGCCGAACGCGCAGCGCTCGGCCCTCAGCAATCAGCAATCGACAATCAGCATTTTCAGCATCAGCGAAAGCGCCTATTCACTTCGTCCCAGTTGACGACGTTCCACCAGGCGCCGATATAGTCCGGCCGGCGATTCTGATACTTCAAGTAGTACGCGTGTTCCCACACGTCCAGACCGAGAATCGGCTTCTTCCCTTCCATCAACGGGCTGTCCTGGTTCGCGGTGCTCTCGATCGCCAGCTTGCCGCCGACATCGAGCAGCCACGCCCACCCACTGCCAAAGCGCGTGGTTGCCGCCTTGGTGAACTGTTCCTTGAACGTATCGAAGCTGCCAAAGGAGGACTTGATCGCGTCGGCAACCGCGCCCGTCGCTGCGCCGCCCTTTCCAGGCCCCATGATCTGCCAGAACATCGTGTGGTTCACGTGTCCGCCGCCGTTGTTGCGAACGGCGGTTCGAATCTCTTCCGGCACGCTGTTGATGCCGCGAATCAGATCGTCGACGCTCTTCGACTGCAGATTCGGATGCTTCTCGAGTGCGGCGTTCAGGTTCGTCACGTAGGCCGCGTGATGCTTGTCGTGATGAATCCGCATCGTCTGCTCGTCGATGTGGGGTTCGAGCGCGTTGTAGTCGTACGGGAGCGGTGGGACTTCATGCGCCATTGCTGCTGTCTCCTTCCAAACAAACGATTCTATATCGGTTCGCAGTTCGCAATTCGCAGTTCGCGAGTCGCAATTCGCGATTCGCCTGCTGAACAGCTGGGAGCTGGGAACTGGAAGCTGGGAACTGGAAGCTGGGAACTGGAAGCTGGAAGCTGGGAACTGGGAACTGGAAGCTGGAAGCTGGGAACTGGAAGCTGGAAGCTGGGAACTGGAAGCTGGAAGCTGGAAGCTGGAAGCTAGCTAGTTCTTGATGTCCAGCATCCGATCCAACGCGAGCTTTGCGTCGCGCTTGATGTCGTCGGGAACGACGATCTGGTTGTGGATCTCGCCGTTGACCAGCCCTTCCATGATCCACAGAAGGTGGTTCGGAGAAACGCGGAACATCGTTGAACAGAGACAGCCGAATGGATCGAGCGTGACGACGGTGCGCTCAGGGGCGACGTCGTGCGCCAGGCGATTGACCAGGTGAACTTCGGTGGCAACGGCCCATGTGCTACCAGCCGGACTCTCCTTGACCGTCTTGATGATCGCTTCGGTCGAGCCGCTCCGGTCTGCCGCCTGAACCACATCGAACGTGCATTCAGGATGGGCGACAACCAGACCAGTTGGATACTTCTTCCGGAACGCGTCGATCTGGGCCACGGTGAATCGCGTGTGAACCGAGCAGTGCCCCTTCCAGAGGATGAGTTTCGCTTTCTTCACCTCCTCCGGGCGAAGGCCACCCCAGATTTCGTTCGGGTCCCACACGACCATCTCATCGAGTGGCACACCCATCTTGAAGGCGGTATTGCGCCCCAGATGCTGATCGGGAAGCATCAGCAGCTTCTCACCGTGTTCCCATGCCCAGGTCATCACCGCGGCCGCGTTGGTGGAGGTGCAGACGATTCCGCCATGGGCGCCGACAAAGGCTTTAATGGCCGCGGACGAATTGATGTAGGTGACAGGAATGACCCCGGCGCGGCCGTTCTCCACACCATCGGTGCGCACCCCCATCTCTCCGAGTTCGCGCCAGCAGATATCGAGTTGATCGGGGGCCGCCATGTCGGCCATCGAACAACCGGCGGCGAGATCGGGAAGCACCACCTTCTGATGCGGCGCACGCAGGATGTCGGCGCTTTCCGCCATGAAGTGGACGCCGCAGAAGACGATGTATTCCGCCTTGCCCCGCGCTGCGGCTGCGCGTGAGAGTTTCAGCGAGTCGCCGATGTAATCGGCAAACTTGATGACTTCATCGCGTTGGTAATGATGACCGAGGACGACGACCCGATCGCCGAGCGCCTTTTTGGCAGCGGCAATCCGCTCGTCCATCTCGTCGTCTGAAAGGCGCAGGTATCGCTCCGGGAGCGGCTGACGCTCGCCAATGCTGGCCTTCTCGACGTCGGTGAGGATCTTAATATCCATTTCACTCCGAGGGGCTTCGCCCCTCGGACTCCCCTACACGC
>JBPYFA010000174.1:0-7365 GCA_051986585.1 Vicinamibacterales bacterium | reverse complement strand
GGCCGAATCGCTGACCTAGGCCGGCGGGGTATTCCGGATCGAAGCCCGCGCCGTCGTCCTCGACGATGAGGGAGGCGCGATCCGAGCGCAGGTCGAGCAGCACTGCGACATTGGTCGCGTGGGCGTGCTTCGCGACGTTGTTCAGCGCCTCCTGAGCAATCCGGTACAGGGCGATCTCCATGTCATCGGTGAGATGGCCCGGCGTCTCACCCGTCGCGTGCCACTCGGCCCGAACACCGGTGCTGTCGGACCAGCGCTTCACGTAATGCGCGAACGCTGCGGCCAGACCGAGAGCATCGATCTCGGGGGGACGCAGGCGGGAAACGATCAGCTCGAGATCGATATCCAGCTGCCGCGTCACCGTTTCCAGGGCCGCGAGCTCCGCCCGACAGTTCGCTCGCCGGTCGCTGTCACGCTTCAGTGCCGACAGCTTCATCGTCAGCGCGCTCAGCTGCTGACCGAACTGATCGTGCAGGTCGAGCGCGATCCGTCGCCGCTCGTCTTCCAGCGCCTCGACGAGGCGCCGCCGCAGTGTCTCGCGTGTCTCCGCTTCCTTCTTGCGTTCCGTGATATCCAGCATCGTGCCGACGAACTCGATGAGCTCGCCGGTTTTCGACAACACCGGGTGCGCCAGGCTCCTGACATGCCGCATGGTGCCGTCGGGCCGAATAATTCGAAGGTCACGTTCGAAGTTGGAGCGCTCCTGAATGGCCCTCTCAAGGGCTTCCATCGTCGCCACGCGATCGTCAGGATGTATCAGCTGTTGCGCCGTTTCGAACGTCAGCGTGAACGTGGCTGGGTCCACGCCGCAGATCCGGTAATGTTCCGCCGACCATGTAAGCTCCCCGGTGGTGAAGTTCCGGACCCAGCTGCCGGTGTGAGTAATGCGCTGACCCTCGGCCAACAGCGCTTCACTTCGGCGCAATTGTTCTTCCACCCGATGACGCTCCGTCACGTAGATCTGAAACGTGACGAGGCCGCCATCGCGGCTGGGGAACATATGGTTCTCGACCCATTCACCGAGCGGAGGGTAATAGAGTTCGTCGACGATCGGAATGCGATCCAACATGACGCTGCGTAGGGCTGCCTCGTTGGGAACGTCGGGAAATTCGTTCCAGAGGGTCTTCCCGATGAGGGAGTCCGGATCCTTGCCGAGCGCCCTCATCTGTGCCGCGGCGTGCTTGTTCAGATAGGTGAAGCGCCAGTCCGGGCCGAGCCCGAAGAAGTTGCCGGTCACACTGTCCAGGATCGTCTCGATTCTGTCGTTCGCGTTCAGGAGAGCCTCGTCCGCGTGTCTGCGCCCTGTCACGTCACGGATGGCCGCGACATATCCGGTAATGCCGCCTGCCCGGTCGCGTAATGCGGCGGCGTGGCCCTCCACCCAGATCGGTCGGCGATCGCGCATGAAGTCGCCCAATTCGAATTCATAGTGCCCGGTCTCGGATAGCACCCGGAGCACCTCGGCCACTTCGGCCTCGGTATCGGAGAATCGAATCACGTCGGTGGCGCGGCGGCCAATGGCGTCCGCGGCCTTCCAGCCATACATTGCCTCGGCGGCCGCATTCCACGACGTCACCACGAATCGGTCGTCAGTCGCGACGATCGCATCGTGAACATGTTCGAGAAGCATGGCCTGATAGGCGGTGTGTTTCTCGATACGTTTGCGGTCCGTGACGTCGCGGAAATACACGGCGACGCCATCCTCCGTCGGATAAATGTGCTTGGCGAACCATCTGCCCGGAGCGATCGCCGAGGCGCACTCGACGTGCACGGCAATCCTCTCGTCCATCGCTGTTCGATACGCGGCTTCGAGATCGCTTTGCATGCGGTCGGACGAGAGGCCCCACAGCGAGCGGCCCACGAGCTCGTCGCGACCGATGCCGAAATTCGCGGCGGCGCGCTGATTCACCTCCGTGAGTCGCCAGGTCCGATCCACAGCAAAGAATGAATCGGTAATGCTTTCGAGGATGCTGCTGACCCGCCGCTGGTTCGCCTCGGCGGTCTCGCGCCTGCCGCTTTCCAGCGCGGCCGCGGAAATCAACTCCTGATGACGCTTATATTCCGTGAGGTCGGTGACGACGACACACGCGCCAGACGGAGTGGTCGAGTCGAACGCGCTCACCGACAGATGGACCGGCACGCTGGCGCCAGTCTTTGCGACCAGCCGAATCTCTCCACGCGCACTGTCGTTCCGTCCGTGATCGATCAACGCGTGGAACCGCGCGACGTCCTCAGGAGCCACGAACCGATCCATCGCGCATCCGATCACGTCGTCGAGCGCCATTTGGAGCATCGCCGCAAAGCTGTGATTCGCGTAGACGATTGCGCGCGCTTCCGTCAGCACGACGGCCCCTTCCCGCATCGTCTCGACCATCACCCGATACGGATGTTCGGCTCCGCTGCGGGCGTACACCTGCTGGCCGCGCGGCCCGGAGACGACGACGGCGTCGACGCCGCCGCTCCGGATCTCGCGCAGCAGGTCTTCAGCCTCCTGCAGCCGCGTCAGCAGCGCCTCGAGCGAGTCAGACACGTCAACCCTCGTTCTCCGGGTCACCAGCTGGGTTCACCGAGCTCGCGATCTGGCTGAACGCGGAGAGAACCTGCCAGCTATCCGACAAGGGGCCGAACAAACGTCGAAGCGGCGGCGGCAGCCGCTTCACGAGCATCGGCACTGCGACAATCTGATCCAGCGCCGCGCGCTCGGGTTGTTGATAGATGTCCACGACCTCCAGCTGGCACCTGCCGCTCAAGTGTCGCTCGCAGATCTTCCGGATGTTCGTGTTCGCCTGCAGCGAGTTCGGCGATGCGCCGCCGATGTACAACTGCAGCACGAACAATTGATCGGCCGGGGCCGATGCATCCCCACGCAACCGATTCCGACGCTTTCGTGTGGTCGCCATGTTCAGCTTTCCGGCCGAGAGCGCTCACGCTCTCGCGTGCTCTCTCCTGTTCGGCGTCTCGGCGCTCGTGGCGCGCGTACACATGCGGTCGGTCACCTGCCGATTCTGCGGAAGTCGATGAGACGCGGTGTTCGCCGGGAGCATTCTGGACGGGTCGCCGATTGGTCTGCGAACACGGCTATGGGCCGATCATCGGGCCGCGCGCCGGCAACAGCAAGAGAAATCGATGCGAGCAGCGTCGACGCTTGACGAGAAGGAAACGTCAGCCGGAGTGGAATCTCAGAACTCAGGAAAAGACGAAGCGTGCTCAGGATTTTCCTGAGACTCGAGCCGGCGCGGTGTCAGGAAAATCCTGAGCGTTTTGCCTCTTTTCCCGGTATTTCGGCCGTGTGCGATTTGAGAACATTATTCGCAGACAGTGGCGGACGGTTCACGAAGGAGCGGGGCGCATCCATGACAACGTCGGCGACTCTTCTGTCCAACTCTCCCAGCGGCGCGGACGATCGGTGGGAAGACGAAGGCGTGGTGACGCGGTCACCGGCGCTCAAGCACGCGCTCGACTGCGTCAATCGCGTCGCGCGCGTCGACACGACCGTACTGCTGACCGGCGAGACAGGGACAGGAAAAGAACTCATGGCCCGTGCGCTCCATCGCCGGTCGCGCCGCGGGGCGCGTCCGCTGACGGCCGTGAATCTCGCGGCGATCCCTGAAACGCTCGTTGCGGCCGAGCTCTTCGGACACGAACCTGGTGCGTTCACCGGCGCAGCCACGCGGCGGATCGGTCGGTTCGAACTGGCGGATACCGGTACCCTGTTTCTCGACGAGGTTGCCGAACTCTCGGCCGAGATGCAGGTGGCGCTGCTGCGGGTCGTCCAGGAAGGCACGTTCGAGCGATTGGGCGCCTCTCAGACCAAGCACGTCGACGTGCGCCTTATCACCGCGACCAATCGCAGACTCGAGGATGCCGTGCAGCAGCAGCGGTTCCGAGCGGATTTGTTCTATCGCCTCAGCGTCTTTCCGATCCATCTCCCGCCGCTGCGCGAGCGCCGCGAAGACATACTCCCGCTGGCGGCATTTTTCCTCCGCCGGCTGCGGAAGCGCCTGGATCGCTCATTCACCGGGATCGGCACCGACTCGCAGGCGCGGCTGATGGCGTTCAGCTGGCCCGGCAACATCCGTCAACTGGAGAACGTGATCGAGCACAGCGCGATCCTCTGCGACGACGCCCAATTACGGATCCCGAGCGAGCTCCTCGACGAGAAAGCGATCGTGGTACCCACGCCGTCCCGCCTCGACGCAGTGCTGCGGGGACGCGAGCAGGCGCTCATCGAGCGTGCTCTCGAACAGGCAGAAGGGCGCGTCTCAGGTCCGTGCGGCGCCGCGGTCCGCCTGGGCGTGCCGGCGTCCACGCTCGAATCGAAGATCAAGCGGCTGGGGATCGACAAACTGCGATTCCGACTGGTGCCCGCCGAAGGCGCTGTCTGAGCGCGCCCTCTTGCGTCCCGGATCAGACTAGAAGTCATCTCATAAACGGCGCAAACGAGCGGTAGCGAGTGAGCCTGGCGATCGGAGCGAGCCGCCGAAGCGGCGAGCGAGAGCGCCAGTATGGGAGTCCGAGGGGCAAAGCCCCTCGGTTAAGACTAGTGCGTGGTGCGGCGCTTCAAATCATCCTTGAGCGTCCGCGCGGCGGCCAGGTGCGCCGCCGCAATCGGATAGGTGTCGGCCGCCCACTGGTTGACGCTCATCGTCACCGGATTGTCGCTCTTCTCGGGAATGATGGCGATCGCCTGTCGCTTCTCCTCCACCGTCGTCCCGGCGACCCGGTCCTTCATCTGTGCTTTGTACTCGGCGAGATTCGCCTTGTCGATGCGGGACTCGAGCTTGTCGATCAGATCCTGGTGGCTGTCGACCATCTCGTCGCAATACGCCTTGTCGAAGTCCAGGCCCTGCTTCTTCGCAAGCTTGTCCGGCTGGTCGCGGCGCTTGTCGTCGACCTGCGCTGGCACCTCGAGATCGTGCTGAGACGCGACCTTTCGCAGCGCACCGAGCGCCTCGGTATGGTCGTCGATCATGAGCTGTCCGAGCTTCTTCACGGCGTCGGTCGAGGCGTGTTCGGTTGCCATGCGGCCGATGTCGACCTCCACCAGGTTCATCACGCCCATGTCGCGCACGAAGTCCCGGTCGCGGCCCGGAGCCTCGTTGCGACCGCTCGTGCCGACCGAGGAGTCGTTGGTAGCAGCGCGTCGGCCGTTGTCTCTACAACCGGCGGAGATCACGGCGATCAAAAGAATCGACAGCAAAGGCATGTGCTTCATGTCACCACTCCTTTCGCGTGCGACTTAGGACACGCGGCACCACCACGAGTGCAAGCTCCTCGACGTGAGCGGTAGCGTGCGCTGAGGGTTCCGCACCACGCGGCCGCCCCGCCGGCGCGGCGGCACCACGCCACGATTCTTCGCGAATTCGCGTATGGACCGGAGTCGCGGCAGCGCGACGGGGCCAGAACGTGCGCAACTGCGCACCTTCTGCCTGGCACTCGATTGGCGTTCCCTCCGCTATCTGGTTTTGATCAACGAAAGAAAAGGGGAAACGCACTATGGCTCTTGCGACAGAAACCCGAACCGATACCGAGATTCAACAGGAAGTGCTCGCCGAGCTGCGCTGGGATGCTCGCGTTCAGCCCAACGAGGTGGGCGTCACGGTCAAGGACGGCGTCGTGACGCTGACCGGATGGGTCGACTCGTATACGAAGAAGTGGGCAGCGGAAGAGGCCGCGCGGCGCGTCCGCGCCGTAAAGGCCGTTGCCAATGACCTCGAGGTCCGGCTCCCCGGGAGCTCGGAGCGCACCGACGCGGATATCGCCGCGGCGGCAGCGCGCGCGCTCGAGTGGGACGTGGCGGTGCCGGCCGACAAGATCGACGTGACCGTGTCGAAGGGATGGGTGACGCTCGAGGGCGAGGTGGAATGGCAGTATCAGCGTGAAGCGGCCGAGCGCGACGTTCGTCGGCTGGTCGGCGTCAAGGGAGTGAGCAATCTGATCAAGGTTGTGCCGCGCACGACGCCCAGCGATCTGAAATCCAAAATCGAACAGGCGCTCACGCGTCTGGCGAGAACCGATGCCGAGCGGATCACGGTCGAGGTCAGCGGCGGCAAGGTGACGTTGCGCGGAACGGTTCGATCGTGGGGGGAAAAAGAGGAGGCGGAGCGTGCGGCGTGGTCGGCGCCCGGCGTCACGTCCGTGGACAACCGCATCACGATCTCCTTCTAGGAGACACCCATGCTGGTCCAGGAGGAGGCATCATGAGAGGAACCCCGAAACTCTGGCGCGCCGCCGCGGCGTCGCTCGTTGCGCTCGCCGGCTTGGCGCTGCAGGCAACGATTGGCTCGGCTGGCGTCATCGACCGCTACGTCGCGAACGCAATCAACATGGGCACGCCCGGGCGGGCAGGGGCGGGCACCGTCGAGATGGGAGTCGAGCGCTGGTCGACGGACGCCGAACACGATCGACTGATGACGGCGTTGGTGGAGCAGGGACCAGACAAGCTGCTCGATGAACTGCAAAAGCTGCCACGAGTGGGTTATATCCGGACCCCGAACAGCATCGGTTATGACCTCCACTATGCGCGGAAGGCGCCGGGAGAGGACGGCGGCGAACACGTCGTGCTCGCCACCGATCGTTACATCACCTTCTGGGAGGCGGTGAACCGGCCCCGCACCGTCGACTATCCGTTCACGCTGATCGAGTTGCACATCGGTGCGGAGGGTAAGGGCGAAGGCAAGATGTCGATCGCGACCAAGATCATGTACGACAAGAACAAGAACGAAATCGTCCTCGAAAACTATCAGTCCCAGCCGGTCTTGCTCACGGACGTGCGCAAGGAAGCCACAGCTCAGGCGCATTGAGGAGAGGTGACATGGATCCACGATCAGCCGGAAGTCCCTGGACGGAGATGCGGCGGCTGCAGCACCAGATGGAACACCTGTTCTCTGGACTGTCGCCGGCGCTGCGACGGCCATTGACCGGGGAGTACCCGCCCATCAATGTCAGTCGCCGCGACGACATGATGATCGTCGACGCCGCGTGCCCGGGCATCGAACGAGACAAGCTCGAGGTGACGGTCGTCGGCGAGTCCGTCTCTATTCGCGCAGAGACGAAGCCGGAAACCGACTCTGCGACCGCTCGCTACCATCGGCGCGAACGCGTGACCGGCACGTTCGCCCGGACCATCGTCCTCGACGAGCGGCTCGATCCGGATCGAACGCAGGCCACTTACACGCACGGCATCCTGCGGCTGCGGCTGGTACGCGCGCAGGAGGCGGCCGCGAAGAAAATCTCGATAACCAGCTGACGTCAAGGAGCGACAGAGATGGCCACCACGACACCCCAGACCGAGATGCGCGCGACGACGGATCGCGAGACCGTCACGCTGGCGCCGCCGATTGACATCTATGAGACCGAAGCCGC
>JBPYFA010000173.1:0-10884 GCA_051986585.1 Vicinamibacterales bacterium | reverse complement strand
TAATCAATCCTCAACCGACACTCCCAATCGACACTCTCAATCGGCACTCTCAATCGACACTCCCAATCAACACTCGTCATTCCGCCAATCGCCAATCATCAATCTGCAATCAGCATTTCATTCGTGTCTCAGCACCACCATGGGCGCGACGCTGGTCGCACGTCTGGCCGGAATCCAACAGGCGACCCCGGCGACCACGAGCAGAAGCAATGGCACGCCGGCAAACGCGCCCGCGTCGAATGTGTCGACGCCAATCACATCCAGCGCCACGACGAGGGTCAGCAACCAGCCGGCGAGGGCGCCGACGAGCACAACGGCCAGGTTCTCGATGAGGAACTCACCGAGGACACGGCGGGCCGTCGCGCCGAGGGCCATGCGCACCCCGACCTCGCGGCTGCGGAGCGAGATCGTATAGGACACCACCGCGTAGATACCCGATGCAGCCAGCGCCAGAAGCAAGGGACCGAGCACTGCGAAAAGACGCGCCGGAACGCGGCGAAACACCAGATTCGTCTCGACGTGATCGACGAGCGTACGAACATTGAACAGTGGGAGATCCGCGTCGAGATCGCGAACCACACGGCGCACCTCCGGCGTCACGGACGACTCGGATCCGCTTCGGACGCGAACGTGAATCTCGCCGGTGAATGCAGGACGATCGCGATAGGAAAGATAGATGATCGGGGTCGGCGGTTCGCCAAAGGCGTTGTAGAGCGAATTGCGCGCGACACCGATGATGACGTAACTCGTGCCTCGAGTCTGGAGACGACGGGCGAGCGCCGTCTCCGGCGACCCGCCGTCCAGGTACTGATGAACGAATTCCTCGTTGACGATCGCCTGCGGTGGCGCGGCCACATCATCAAGCGCGGCGAAGTCGGCACCGGCAACCAGTGGAATCTTCATCAATGCGAGGTAGCCGGGCGTCACCGTATTGGTGAGCGCCTCATCGACCGTCCCATCAGTGCGAGCGTGTCCCTCGAGGCTGAAGCTGCGAGACGGCAGGCCATGGATATCGAGTGGGACCGATGATGCGATCGCCGCGGCTTCAATCGAGGGCAATGCTCGCAGCCTGAACAACAGTTGTGATGCGAACGATCGCGCGAACACGGAACGATCCTGCGGCATCGGCCGGCCATTCAAGTCGTACGCGGCAAGCAACACCCCGTTACGACGGAACCCCGTGTCGGTGCTGTGCGTATCGGCAAAGCTGCGAACAAACAGACCCGCGACGATCAAGACGACGAGCGCCAGCGCGACCTGAACGCCCATCAAGGCATTTCGCAACCGGCTGCGGCCAGCTGCTTTTGATCCATCCCGGAATGCGACGTGCGGGTCCAGGCGCAAGACCTGAAGCGCGGGAGCGGCCCCGCAGAGCACCCCGCAGAGGATGCCGAGAGCCATCGCAAAGGCGAGCGCCGCCGGATCAACCTGAATTTGAAACCTGATTGGCAGGCCGGTGAGCGGCAGCGCAATCAACGTGGGAGTCCACCACGTTGCGATGGCAAATCCGAGCAGACCTCCAGCCATCGAAAGCACCACGCTCTCGGACCACATCAACCGGGCGACACGCCATGGCGAGGCACCAACAGCCAGTCTGATCCCCATCTCGCGCCTTCGCGCGCTCGCGCGCGCCAGCACGAGATTCGCCGTGTTGCCACAGACGGCGAGCAGGAGCAGCAGCATCAGCGCCTGCAACACTCCGAGCGCCGCCGCAAACAGACGCTGCGGCCCGCGCGGTGCCTGCCAGAACGTGAGCACGTCAGCCCGCAGGTTGCGGTTCGATTCCGGAAACTCCTGCGCCAGCTGCGCCATGACGCGGTCGACTTCGGACTGCGCCATGGCGTCGGTCGCGTGCTCACCGAGGCGCCCCATCGCCTGGTAGCCTCGACTCGAGCGATTCTGCAGTTCGGTTGAGTCTTCGATCAACGCGGGGGCCATGGTGGCTGGCACCCAGAGATCGAAGCTGAGGCCAAGCACCGTTCCCTGAAATCGCGGCGGCGCGACTCCGACGATGGTCAGGTTGCGTCCGTTCACGCGAATCGTCCGGCCGACAGTGTCGGCGGCACTGCCGTACCGCGATTGCCACAGCGCGTAGGAAAGGACCGCGACCGGTTCGCCGCCAGAACGCTCGGCCTCGTCGGCGCGAAAGAATCTGCCATGCGCCGCTGTCAGCCCAAGCGCTTGAAAATAGTTACCCGATACGAGTTGACCGTAGGCGCGATCGACGTGCCCTGCCTCTCCAATGTAAAGCGGGACCATGCGAAAGGCGATCAGATCAGGGAGGGCCGTCAACCGGTCGTGCAGGTCGCGGTACTCCGGCCACGACATCCCCGGATAGGCGTCGCCGTCGGAACGCGGCTCGACAAGACGCACCTGACCGTTGTGGGCAACTGCCGGAATCGGATGGACGAGCGTGCCCTGCAGCCATGAGAACACGACCGTGTTGACGCCAATCCCAATGCCAAGCGACAACACGACCACGATCGATAGCGCCGGGCTCCGCGCCGCCATCCGCAGCGCATAACGGAGATCTCGGGTCATCGGTGCCCGTGGATAGCCATGACCCATTTATGCAGGCCGCCGTGGCCGCGGGCTGCGACCGCGATACCTGCAACGGCGACGGCAACAATCAAGACGAGCAGCAGGGACTTGATACGCACGGGGCCTCCTTTGGCTTGTGAATCGGCGAATCACTAATCGCGAATCGTTGCATCGCTGGATCGTTGAATCACGCGCCAGCCGAAGACTCGTTTGCGCTCGGTTCAGATTCGAGATTCAAGAGATTCAAGATTCACGATTAGAGATCCGTGATTCACAAGCCAAGCCTATTGCTCCCCCGCTGAACAGATGCTGAAGCCCTCGTTCATGTGCCGTTCAGCCTGTGTTGCGTTATAACGAGCCCAGGAGCTCACTCTGCGCGCCCTGATCGCCGAAGATGAAGGCCACTTATCGCAGCAGCTGGCCGCCGCGCTCGCGGAGGCCGGGTATGCCGTCGACCGCGCGGACGACGGAGAGCGCGCGGAGTTTCTCGGTCAGACGGAGTCTTACGACGTTGTCGTGCTCGATCTCGGTTTGCCGAAGCTTGATGGGTTGACAGTACTGAGGCGGTGGCGCGAGTCGGGATTGACCGTGCCCGTTCTCGTGCTCACAGCGCGCGGCAGCTGGTATGAGAAAGTCCAGGGGATCGATGCCGGCGCCGACGATTATCTGTCCAAGCCGTTCCGGATGGAGGAACTGCTGGCGCGGTTGCGTGGGCTGATTCGACGCTCCCGGCAATTGCCATCGTCGGAAATGCATGCCGGTGCGCTCGCCGTCGATGCTCGAACCGGCCGGGTCACCGTCAATGGTCAGCCAATCCGTTTGACCGCGCTCGAATTCCGAGTGCTGCTGTATCTGATGCACCATTGCGGCCGCGCCGTGTCGCAGGGAGAACTGGCCGAACACATCTATCCAATCGACGCCGAGCGCGATTCCAACACGATCGAGGTGTTCATCGCCAGACTTCGGCGGAAGCTCGGGCCCGGCCTGATCGACACCGTCCGCGGGTTTGGTTATCGGATTGGAAACCAGGAGTCGGAGCGGTGAGCTCAGTTCGCAGCAAGGTCCTGCTCGGTGCCATGCTCTGGACCTTCGGCATGCTCGCAGCCTTCAGCGTTGTCCTCACGTATCACCATCCGCTCTTCGACAGCTTTCGCGTCGTTCATTCACACGCCAACGTCATGATGATTGTGGCGATCGTGTTGATGGCTGCGGGCGCAGCGGTCGTCAGGGCGACATTAGCGCCGCTGCGCGACCTCCGCCGGAATCTCCTCGCCGTCCGCGACGGATCGGCAGCACGCGTCGGTGGATCGTACCCGGGGGAAGTGCAA
Organism: Vicinamibacterales bacterium; assembly: GCA_051986585.1. GTDB lineage: Bacteria > Acidobacteriota > Vicinamibacteria > Vicinamibacterales > 2-12-FULL-66-21 > JALZOC01. Next base: position 7,015 of record JBPYFA010000173.1, on the reverse strand, counting down.
CCGCTGGTCGACGATCTGAATGCGCTGCTTGCGCACCTCGAGAACGTCGTCGCTCGCGCAGGAACCAGAGCGGGCGACCTTGCGCACGGGCTGAAGACCCCTCTGGCCGTGCTATCGAACGAGGCCGATCGTCTGTCGGCCTGTGGAGACACGCAACTTGCCGAAACGCTCGCCGATCAGATTGCAAGCATGCGTCGGTACGTCGAGTACCATCTGGCCCACGCCAGAGCCGCGGCTTCCGGGCCGGCGCTTCACACGCGATGCCTCGTCAGCGAATCGGTAAGCGGTTTGATCCGGACAATGCGGCAGATTCACGTCGATCGCGGAATCGATATCGCGGCAACGGTCGATCCGTCACACGTGTTCAAGGGACGACGGGAAGATCTGGACGAGATGCTGGGCAACCTTCTGGACAACGCATGTAAATGGGCGCGCTCACGGGTGAAGATCAACACTCGTCTGAGCGGTGATCGGCTCATCATTTCGGTTGAGGATGACGGACCCGGGCTCGACGCGCAGGCTCGCGATGCGGTTTTGCAGCGCGGGGTTCGAAAGGACTCAGCAATGCCGGGATCAGGACTCGGTCTGGCGATTGTCCGCGACCTCGCTGACGTCTATGGCGGTTCAATCGTCCTGGATGGGGCGGCCGGAGGCGGTGTTATGGCGCGGTTGGATTTACCGGGGACCAGCTCGAAGTCAGAAGGCCAAGACGGGCGGGCCGGTGTCTAAGAGGTGCGTTTGGGGTTGGTAGGAAGAGAACGGAGCTCTTACCGAAGGGAGCGAAGCAAACGGAGCTCAACGAGGAGTTCCTTCGTTGGGAACTCCGTTACGTCCGCAAGACCGGTGGCTGGTGGGGAGATCGGCCGAGCTTGTTGATACCGGCAGCGGACGCCGAAACGCCCAAAAACCTGCGTATTTCTTGACACTCTTGTGACGCGCGTAGTACGCTGCCCGGTCTATTTCTTGTAAACCGTAGGGCCTGGCAGGCGCTTCGGGCGGTTGAACGTCAGGCCACCGGCGGGGGGCCAGACGGACCCGCCGACGCGGTCGGATTTTTGGAGGAGCGGCGATGCTGCAGATCGACCAACGGGTCGTCAACGGCGTGACGATTCTGGATCTCAAAGGGAAGATTACGCTCGGAGAGGGCGACGAGCTTCTGAAGAAAGAGATCGATTCGCTCATCCAGAAAGACCAGAAGAAGCTGCTGCTCAACCTTGAAGGCGTGCCCTACATCGATAGCGCGGGCCTGGGTGAAATTGTCCGCACGTATACCACGGTGAGCCGCCAGGGAGGAAAGCTCAAGCTGCTGAACCTCACGAAGCGCATTCAGGATTTGCTCGCCATCACGAAGCTGTTGACCGTTTTCGAAACGTACGAGTCCGAACCGGACGCGGTCAAGAGTTTCGGCAGTTAGCCAGGCCGCGTACATTCCCGCCGCGCTCTAGATGGCGCGACACAGTATTCCGGACATCATCGATCACGCCGAGCCGCGAACGGGAGAGTTGCGTACGGCCGCACGGCCGTTCGGCTGGAACCTCGTCCGTTCGATGCGCCCTGAGCAATGGACGAAGAACCTCATCATCTTTGGCGGACTGCTGTTCGGACAGCGGCTCTTTGATGTCCACTCGGTTCTCTACGCATCAGCTGCGTTCGCACTGTTCTGCGCGCTATCAGGCGTCGTCTACCTGCTCAATGATGTCGCCGATCGCGATGCCGATCGTCGTCACCCACTCAAACGCGATCGGCCGATCGCGTCGGGAGAACTGTCGGTCACGGCGGCGCTCACCGCGGCGGCCGTCATCGGAATTGCGGCGTTGGCGGCGAGCTTTGCCCTGCGCACGGAGTTCGGATTCTTTGCGTTCGCGTACGTCGCGTTGCTCGCCCTCTATTCCGGCCCGCTGAAACACGTCGTCATCGTCGACGTGCTCACGATCGCGATTGGCTTCGTCCTGCGGGCGGCAGCGGGCGCTGCAGCGATCGATGTGCCGATCAGCAACTGGCTGCTGTTCATCACGATCCTCGGCGCGCTGTTTCTGGCACTCAGCAAGCGACGGCATGAACTCGTTCTGCTGGCCGACGATGCGACCAGTCACCGACCGATCTTGCAGGAGTACTCGCCCTATCTGCTGGATCAGATGATTTCCGTCGTCACCGCATCGACGCTCGTGGCCTACGCCTTCTACACGGTCAATGCAGAAACGGTCGAGAAGTTTCACACGACTCATCTCGGCCTGACGCTGCCGTTCTTGATCTACGGCATCTTCCGCTACCTCTATCTGGTGCATCAGAAGGAAGGCGGCGGCAGTCCGGCTGCGATGCTTCTCAACGATCGACCGCTGCTCGCCTGTGTCGCGCTGTGGGCCCTGACGGTTGCGCTCATCATCTACGGACCAACAAAGTGATCTCGTAATGCCAAAAACCAAAGTCGCCATTCTTCGCACGTCGCCCGCCACGGTGCTGCGTGATTACCACACGCTGCTGAATCTTGCCGGCTATCAAGACGTCATTGCCCGTGACGCGGACACCGCGTTGAAAGTCAATATCTCGTGGCATTTTTTCTTTCCCGGGAGCTCGACCACGCCGTGGCAGCTCGAAGGCGTGATCCGCGCGATGAAGCAGGACGGATACGATCCTTCGCTGATCCACGCCTGCCACAATCGGACCGTCGTGATCGACGCCCATCTCGGTGAACGCGAGAACAAGCAGATCAACGTCGTCGAGGCCCACGGGCTGCGGAACATCCATATCTATGAAACGGAGGAGTGGATCAACATCCGCGAGGCGGTCGGCGATCTGACCAAGAAGTTCACCTGTCTCAATGACGTCTACCCCAAGGGATTCATGATCCCGAGGCGATTCGTCGGCGAAAACATCATTCACCTGCCGACGGTGAAGACGCACGTGTTCACCACCACGACCGGCGCGATGAAGAACGCGTTCGGCGGGCTCCTGAACGAGCACCGTCACTGGACCCATCCGGTGATCCACGAGACGCTCGTGGATCTGCTGATGATTCAGAAGAAAATCCACCGCGGCGTGTTCGCCGTCATGGACGGAACGTTCGCCGGCGACGGTCCCGGGCCGCGCTGCATGATGCCGTATACGAAGAACGTGATCCTGGCGAGCGCGGATCAGACGGCGATCGACGCCGTAGCGGCAAAGCTGATGGGCTTCGATCCGATGTCGATCAAGTTCATCCGGATGGCGCACGATCTCGGACTCGGATGCGGCGACCCGCGCGAGATTGAGATCGTCGGTGATACGTCTGCCGCGGCGGAGAACTGGCATTTCGTCGGCCCGTTCAAGAAGATGACCTTCGCGTCACGGATGCAGCACAAGATTTACTGGGGACCGATGAAGAAGCCGGTCGAGTGGTCGCTCAAGACGGTGCTGGCGCCATGGGCGTATATCGCGAGCGTCATCTATCACGACAGCTTCTGGTATCCGTATAACGCGAAACGGATGATGCGCGAGGTCCTCGACGGCCCGTGGGGACGCCTTTTCCGAAACTGGGAAACCCTGACGCCCAACGCCGATGGCTTTCCGGACGTCGGCGCCGATACTGCGGAAATCACATTGACGGGGACGAAGGCGCTCGCCCGATCCCTCGGCATTCTTGGCACCTGCATCGTTCAGGCGCCGGAATTCGTTCACAAGAAGGGTGCTGGAGCGCGCTGATTCTGATGCATCGATCAATCGACAATCAGTAATCAGCAATCAGCATGTTCAGGTTTACTCATGAGTGATTTTTCCATTCGCTCCGACAACGTCGACGTCGAGCAGATCATGCGCCAAATCCGGGCGCGCATTCGCGACAAACGCGGCGTCGACTACACCGAGGAGGAGATTCGAGAGCTCGCCAACGTCAAGCTCGAGAAGTTTCTCGATCCACGCGGTGTCCGTTCCGACCTGCTCGAGCAGTTCCGCCGGAAACGGGAGGCGTCGCTGCCGCCGAACTACAAGTTCGAAGACACGACCTTGTACGAAACGCATCGCGGGTTCCTGGCATTCATGCGACGGCTGCTGAACCCGATCCTGAAGCTGTTCTTCAACCCCAACCCTCTGATCGAGGCGTTGCACATCCAGTCCAAGCTGAACGCGCAGCAGGCCGCACTGGAGCCGTTGTATTACGAAGTGATTCACAACCTCGTGCTCGAAACGACGCGGCTTGGAATCGATGTCAAGAACTTGAAGATGCGGGTCGAATCGATGTCGAGTCGCCTCGATTTCGACGAGAGGCGGGCGCGCGCGCTGGAGGGGGTCGTGCAGTATCGCCCGGGCGCAGTCGCACCGCTTCAGCCGCCTACCGGCGGCGGGGACTCTCGCGAGACCCGAGGCGCTGAGTCTGCTGAGCAGTCGGAGCGTCGGAATCGTCGCCGGCGTCGGCGTGGCCGGCGGCGGCCGGAGGAGCGAACTAGTTCTACGGGTGCCACGGGCGCTGCGGGTGCCAGGGGTGCCGAAAGTGCCACGAGCGTTACCGGTGCTTCGAGCGAAGGATCGGCCCAACCGGACGAGCACGCTACCCGCACGACGGACGCGGCCCGAGCGAGGGGTGATGCGCACGAGTCGATCGGTGGCGAGCACGACGACTATGCTCCAGCGGCAGAAGCGGGCCGATCAGATGCCGGCGGCTACGAGCCCGATCACGACGGAGATCGATCCGAATCGTGAAGCTCGCGGTCGCGGTCCAGCGCTACGGCGCGGACATCAACGGCGGCGCCGAACTACACGCCCGCTACGTCGCCGAACGGCTGGCTCGCCACGCGGACGTCGAGGTCGTGACCACCTGTGCGCGCGACTACGTGACCTGGAAGAACGAGCGTCCGGCAGGTGTCGAACGGGTCAACGGCATCCCGGTCCGGCGATTTCCGGTCACGCGCGAACGCGATCCGAATCACTTCGGCCGGCTGTCGCAACGCGTATTCGATCACGTTCATTCGATCGCCGATGAACTCACCTGGTTAGAGAGTGAGGGGCCGGCCAGTCCGGCCTTGATCGATTACCTCGAACGCGCTTCGACGAACCTGGATTTCGTCCTGCTGTTCAGCTATCGGTATTACCACGCGTGGCACGGCGCGCGGCGGCTGGCGTCGAAGGCAATTCTCGTCCCGACGGCCGAACGCGATCCCGCGATCGGCCTCTCGATCTTCGGTCCCTCGTTCCGCGGCGTTCGCGCAATCATGTACAACTCGCATGAAGAGCGGGCGATGATTCAGGCTGCAACCCGCAACGATAAAGTGCCGGGAGTGGTCGTCGGGATCGGATCCGAGATTCCGGCACGAACCAGCGCTGACCGATTTCGCACCAAGCACAACATCCGCAAGCCGTTCGCGATTTACGTCGGCAGGATCGACGAGAACAAAGGCTGCAAAGAGCTGTTCGACTTCTTTCTCCGCTACGCCGCCACATTTCCGAACGGTCTCGATCTCGTGCTCATCGGAAGCGCGATTATTCCAATCCCGCAACACCCGCGGATTCACCATCTGGGCTTCCTGCCCGATGAAGACAAATTCGACGGCATTGCGGCTTCGGATCTGCTGATCATGCCATCGTATTTCGAGAGCCTGTCGATGGTGGCACTCGAAGCGTGGGCTGTCGGGCGACCGGTGCTGGCCAACGGCCGATGCGACGTGCTCAAGGGACAGTGCATCCGGAGCAGCGCCGGCTTGTATTACGAGCGGTACGAGGAATTTGCCGAGACCCTGTACGCGCTCGAGTCGAACGGGCCGTTGAACGCCCGCCTCGGTCGCAATGGGCGAGACTACTTCACGCAGCACTATACGTGGCCGGTGATCGAAGGCAAGTACCTCGAGATGTTCAAGCGATTGCAGCGTGAAGACGCAGCCGGCGGTACGCGGCCTGCTCTCGAACCACTGGGTGGATGGTTGACGCGACGCCGGCGCGATCGGCAACCGGGCTCCGCAGTGCTCGCCGGCATCCCGGCCGGGGCTGTCATCCCGGGCCGCGACCCAGGCAGCCTCTCTCGTTCCGCATGAGCGTCGCCGACATCTCGCGCCCCCGCGTTCATCAGGTGCTCGCCACTCTCGGCTATGGCGACGCGATCGGCCACGAGGTACTCGGCATTCAGCGTGTGCTCCGTCGCGCCGGATACGAATCCGAAATCTTCGCGGAAACGGCCGACCCGCGGCTCGAAAAGTACACGATTGACTATCGCGATCTGGTCGGGGCCGTGCAGCCCACTGATGTACTGATTCACCATTTCTCGATTGGATCACGCGCCTCGCGGATCGCGTACGCACTGCCGGGGCGGATGGTGCTCGTGTATCACAACATCACGCCGCCCTCGTATTTCATCGGGGTTCATAAAGAGCTGGTGAAGCTCTGCTTCCATGGCCGTCGCGAGCTGACCGCGTACATCAACCGCTGCGAGCTGGCGCTCGGCGATTCCGAATACAACCGCCAGGAGCTCAGCGACCTGGGCTATCCGCGGACCGCAGTCCTTCCCGTCGTTCCCGATTTCAGCCATCTTGATGGCGCTCCAGATCGCCGACTCGCAGCCCTCGACGATGACTGGACGAACGTCCTGTTCGTCGGTCGCGTGATTCCCAATAAGAAATTCGAAGACGTGATTCGTGCCTTTCACGCCTATCGAACTCGCCACAATCCGCGATCGCGCTTGCTGCTCGTCGGTTCGTATAGCGGCTTCGAGAATTATCTGGCGATGCTCCAGGGACTGGTGGCGAGGCTCGGGACCCCCGATGTCCACTTCCTCGGCCACGTCTCCAACGAGGAGCTGACCGCCGTCTACGAGGTCGCCGACCTGTTTCTGTGTGCGAGCGAACACGAAGGCTTTTGCGTCCCGATCGTCGAGGCCTTCTACAAGCGCGTCCCCGTGCTCGCCTACGCGGCGACCGCGGTTCCGGCCACGATGGACGGCGGCGGCGTGTTATATGACACCAAGGATCCGCTCGAGATCGCCCGGCTGATGGACGCCGTGCTCGACGATCAGCGGATCGAGGAAGCGGTCGTGCAGTCGCAGGACGCAGCGCTGGAG
>JBPYFA010000172.1:0-11284 GCA_051986585.1 Vicinamibacterales bacterium | reverse complement strand
CTCGTTCAAAACGAAGGAGCCGGAACGTTCCGTCTCGTCAAGAGTGACCCCCAACGTGAGCACTGGCGTTGGACGATGCGGTGCGAGCCCAGGAATCCGTGGTGTTTCATTAGCGTCACCGCAATCCCTGAGACGACCCCGGACCGTTTGAAGTGAAAACGTCTCCTCGGTGATTACCGAAATCAGTCCTGCCGTGCTTTCTCACACTGTGCAAATACGCACATCCGAATGCGGTAGCGATCGCAGCCATTTGGGTGTATTGATCTGCGTCGGAGGGGCGAATGAGCGGTGGAATCGGTGCCGTCTCTGCCGGTATTTCAGAGTGGGTCGTAGAGGCTGTCGGCTTAGCCTTGATCGTGCTGCTCGTGTTCGTTGGATGGAAGCTCGTGAAACTGCTGCTACTGGCATTGAAGGGATAACCCGTTGGAACGCGACATATCACGCACTTTTAACCTTGAATCTGGTTCAAATTCGCTATTGTTATTTGTGGAGAGTGCGTTCATGCGTACCGCTGTCGACCGGCATGTCCTCGGCATCTTGATAATTGTGGCGGACCTTTTCCTTATGGGACCCGCTCTGCGGGGCATCCACGATATCGGTATAAGGATTGTGTTGATGCCCGTGGTCTTTGCCGTCGCGGGGTTGGGGCTTGCCCTTATGTATCTGGGCAGAGAGGATATACGCTAGCAGCCACGTTCCCGTGCCTTGACACCTTGTGCCGTCATCTTGTACCGTCAATTGTTAACAGCTCAGCAATAAAATCGTAGCCTCTCCCCTCCTCGCAATCCCCGAAATCAAGCGCTCGGTCGCGCGGACACCGGCGAACAGCAGCGAGCGAAACTACGAAGCCAATCGTGGTGTCGTTCCTTTTCCTTCGTTGACACAACAGAAGTGTTGACTGAAGCTGTTGGACGGTCATCAGCGCGCTTTGAAGCAGGAGGTACGATGCACCGCTTCGTTACTCTGGTTGTCGTCGCCGCTGCAGCACTCGCGGCCCCAAGCTTCGCGCAAGAGCCAGCGAGGGCCAAGGACGGCGTTGCCCTGCAGTGCAGCCTTACCAAAGACGGACAGGTTGTCGATCGTCCGTCACTGCGCTTGGAGAGTGGGGGTAGCGGCAGGATCTCGTTCAGGGACGAATTTACGGTGGTGATCACTCCAACGAGGTTGGATGCGCACCATGTTCGTCTAGCCCTCAGGATAGATGGCGTCGACAGAATGATTAACCCGGAACTCGAGTTTGGCGACGAGCAGCGGGCGACCGTGAGCTTTCCTAAAGGAGAGACAACCTACGAGTTGAAGTTCGCTCTCGTTCAATAGGCAGCAGAGCACTTCGACGTCCGGCCCGCCTGCACTTCATGGGCGCGATTTTCTATCGGCCGACCTCTGGACCCGATCTGGGTCACACGGGTTCTAGCGCTCAACATCCAGGTTAGAGCCAAAGCGAACCCTTCAGCTCTGGCCGGTCAGCCGGCTTGCATCCGTATCTCCGCATTGTGGACGTACTCGTTATCGATATCGGCGGCTCTCTTGTGAAGATGCGGGTCAGCAGTTCGGACGAAGTGCGCAGATTTCCGTCAGAGCGCGAGCTCGCTCCACCGACCTTGGTATCGCAGGTCCAGAATGCAACCCGCGATTGGCGCTACGACGTGATTTCGCTCGGATTTCCCGGCTTGGTGGCGGGCGGCGAGCCAGCCGCCGAGCCAGGCAATCTCGGCAAGGGTTGGATCGGTTTCGATTTTCGAGCGGCATTCCGCGTCGGCGTCCGAGTCGTGAACGATGCGGTCATGCAATCGCTTGGTGCCTACAACGGAGGTCGGATGCTGTTCCTTGGTCTCGGTACGGGGTTGGGCTCCGCGTTGATTACCGAGCATGTGATCGTCCCGCTCGAGCTGGGAAACCTCTATTTCGATGACGGACGAACGCTGGCTGACTGCTTGGGCAGACGCGGGTTCGAGGCCGCTGGGGTGGAACGCTGGACGCGTGACGTCCACGCGGCAACCGCAATTTTACGCTCGGCGTTCGTGGCCGATTACGTTGTGCTCGGCGGCGGCAACGCCGAACGCGTCGATCCTCTCCCCGAATACACGAGGCGAGGGGCCAATGACGATGCATTCACCGGCGGCTTTCGGCTCTGGGAAGAGATCGTCGAACCGCATGACCGCGAGCCACAGCGCGTGTGGCGGGTGGTGCGATGAGATTCGACGCAATCGCCACCGACTACGACGGCACCCTCGCCTACCTTGGCAACGTCGACGACGAAACGATCGCAGCGCTTCGACGGGCCCGCGAGGCAGGGCGACGGCTCCTGTTAGTGACCGGACGGGACTTGACCAGCCTGTTCAACACCTTCCAACATTCGCGTCTGTTCGATGTGATCGTGGCTGAGAACGGAGCCGTCCTCTACGTTCCCAGCACCCAGGAAGTCCGCGTCATCGGCCAGGCGCCGCCGGCGGCGTTGCTCGAGCGGTTGACGAACGAACACATTCCCCTGTCGGTCGGACATTCGATCGTGGCAACGGTAGAACCGTACGAACATCAGGTACTCGCTGCGATTCGAGATCTCGGCCTCGAGTGGCATGTCATCTTCAACAAGGGGGCTGTGATGGCGCTTCCGGCGGATGTGACCAAAGCGACGGGCCTCTTGGCGGCGCTCGCAATGCTCGACATCGTCCCTGAACGGGTCGTCGGCATCGGCGATGCCGAAAACGATCAGGCGTTCCTGCGCGCGTGTGGGATGGCGGTGGCGGTCGCGAATGCGCTGTCGTCCGTCAAGGAGATCGCGCACCTGGTCACTGAAGGCGAACGCGGTGCCGGCGTTGCTGAAGTGATCGATCGGCTACGCAGTGATCTCGATCTCGGTGTCACCGCCGTACACGACTAGCGAATAGTGACGCACGAGCTGGCCGCAATCCTCTTGCGCCTCCGCACGGCCACTCCCACCAACCCCGTCCCTAGCAGCATGAACGACGCAGGCTCGGGGATAGGTGCCTGCTCGGTGAACTGGTACTCGGCCGAGCGAAGACTCCAAACCGGTATGCCGCTTCCTGGGTCTTCCGCAAACAACGACACAGTGGCCACGCCGCCGCCCTGCAGTGTATTACCGGGCCCGAACGGTCCTCCCCTCCCCGGTGGGGTGAAGAATCCTCGGTCGATCTGGAAGGGTGCCATTATCGTGGCCAATTGATTCGTGAACGACGGCGCCGGAGGCAGCACGGCCACTCCGCTGATTTGAAGAAGCACGTTGCCGACGTCTTCGGTTTGGCCGCCGACCATGTAGCTGTCCGCCCCGTACATCAAGGTGCCGGTAAGGTCCCCTCCGCTGCCGTTGATGAAAAGCGGGACACTCGTGGCTGTCATTGAACAAGGCGTGCAGAGGTGCAACCCGATCCCCGAATCGTTGGATATGTGTCCTGTTAACGAAAAATTCAGCACCCCGTCTGTTCCCGTCAATTGCAGGGGAAGGGACAACGTCGGACTGGGCACAGATATGAACCCGGACGTGATGGTGACAGGGTCCGCAGAAGCGGCGCGAACCGTCATTCCAAGAAGGCATACCGCGAGAACGAGGAACAAACGCGGCGATCTATTCATGGTCCCCTCCAGACGGCGATCGAACTGCCATGGTTCCTGGCGGACGTCAGATCGGGAATAAAGAGACTCTTTGTGCCGCATGTGTGAACTCGGAGCCCGGCATTGGCGCCCTGAAAAGCCCGGCGTCTGACGGGTGCATGCCGAGTACCAACCTCCGAAGGCAACACTCTCCGCCCTGGCGCGGAAAAGTACTGGCGCCAATCGTGACCGCTGATGGCGTATGCTGTCCGGCGTGACACGGCGAAGTTTTCTCGGCCTGACAACCCTGCTTGTGGGTGCTTGTCAGCAGCAGCCGCCGCCGCGTTCGATGCACGATCTTGTGCTGCTGAAGCGCGAGGGCTGCGTCCATGCGAACGAAATGCGCGACCGGCTGAACGCCGCCCTACAGACGCTGCGTTGGCCGCGCGACTATCAGATTCTGGACGCGGGCACTCTGTCGATTGACGATCATCGTCATGCTTATCCCTCGCCGACCCTCCTCTATAAGTATCGAGACATATTTGGTATGACGGACGACGGATTATCGAATCCGCCTTCGACCTGACGGGCGTATCCAGGCGGAGTTCCGTCTCCCGAGATCATCGGCGACAAACTGGCGGACGCGGTGCGCCGGGACAATGCGGCGACGATGTTCGACCGCGGGTAACACCCCCTTTCGTTCGCCGGCCTCAAAACGGAGTATGGTAGAGGTGTCGAGCCTCCCGTGGAGAAGCCCCCGAATCCGCGAGTCGCCGGTCGCCGCCTGATCTTGCTGTGCGGAGTCGCTCCCGCACTGTTGACGGTTACGCTCGCGATCTTCACGCCGTCCCTGTTTGCCCAACTCGATCGTCGCGCCTACGACAGCCTGCTGCGGCGGTTACCGCCACCCGCCGATCCCGCCCGTGTAGCCATTGTCGACATCGACGACCGCAGCCTGGCCGCGGTCGGCCAGTGGCCGTGGAGCCGCGATGTCGTGGCGCGTCTGGTCACGCGGCTCCGCGATCTCGGTGCGTCAGTGGTTGCGCTCGATATTGTCTTCCCGGAGGGTGACCGGTTCGAGCGAGCGGATCCCGAGCGAGCGGCCAATCCTGATGGCGAGTTGGCCAACGCCCTGCGATCGACACACGCAGTGGTGGGATACGCGTTCACGTTTACGTCGCCGGGGCGTGCGGCTGATGGCTGTGTCTTGCATCCATTGACACTGCCGGTACTCCAGCGTGGCGGCACCAACGTCGATCTGCCTGCATTTCGCGCCACGGGCGTCGTCTGCTCGTTGCCGCTCCTCGCCAACGCCGCTGCTGGCTCGGGGTTCCTCAACGCCGTGCCCGATCCTGACGGTATGCTGCGGCGTCTGCCGCTCGTCATCGAGCACGACGGTCGCGCGTATCCAAGCCTCGGCCTCGCGGCCGCGATGGCCGCGACGAATGCGCACCCGGTTGCGCTGCGCATCCAGAACGTCAACACGGTGTCGCTTGTGCTCGACACCGGCGAGGTGCCGCTCGATGGTCGCAGCAACTTGCTGTTGCGCTACCGCGGCCGGAGCCACACGCTGCCCTACATTTCGGCCGTCGATGTGCTCGAGGGGCATGCCTCGTCGACGCCGCTCAAAGGTGCCCTCGTCGTAGTCGGGACGACGGCGATCGGCGCCCGTGACGGCGTTTCGACTCCTTTCGATACCGTGTTTCCGGGCGTCGAGGTGCAGGCGACGATTGCCGACAATCTGCTGCGTCGCGATTTCATCTCACGCGCTCCCGACGCATTGACGATAGAAATGGCCGGCGTCCTCGCGCTTGGCATCGCCGTGACGATGTTGGTAGCGAGGCTCGGCCTCGCCTGGGGCAGCGGCGCGGGACTGCTTCTCTTTGTCGGCGTCTGGCGTGGGTCGGCGTGGTTGATCGAGGCGAAGGGGCATTACTACTCCCCGGTGCTGCCCGCGATCGGGCTGATCGCATCACTGATTGCTGCGACCCTGGCGAAGCTCGCTCACGAGCGACACCGTGCGCAGGCCGCTGCGGCCGAGAGCGATGCGGCACACCGCATGATGATCCAATCGCTGTTGTCGTTGACGGAAATCCGCGACGCGGAAACCGGCAACCATTCACGCCGGACGCAACAGTACAGCCGACTGCTCGCACATCAGCTTCGCGATCACCCCCGGTTTCGAGAGTTCCTGACGCCGCCGCATATCGAATTGCTATCGACCCTGGCGCCGCTGCACGACATCGGCAAGGTTGGAGTGCCCGATCAACTGTTGAACAAGCCGGGCGCGCTCACCGACGACGAATACCGGGAGATGAAGAAGCACCCGGTCTACGGGCTCAACGTGATCACGACGGCGCAGAAGCGCGCCAAGGCTGATGACGATGAGATCCTGGCGATGGCGAAAGACATTGTCTACACCCATCACGAGCGATGGGATGGGGGCGGCTATCCCCGCGGACTCAAGGGCGAGCAGATTCCAATCCCCGGCCGGGTGATGGCGATCGTGGACGTCTACGATGCGCTGACGACCTCGCGCTGCTACCGGGCGTCGATGCCGCACGAGCGCGCGGTCGAACTCATCGTCAACGGCGAGGGCACGCACTTCGATCCCGCCGTCGTCGACGCGTTCCTGCGAACGGCGTCGCTCCTGCGACGAGTCGCTGACGAGTCGACCGATACGGCCTTCGTCGTCGCTGCCTCGCAACGAGCCGCGAACGCCAACCTCACTCCTCAGCCGACGAGACCACCATCGGCTGCACACTGAAATCGCCGGCCGGGTCGATCGTCACCGAATACATTTCATCGAATCCTTCGTCGACCGTCGGCGGCACCATCTTCTTGGCGCGCACGAAGATCGCCACGTCCGGCACCCGTGCTTTACCCTCTCGCCCGCGATTGCGCCCGACCGCCTCGCGTGTCGTGGCGGTGAAGTAGTAGGCGATGGCGCGTGCCCCGTATTCGTGCGCCGTGGCAATGACGGGGGCACGATCGGCGGGAGCCGGGTTCGTATTGTCAATGACGACTGAGCGTCCTTGCGCGAGGGCGAGGCGCAACTGCTCTGCCTGGCGCCGGTCTTTGTTGGCCGTATTGGGCCAGAGATCCTTGCTGATGTGCGCGTGCGTGGCCGCGAACCGCCGCTGATAAAAGGTCGTCTTGCCAGATGCGGGAAGGCCGATGAAGACGAGGCATTCCATAGCTCAATGTTCAATGTCGAATGCTCAATGTTCAATGGGAATTCGAGGACATTCAGCATTCAACATTCAGCATTTGCACGTTACATTCGATATTTCCCGAGCCTGGCGAGTATGGTCGCCTTCAGATCCATTTCTGAAGTCGCCGTCGTCAGATCGACGTCGGCGTCAGCGACCGCGTCGAGCAGCGCGCGAATGAGCTGCGCGCGGCTGATCGCGGCGCCGCTTTGCGCGCGGATGTTGGCGGCCAGCCGGTCGAGAAACACGATCTGACGATTGAACAGCACGACGGTGACCTTGGTCCACGCCTCGTCGTGGATCGGGGGCCGTCCCGGTCTTCGTTTCCCGGTCGGCGTCGGCCGCGTCGGCGCAAAAATATCAATCGATCGTTTCGAAGGTCTCGTTCGACGGCGTCGCGCCATTCAGCTCTCCAGGGTCCCCAGGTCGACGACGATGTACGTAATTATGTCCGTCCCTAATTACGTTCGCCAGGATGTTTGCCAGTGACGGTATTCAACACCGCGGCGTAGTTTACTTCAAGCTCTGCCGCCGTGTTTGGGCAGATGAAATACATTTCTTCCACCCCCAACCAGGCGAGTGGCTGCGGTCGGTGAGGCGGTGAGGTGCGGATTAGCGAGGCGTGATGCGGAGGCGGCGGAGGACTTCGCCAGCCAGTCGCCGGAACGACGCGGCGGCTTTCGAGCGAGGCGCGTACTGGAACACCGTCTTGGCCGTCAGCGGCGCTTCCTCCAAGGCCCGGCTGAAGAGAATTTCGGTCTCGAACATCTCGTGTCCGTGCCGATCCCGTAGTTGCCGGGTGAGCAGGCGGCCTTTTCGCGCCCCCGGATCGACCATTGACAGGAGGATGCCGAGCAGCGCGGTGCGGCTATTCAGCCGCAGCCGGGCTGTCTCCACCGAGGCGAGAAGGGTCAGCAGTCCCTCGACCGCCAGCGGCTGCGGCGGCACAGGGACGATCAGCGCGTCGGCAGCCACCATCGCGTTGATCGCGAGGAGCGAGAGGTTAGGCGGGCAATCCAGCAGGATGAGGTCGTAGAGCGGACGAATGCGCTGCAGCGCGAGCTTCAGCGTCAGCTCCCGGCCCGGCACATCGGCGAGTGTCAGATCGGCGTTCGCGAGCTCGACGCTGCCGGTAATCAAATCGAGGTTCGCCACGTTGGTCGTCCGAATGGCGTGCTGGGCCGGCAAATCCTGCAACAGGCAGCTGGCTGAGGAGGGACGCAGCTCGGATCGACCGATCCCGAGCCACAACGATGCGGACGCCTGACTATCCAGATCGACGAGCAACAGCCGCCGGCGCGCTGACGCCAGCGCCGCGGCGAGGTTGACCGAGGTGGTGGTTTTGCCAACCCCTCCCTTGTTGTTGACGATCGCGATGACCACGTGAGATTTGTCCGTCATTCTATCCACAAATGAGCGGCGATCACTGCCGCCCGTGGGCGCTCACGGTCGGCGACGGATCTTGCTCCGAGCACCGCGGATAGCCTGTCCACAGCGTCCGAACTTTCCGCGGGTGCAATGTGGACGCCAAGTCTGCAGTCGTCGTCTTGGTTCCCTTGACACGTTGCTCGAACGACAAGGAAACTCGACAACGTTCAATTGAGTTGGCATTTCAGACAATCATCCGAACCGCAGGAGGGGAATGGGATTTCGGGAATGGCTGCGAGGGCGCCGCGCCGGCAGAGTGGATCCGCGGCTGCGCCAGTGGCATCAACGCTGGGAACGAGCTGTCGCTTCGGCGGCGGCGGCAGAGATCGCGCCGCTTCGATCGGAGCTGGAGGCACTCGGATTACCGGAAGAGGAAATCGAAATGGAGCGCGAGATGCTCGAAGGCCTCCAGGAGCGCGACGCCTTGTCGTCCGCGATCCGCGAGTCCGGGCTGCCGACGATGGACACCGGCCATCGCGTCGTCGGCACCGACGCCTGCCACTACTCCGCGCCGGCGTCGATGCCGGAGGAACCGGGGCAGCCGGCCGGCCGTCTGCTGCTCACGAGCGGCCGTGCCATCTTCGTCGGCGGTGCCAAAGGGATCGCCGCGGCATGGCACACGATCGTCGACATCGTCTACGTCGATCGCGATGTGGTGTTGATCAGGAACGGTCGTGAGCAGTCCTATCGCTTTCGCTGCAATACGTACGCTGAGGCGCTGCGCGCGGCAGTGATTGCCGAGGAGATTCTCGCGTCGCGGCGCCGATCCTCGAGCAGTTTATAATCAGCCCATGTCGTCAGCTGCTCCTCCGTCCACCGCCGTCGCACTCGGCATCGATCGCCTGCTCGAAATCGACCGGCAGCAGATTGCCGGCTGCCGGGTCGGCCTGGTCTGCAATCCCGCGTCGGTGGACGGCAGCCTTCGACATTCATCGGATCGGCTGACTGAGGATCCGGATGTGACGCTGGCGGCGTTGTTCGGGCCGCAGCATGGATTCCGCTCCGATCTTCAGGACAACATGATCGAGACACCACACGCGCGCGACGCGAAACGCGCGGTGCCGGTGTATTCGCTCTATAGCGAGACCCGCGAGCCGACGGCCGACATGTTGCGCGATCTGGATGTGCTCGTGGTCGACCTGCAGGATGTCGGCACTCGCGTCTACACCTATGTCTACACGATGGCCAACTGCATGCGGGCTGCCGCCAGGAACGGCGTGCGGGTCGTCGTCTGCGATCGACCGAACCCGGTGGGCGGAGATGCGATTGAAGGCACCCGCCTGAACCCTGCATTTTCCTCGTTCGTGGGACAGTTTCCGATCCCGCTGCGGCACGGGATGACGATCGGCGAGCTGGCGCGATTGTTCAACGACGAGTTTGGAATCAATTGCGCGCTCGATGTGATTCCGCTCGGCGGGTGGCAGCGGTCGATGTACTACGACGAAACCGGTGTGCCGTGGGTAATGCCCTCGCCCAACCTGCCAACGTTAGATAGCGCAATCGTGTATCCGGGAGCGGTGCTGTTCGAAGGCACGAAGCTTTCCGAAGGCCGCGGTACGACCCGCCCGTTCGAGCTGATCGGCGCGCCGTGGATTGATGGAGAGCGTCTGGCGGATGCGATGAATGGGCGCCTGCTTCCCGGCGTGCACTTCAGGCCGGCGTTCTTCGAACCGACATTCCAGAAGCACGCGAAGCAGACGTGCGGGGGCTGTCAGATTCACGTGCTCGATCGTCGCCGCTTCCGACCGGTCCGGACGGCCGTCGAACTGATCGCCGAGTTCCGGTCACAGAACCCGAGCCGCTTCGCCTGGCGGGAACCGCCGTACGAGTACGAGCATGACAAGCAGCCGATCGATATCCTGTTCGGATCCGATCGGCTGAGAACAGTCATCGACTCAGGGGCCGACGTGAGAGCGTTCGTGGAATCCTGGAAGACCGACGAAGACGACTTCCGGCGGTTACGGCAGAAGTATCTGATCTACTAGCGAGATCGACGCGACTATCCGCCTGAGTCTTACGTTTTCTTCACTGCCGCATCGCGCGCGATCCGTATTTGCCGCGCGTGCTTGTGCGCGTGCTCTGAGTAGGTCTTGAGCCAGGACTCGACCCCGTAGGGGCCCACTTCCGAGTGCGTGCCCTCGCGTACCCACTCGGCCGGTGTCAGGCGATCCAGAATCTCGACCGTCGATTGCCGCGCCAGCCTGAAAAGCTCGAGCGACGCTTCGTATGGACGATCGTAGTACAACCGTCGGGCGAACTCGTCCTGATCGTAGCCTTGCAGCGTTGGACGGTCCTGCGCGATGAGCAACCGGAGACGGACTGCCGCCGTCATCTCGCTGTCGGCGAGATGATGGATGATCTCGCGAACCGACCATCGCGTGGCGTCGGGCTTGAAATCGACCTCCTCGGGCGTCACCTTGAGCAGCGCGTCCGATACGACGGCGTAACCGTTGCGGTACAGTTCGATCAGTTTCTTTCGTTCCTCGGCAAGCACCGGAAACCTCCTATCCGCGCGTCTTCGCAATCCCGGGCGCTTTTGTTTCCTGGGCCGTCCGCGGCACCATGTGATGCTTCGTCAGGTGGCGCTGCAGCTCCAGGAATGCTTCGTCGACCGAATCAACCCGGCACAGCAGATTGAGATCCTCGTCGTTGATCGCGCCCCAGTCGGCCAGCGGCTCGAGTCGAAACACGTCGTTCCAATACTCGCTGCCGTAGAGAATGACCAGCAGTTTCTTTGACAGCTTCCGCGTCTGCGCCAGCGTCAGGATCTCGAACATCTCGTCGATGGTACCGAAGCCGCCGGGAAAAATGACCAGCGCTTTGGCGAGATACGCGAACCAGAACTTCCGCATGAAGAAGTAGTGGAAGTTGAAGACCAGCTCCTTCGTGATGTACCGGTTCGGCGCCTGCTCGAACGGTAACGCGATGTTCAGTCCGACCGACTTCCCCCCCGCCTCCTTGGCACCGCGGTTGGCCGCTTCCATGATGCCGGGGCCGCCGCCTGAACAGACGACGAAGCGGTGCCGTTGCGCTTCCAGCGACATGCTCCATTTGGTCAGGCGCTTGGCCAGTTCGCGGGCATCTTCGTAGTAGCG
>JBPYFA010000171.1:0-8945 GCA_051986585.1 Vicinamibacterales bacterium | reverse complement strand
GCCCGCTGACAGAGCGCCTGCACCAGCTTCAGCGCCACCCCGACACCGGCCAGGTGCTTGTCTGGATACTCGCAGTCCGATCGTTTCGGGTTGATCACGGCAAGCGCCGCCGGCAGGGTGCCGTCGGGCTCGTGATGATCCGTGACGATGAGATCGACGCCAAGCTCGCGGGCACGGGCGGCCGCATCGGCGCTGCGGATGCCGCAGTCGACCGAGACGATGAGGGCCACACGGTCGGCATGCAGGCGTTCAATCGCCGCGCGCTGCAGCCCATACCCGTCCCGCAATCGCTCGGGGATGAAGTGCACGACCTCGCCACCAAGCATCTCGAGCGCCCGGCGAAGGATGACTGTCGATGTGATGCCGTCGACGTCGTAATCGCCATGAATCGCGATGCGCTCCCGCTGCGCCAGGGCCCGCTCGAGCCGATCGACTGCGCGGTCCATGTCGGCGAGCTTGAACGGGTCGTGCAGATGCTCGAGCGACGGATTCAGAAATCGCGTGGCCTCCTCGACGTCGCTCAAGCCGCGCAGGCAGAGGAGCCGGGCGATGACGGGATGCACGCCAAGCACGCCGGCCAGCTGACTGGCCTGATCGTCATTGCACGGCAGGTGATGCCAGAGAAGAGACTTCATCAATGCGGAATGTGGAATGTTGACTGCCGAATGCAGTGCGGATTGTCGATCGTCGATTGCAATTGTCGATTGTCAATCGGCGATTGCGATTGTCGACTGCCGATTGTCGATTGCGATTGCCGATTGGGATTGGCGATTGCCGATTGGGATTGGCGATTACCGATTGCGATTGTCGATTGGCGATTGTCATGGTCCGGGCTCGAATGGGAGCGCGTTTGCATCGACGAACGAGATCCGTTCCTCGCCCATCGTGCGGAACTTGTCGTAGCGCGTCTTCAGGCGGGCGTCCACCGGAAGGCCGGACAGTTCGGCGAGGGCGGTTGAGAGCGCCTGGTCGACCAGCGCGGTGGCGGCATCAGGGTTGTTGTGGGCGCCGCCGGCAGGCTCGGGCACGATCGCGTCGACCAGCCCGAGCGCGAGCATGTCAGGCGCGGTAATCTTGAGCGCCTCTGCGGCTTCGACCTTCTTGTTGGCATCCCGCCACAGGATCGCCGCGCATCCTTCAGGCGGAATCACGCTGTAGACCGAGAACTCCTGCATCAGCACGCGATCCCCAATCGCGATCCCGAGCGCTCCCCCGCTGCCGCCTTCGCCGCAGACCAGCACGACGATCGGCACCTCGAGCAGCATCATCTCGCGCAGGTTGAAGGCGATGGCCTCGGCGACGCCGCGCTCCTCCGATTCGACGCCGGGGTATGCCGCCGGCGTATCGATAAACACGAGAATCGGGCGGTTGAACTTCTCGGCGAGGCGCATGATCCGAAGCGCCTTTCGGTACCCCTCAGGGCGGGCGTAGCCGAAGTTTCGGTAGATCTTCTGTTTGGTGTCGCCCCCCTTCTGGTGCCCGACAATCGCGACCGGTTGGCCGCGATATTCGGCAAAGCCGCCTACCATCGCATGGTCGTCGGCGAATCGCCGATCGCCGTGCAGCTCGTCCCATCCGGTGAACAACCGCTCGACGTAGTCGAGCGTGTTGGGCCGATTCGGATGCCGTGCGACCAGCACTCGCTGCCAGGGGGTCAGGCTGGCGTAGAGTTCTGCACGCAGCTCGTCGGCGCGGCGCCGCAGCGTCTCGATCGATCGCTCCCGATCGGGCGTGCGCGGCATCAGGCTGAGAGCTTCAATCTCCTTCAGCAGCACGCCAATCGGTTCTTCGAATTCCAAGAGGTCAGGCATAAGGGCGCAATCTGTAAATGCTGAATGTTGAATGCTAAATGTTGAATACTGAATGTTGAATGTTGAATGTTGAATTCGCGCGGGCTGATCGCCGCGCCAATCAGCCATCAGCAATCGCAATCAGCAATCCACAATCGCAATCAGCAATCCACAATCACAATCAGCAATCCAAAATCAGCAATTCCGTCATTCAGCATTCAGCATTCAACCTTCAGCACTTTCAGCGAAGCTCCACGGTTCCTGCTCCGCAAATCTGCTCCACTTCGGCGACGAGTTTATCCGATGGGCGGACGCGCTGCGCGACATCGGCGCGAACGCGCAGTGGTGTCGGGCCGCTGATGTCCAATTCCAGCGACACGCGCCGGTCGCCTCGATGGCGGGCGAGCAGTTCCGCCAGCGCTTCGAACGTGTTCCGTCCCTGCGACGCCTGACGAAGATGAATCACGACCTCGCGCGTCGTCTTCTCCTTGAGCGAGGCGATCGGCATCAACTCGGTCGACACGATTCGCGCGGATTCCTCGTCCCGTTCCAGCTTGCCGCGGACCAGCAGCATGGCGTCATTCTCGACGAGCGATCCGAATTTTGCGAACGTCTCCGGAAAGACCACCACTTCCACCGCGCCGCCGACGTCGTCGAGCATGAAGACCGCCATGCGGTCTCCTTTGCGGGTTTTCAGTGGTCGCAGACCCGAGACGATGCCGGCAACCCAGATGTCGGCTTCCGAGGCGGTCAGGTCCGCGACCCGCCGTGCTCCAAATGTCTTCAACTCTTCAGCGAAGCGATCGAGCGGGTGGCCGCTCATGTAAAGACCGAGCGCTTCCTTCTCGCCCGCCAGCTGCTGAATCTCGGTCCACGGCGCGGCGTCGGGCAGCGCGACGGCTGCGGATGGCCCGAAATCCTCGGCACCGCCAAACAGCTGCGACTGCCCCTTTTCGCGGTCGCGCTGATGACGGCCGCCGTTTTCAATCGCCCGGTCGACCGCGGCAAACAGCCGGGCGCGCCGCGACGCCACGCTTCCGCTCGCTTCCAGCAGCGAATCGAGCGCCCCGGCCTTGATCAGGCTTTCCAGCACCCGCTTGTTGACGAGCCGCAAGTCGGCGTATTCGCACAGTGTGTAGAGGGAATCGATCCGGCCTCGCTCCCGTCGCACGGCCAGGATTGATTGAATCGCGCCCTCGCCGACGTTCTTCACCGCGCACAGCCCGAACCGGACGCCGCCGTTGACGACCGTGAACGCCAGCTCGCTGGAGTTGATGTCGGGCGGAAAAATCGTGACCCCGAGGTCGCGGCACTCGCCGAGGTACATCGCGAGCTTGTCGGTGTTGGCCGCTTCGATCGTCAGCAGCGCCGACATGAAGTGGGCTGGATAATTCGCCTTGAGAAACCCCGTCTGATACGCGACCCACGCATACGTGGTCGAGTGCGACTTGTTGAAGCCGTAACCCGCGAAGAACTCCATCAGGTCGAAGATCTTGGTCGCCTTCTTCTCGCTGACCCCCTTCTTGACCGCGCCGGTCACGAATGCTTCGCGTTGCTTGGCCATGACCTTGGGATCCTTCTTCCCCATGGCCTTCCGCAGCACGTCGGACTGACCCATCGTGAACCCGGCGAGCACCGCCGCGATCCGCATCACCTGTTCCTGATAGGCGATGACGCCGTAGGTATCTTGAAGAATCGGTGCCAGCTGGTTCAGCTCGTACTTGACCTCGGTCTTGCCCTGCTTGCGCGAGATGTAGTCGTCGACCATCCCGCTCTTCAGCGGGCCGGGCCGATAGAGGGCGTTGAGCGCGATCAGATCGTCCAGCCGTTCGGGTTTCGCTTTTCGAAGCAGCTCGCGCATGCCGGAGCTTTCGAACTGGAACACACCGTAGGTCTGGCCGTCGCAGAACAGCTGAAAGGTCTTCGCGTCCGTGAGCGGAATCGCGTCGATATCGACCTCGATCCCTTCGGTGCGCCGGATTTCATCCAGCGCATCGCGGATGAGCGTCAAGGTGCTCAGGCCGAGGAAGTCCATCTTCAGGAGGCCCATCCGCTCGACCTCCTTCATCGCCCATTGCGTGACGATTTCGTCCTTCTGGCTCTTGTAGAGCGGCACGAACTCGGTCAGCGGCCTTGGAGCGATGACCACGCCGGCGGCGTGCACGGATGCGTGGCGCGTCATGCCTTCGAGGCGGCGGGCGACGGCCAGGAGCTCTTTGACGCGATCGTCCTTCTGCTCCATCTCCTTGAGCGCCGGGTTGTCCTCGAGCGCTTTGGCGAGCGTCATGTCGAGCGCCGGCGGTATCGCCTTTGCCACCCGGTCGGCCTCGGCATACGGAATGTCCATCACGCGCGCGACGTCGCGGACGACGGCGCGCGCCTTCATCGTGCCGAACGTGATGATTTGAGCGACATTCTCGCGCCCGTACTTGCGCGTCACGTAGTCGATCACTTCGCCGCGCCGCCGTTCGCAGAAGTCGATGTCGATGTCAGGCAGCGACACGCGTTCTGGATTGAGGAAGCGCTCGAAGATCAGGTCGTACTCGATCGGATCGACGTCGGTAATGCGCAGGCAATAGGCGACGAAGCTGCCAGCCGCGGACCCGCGGCCCGGTCCGACCGGAATCCCCTGTTCGCGCGCGTAGCGGATGAAGTCCCACGTGATCAGGAAGTACCCGGGGTACTTCATCTTCTTGATCATGTCGACTTCATAGGTCAGCCGGCGCTCGTATTCCTCAATCGTGTGCTTGAGAACGCCGGCCGCGGTCAGGTCCTTCAAGCGCGGCAGCCGATGAGCGAATCCTTCTCGAACCACATGCTCGAAATATTCGTCGAGCGTGAAACCGGCCGGCACCTCGAAGTTCGGCAGGTGATTGATGGTTCCAGATAGATCAACCTGGCACCGTTCGGCGATCCGGAGAGTGTTCGCCAGCGCCTGCGGGAAGTCCTTGAAGACCTCCGCCATTTCCGCGGCCGTCTTCAGGTAGAACTGATCGCCGTGATACCGAAGCCGCTCGGCATCGTTCACCGACTTTCCGGTGCCGATGCAGAGGAGCACGTCATGCGGCTTGAAGTCCGAATTCTGCAGGTAGTGGACGTCGTTGGTCGCGACCAGTGACAACCCGAGATCCCTGGCGATCGGCTGCAGACCGACGTTCACGATCCGCTGCTCGTCGATGCCCTGGTATTGCATCTCAAGGAAGAAATTGTCGGGTCCGAGAATGTCACGATACGCGGCGGCAGCGGCGATCGCCTTTTGCTGCTGTTCGGTGCGAATGCCGGTCGCCACTTCACCCTTGAGACAACTGCTCAAGCCGATCAGCCCTTCGGCATGCTGCGAAAGCAGGTCCTTGTCGATGCGTGGCTTGTAGTAGAACCCTTCGGTGTAGCCGGACGACACCAGCTTGATCAGATTGTGATAGCCGAGCTTGTTCTGGGCGAGCAGCACCAGATGATTGGCGGTCTCACCAGGCGTGCCGCTCTTCGTTCGGCGATCACCCGGCGCGACGTAGACCTCGCACCCTAGAATTGGATTGAGTCCGCGCTTTCGCGCCTGATCGTGAAAGACCACCGAGGAGAACATGTTCCCGTGCTCGGTGATCGCAACTGCCGGCATCTTCAGCTCAACCGCACGATCGAGCAATTCCTCGATCCGGCATGCGCCGTCAAGCAGCGAATACTCGGAATGGAGGTGGAGATGGACGAAGTCGGGCATAAGCGATGACGGATTGCCGATTGCAGATTGATGACTGCGGATTTTTAGATTGGCGATTGGCGATTGAGATTGCCGATTGGCGATTGAGATTGTCGATTGCGGATTGCAATTGCAGATTGTGATTGCGGATGGTCGATTTGGCACCTGCCCTCAAATCCACAATCGGCAATCTCAATCGGCAATCTCAATCCACAATCGACAATCTCAATCCCCAATCCGCAGTCACACAATCGCCAATCATCAATCCGCAATCTGCATTCCTACTCCCATTCAATCGTAGAAGGTGGCTTCGAACTGATGTCGTAGACCACCCGGTTGATACCCTTGACCTCGTTGACGATGCGCGAGGAGATTGTTGCCAGCAGCTCGTGCGGCAGGCGCGCCCAGTCGGCGGTCATTCCGTCT
Source organism: Vicinamibacterales bacterium (assembly GCA_051986585.1). GTDB lineage: Bacteria > Acidobacteriota > Vicinamibacteria > Vicinamibacterales > 2-12-FULL-66-21 > JALZOC01. Next base: position 3,035 of record JBPYFA010000171.1, on the reverse strand, counting down.
TTGCTCTCCACCGCCCGAATCGCGATCGTGTACTCGTAGGTGCGGGCGTCGCCCATCACCCCAACGCTCTGCACCGGCAGCAGGACGGCAAACGATTGCCACAGCCGCCGGTACCAGTCGGCCCGTTTGACCTCCTCGGCGACGATGTGGTCCGCCCGGCGAAGCAGCCGCAGGCGCGACGGCGTTACCTCGCCAAGAATCCGCACCGCGAGCCCCGGGCCTGGAAAGGGTTGCCGCCACACGAACTCGTCGTCGAGCCCGAGCTCTTTGCCGACCAGCCGGACTTCATCTTTGAACAGCAGCCGAAGCGGCTCGACCAGCGTGAATCGCATCCGTTCGGGGAGTCCGCCGACGTTGTGGTGACTTTTGATCACGTGCGACGGACCGATCACCGACACGCTCTCGATCACGTCTGGATACAGCGTGCCCTGTCCGAGAAAATCGAATGACCCCAGCTTCTTCGCTTCCGACTCGAACACATCGATGAACGCCGCGCCGATGATCTTCCGTTTCTGTTCCGGATCGGTGATGCCCGCGAGACGATCGAGAAACAGGGTCGCGGCATCGGCAAACACCAGCGGCAGCTTCAGCCGCTCGAATCGCCTCTGGATCTGAGCGGCTTCGTCCTCTCGCATCACGCCGTTGTCGACGAAGATGCAGGTCAGCCGGTCGCCAATCGCCCGATGAATCAGCAGCGCGGCGACGGTCGAGTCGACGCCGCCGCTCAGGCCACATACAACGCGACCATCGCCCACCTGTTGCCGAATGCGCCCGGTCGCCTCCTCGACAAACGACGACATGGTCCAGTCGCCGGTGCACCCGCAGACGTCGTAGGCAAAGTTGCGCAGGATGTCGAGGCCGTGATCGGTATGGGCGACTTCGGGATGAAAGAGCAACGCATAGAGCTGCCGCTCCTCCGCGACCATTGCCGCTACTGGGGCGTTGGCGCTGGTTGCGGTGACGCGAAACCCCGGCGGCGCGGTCTTGACGAAGTCGCCGTGGCTGGCCCACACGCGCAGGTTGGAGGGAATGGAAGCAAAAAGCGGGGCGTCGGGGCGCACGTCGATCGTCGCGAGACCGAACTCGCGATGCGGCGCCGGAGCCACTTCCCCACCGAGCGCGTGGGTCATCAACTGCATGCCGTAGCAGATCCCCAACACCGGGACGCCAGCCTCGTAAACGCCGGTCTCGCAATGTGGTGCGCCGGTCTCCGCCACGCTCTTGGGTCCGCCCGAGAGCACGATGCCGACCGGATCGCGTCGCTTGATGTCTGCCAGCGGCGTGTCGAACGGCAGAATCTCCGAGTAAACCGAGAGCTCGCGAAGTCTTCGCGCGATCAGCTGGGTGAACTGCGATCCGAAATCGAGGACGACAATGGTCTGGTGATTCACTGGGTGTGCCGCGTGGTGATCCGACAGCGAGACACTGTCATTCGCGATCGATCGAGCAGCCCGACGGATGAATGCAGCGTCGCGACGCGTTCAAGGTGTGTCAGGCACATTATTATAAGACGTGCTCGCGGTTCTCACCACAGTTCTTCTTGCGCTCGCGCAGCTGGTCACACATCCCGGCAAACAGGCTAAACCGCCGAAACCCGTTCCGCCCGTGGCACCGGCGGCGCCAGCGACGCCGCCGCCGTCGCTGCCAACCGCGGTGCGGTGGAGTGTGGCAATTCCTGCGAGCCCGATCGCGCCGCCGGTGATCAATGGTGATCACGTGTATATCGTCCTGCAGTCGGCGGTCGTGTCGGCCAGGAAGATCAACGATGGTGCGCCGGCATGGGAGGTGAAGCTGCAGTCGGAGCGACCAGTCGCCATCGACGGTGAGCATGTCTTCGTCGCAACTCCCGATCACGTCGTCGCGTTGAGCGCCAGCGATGGTTCGCAGGCGTGGAGCGTGCCGTCGACACCGGTGACTGCGCCATTGCTTGCGCAAGGTGGTTGGTTGATTGCGGCGACTGAGAAGGTGGTGACGGCGTTTCGATCGGCCGATGGCACTCAGGTGTGGAGCCGCGATCTCGCCAACGTGCAGGTGACGCCGACGATTGAAGGAGACAATCTCTATGTGCCGCTTGACGATGGCCGGCTGTTTGCGCTCGACCTTCGAACCGGCGCGGATCGCTGGGTAAAGAGCCTGGTCGGACCGTTGAGCGAAGTGCTCGCGTTTCCCGACAAGGTGTTCGTCGGAACGGGCGACAAGTGGTTTTTTGGCCTGCGCGCGTCCGACGGGGAACGCGACTGGCAGCGAGTGCGTCTCGGCTCGGTGGTCAGGGGACGCCCGGCTGGCGACGAGCTTCGCATCTACGTCGCGTCGATGGACAACACGCTCCGCGCGTATCGCCGAACCAACGGCGCACTGCTATGGCATCCGAGCGTGCCGTTTCGTCCGACGACCGGGCCGGTGCTGATCGAATCAGTGGTCGTCGTTTCTGGAAATGCCGCCGAACTCCGCGCGTTCGAGGTTTCGGATGGACGTCCTGCCGGTCAGATCACGCTCGAAGAGCCGCTGCTGATGCCACCGGCATTCGGACGGTCCGGCGAAGCAACAGTGATGTCGGTTTTTACCGGCAATCTCACCGGCCAGTGGAAGCTCGTGCTGTCCGGCCCGCCTGCTCACCCTCCTGCAACGCCTCCCGAATAGTGTCGCCGAGACGGCGCACCCCTTCACGAATCTGGTCCTGCGTCGGAGCGGAAAACGACAGACGAACGCGGCTGCCGCCGCGATCGTTCACGTAGAAGGCGCTGCCCGCCACGTATACGACGCCGTGCTTCACGGCACGTTCGAGCAGCCGATCGGCATCGAGTTCGTGAGGAAGCGTCGCCCACAGAAAGAACCCGCCCCGTGGATCGGTCCACGATAACGCATCACCCGATTCCTGCCGGCACGCGGTAACCATGACGTCCCGCTTGTCGGCGTAGTGCTTCCGCAGCAACGGCAACTGGCGGGCGAGAATTCCGCGGCGCACACACTCGTGAACGACGCGTTGATCGAACACACCGGTGCACAAGTCCGCGGCCTGTTTCGCCATCTCGAGC
>JBPYFA010000170.1:0-8965 GCA_051986585.1 Vicinamibacterales bacterium | reverse complement strand
CGGGGGGCGGGCTGTCGTCCTATCCGCATCCGTGGCTGATGCCCGACTTCTGGGAGTTCCCGACGGTTTCGATGGGACTCGGCCCGATTATGTCGATCTACCAGGCGCGCTTCAATCGCTATCTCGAAGATCGCGGGTTGAAAAAGCCGTCCAACTCGAAAGTCTGGGCATTCCTTGGCGACGGCGAGACCGACGAACCCGAGTCGCTTGGTGCCATCAGCCTCGCCTCCCGTGAAAAGCTCGACAACCTGATCTTTGTCATCAACTGCAACCTGCAGCGGCTTGACGGACCCGTCCGCGGCAACGGTCAGATCATTCAGGAGCTCGAAGCCATTTTCCGTGGCGCCGGCTGGAACGTCATCAAAGTTCTCTGGGGGTGCGATTGGGATCCGCTCCTGGCGGCGGATCACGACGGCTTGCTGGTCCGGCGCATGGGGGAAATCGTCGACGGGCAGTATCAGAAGTACGCGGTTGAAGATGGCGCATACATGCGCGAGCACTTCTTCGGCACCGATCCGCGGCTCCTCGACATGGTCAAGCATCTGTCGGACGAACAGCTGAAGCGACTGCGCCTCGGCGGGCACGATCCGGTCAAGGTGTACAACGCCTACAAGGCGGCGATCGAAACCACCGGGCAGCCGACCGTGGTTCTGGCCCGCACGATCAAGGGCTACGGGCTCGGCGAGGCCGGCGAAGGCAAGAACATCACGCATCAGCAGAAGAAGTTGAACGAAAACGATCTGCGCGTGTTCCGCACGCGATTCGGTATTCCGATCTCCGACGACGAAATTGCCGACGCCCCGTTCTACCGACCACCCGACGACAGTACCGAGCTCCAGTACCTGCGCGAGCGCCGCAAAGCGCTGGGCGGCTACGTGCCCACACGTTCCGTTCGGGTCGAGCCGCTCAATGCCCCAATCGAGCCGCTGTTCGAGGAGTTTTATAAGGGCACCGAAGGCCGCAAGGCGTCGACCACGATGGTGTTCGTGCGGATCCTCGCGAAGCTGTTGCGCGATAAGGAAATCGGGGAGCTGATCGTGCCGATCATTCCCGACGAGGCGCGCACCTTCGGGATGGAATCGCTCTTCCGGGCGGTTGGGATCTACTCGCACGTTGGGCAGAAGTACGAGCCGGTCGATATGGATACGCTCCTCTATTACAAGGAGGCGCAGAACGGCCAGATCCTCGAAGAGGGAATTACGGAAGCTGGCTCGATGTCGTCGTTCATTGCTGCCGGGACCGCGTATGCGACGCACGGCGTCAACACGATTCCGTTTTTCATCTACTACTCGATGTTCGGGTTCCAGCGCGTGGCCGATCTGATCTGGGCTGCCGCCGATTCGCGGGTTCGAGGATTCCTGCTTGGCGCGACCGCCGGCCGGACCACGCTCGCTGGCGAGGGTCTGCAGCACCAGGACGGCCACACGCATGTCTACTCGCTGTCCACGCCGAATTGCCTCTCCTACGATCCGGCCTATGCCTACGAACTGGCGGTGATCATCCAGGACGGCATCCGACGTATGTATCGCGATCAGGAGAGCATCTTCTACTATCTGACCGTAATGAACGAGCAGTACGAGATGCCACCGATGCCGGAGGGGGCACGCGACGGCATCATCAAGGGGATGTATCGGCTGCAGGCCGCGACCAATCCCAAGGCCAAGCTCCGCGCGCAGCTCTTTGGCAGCGGCGCGATCCTCAACGAAGTGCTCGCGGCGCAGAAGCTGCTCGAGAAATACGATGTCGCCGCCGACGTCTGGAGCGTCACCAGCTACCAGGAGCTGTATCGCGACGGCCATGCGTGCGATCGCTGGAACATGCTGCATCCCGGTGAAACACCGAAGCTGTCGTACGTCGCGCAGTGCCTGAAGGATGCACCGGGAGTGCTGGTGGCCGCGTCCGATTACTTGAAGGTTCTCCCGGATTCGATCGACCAGTGGATGCCGCGCCGGATGCGCTCGCTGGGGACCGACGGCTTCGGCCGCAGCGAGGATCGCGCCCGGCTGCGCGACTTCTTCGAGGTGGACGCGCGGTTCGTGACGCTGGCGACGTTGGCCGAGCTGGCGCACGACGGCCAGCTGGATCGTAAGGTGGTGGCGAAAGCGATCAAGGACCTCGACATCAACCCGGAGAAGGCAAACCCGGCACGGAGTTAACGGAGGTCGCGAAGGAAACGGAGTTCACAACGAAGGAACGAAGTTAACGAAGGCGAACGAAGAAGACAAATAGCTTACAAGACAAGAACTTCGTTCGTCTTCGTTACTTCGTTGCTTCGTGGTGAACTCCGTTCCCTCCGTAGCCTCGGACACAAACACACTTATGCCCACAGACTTCACTCTTCCCGAGCTCGGCGAGAACGTCACGGCCGGTGACGTGGTGCGCGTGCTCGTGTCGCCCGGCGATGCGGTGGCGAAAGACCAACCGGTCCTCGAGCTCGAGACCGACAAGGCCACCATCGAAGTGCCATCGAGCGTGGCGGGAACGATCAAGGACGTACGCGTCAAGCAGGGCGAACGGATCAAGGTGGGACAAGTCGTGCTGACGGTCGAGGATGGTGGTGCGACACCGAAGGCCGCGGCCGCACCACAACCAGCCGCCGCAGCGAAGCCGCAGCCCCAGCCGCCGGGCGCGCCGAGCGAGGGTGGTCTGAGCCAGAAAGCTCCGGCGCAGCCCGAGAGCCGTAGCGCCGACAACGGCGCGGAACGGGCGAAACAGGAGGCGGATCGGGGCCGGGCCGATCAGCCCGAAGCGCAGCAGGCGGCCCCGGCGGCGGATTCCAAACCTCGTCGAGGGGAGGTCGTCGACATCAGCCGTGGTACCCGCGCTGCGCCGGCACCGGCACCATCGACGGAAACCGTCGATCAGAGCCCAGCGGCACCGGCGGCCCCATCGGTGCGTCGCCTCGCGCGGGAACTGGGTGTGGACGTCCGCCGAGTGACGGGGAGCGGTCCAGGCGGTCGAATCAGCGACGAGGACGTGCAGGCATTCGTCCGCAGCGCGCTCGCCGGTGGCGGCGGCGCCACAGCAGTCCCGAGCGCCCTGCCTGATTTCACCAAATGGGGAGAGGTGGAGCGCAAGCCGATGAGCAACATCCGCCGGAAGACGGCGGAGCATCTCGGTCATGCGTGGAACCAGATCCCGCACGTGACGCAGCACGATAAGGCGGACATCACTGGGGTCGAAGAGCTGAGAAAGAAGTACGCAGCTCAGGCCGAGAAAGCGGGTGGGAAGCTGACGATGACCGCGATTGCGCTGAAGATCGTCGCAACTGCGCTCCAGCGGTTCCCGCAGTTCAACGCGTCGGCCGACATGGCGCGCAACGAAATCGTCTACCGCAAGTCCGTGCACGTGGGTGTCGCGGTCGACACGCCGCGGGGTCTCCTGGTGCCAGTGATTCGCGACGTCGATCGCAAAGGAATCTTTCAGCTCGCGGCCGACCTGGCGCAGGCATCGGAGAAGGCGCGCGGCGGGAAGCTCTCGCTCGACGAGATGCAAGGAGGAGGCTTCACCATCACCAATCTCGGCGGGATCGGTGGAACGTCCTTTACGCCGATCGTGAACTGGCCCGAGGTCGCGATTCTCGGCATCTCGCGAGGCGCCTTCGAGCCGGTTTACGACGGAACCAGCTTTCAGCCGCGGTTGATGCTTCCGCTCTCGCTTTCCTACGATCATCGCGTGATCGATGGCGCCGACGGTGCGCGATTCCTACGCTGGGTCGCGGAGGCGTTCGAGCAGCCGTTCGTGATGTCGTTGTAGAGAGAGCGGCAGTCATCTATGCCTCAAACTCAAGTTGTCGTCATCGGTGCTGGTCCTGGCGGATACGCGGCGGCGTTCTACGCTGCTGATCTCGGCATGCAGGTTACGCTCGTCGATCCCGCCGTCAATCCGGGCGGGGTGTGTCTTTATCGCGGCTGCATTCCATCGAAGGCGCTGCTTCACGTCGCCGACGTGTTGACAGAAGCGCGCCACGCCGAAGCCTGGGGGATTGCATTCGGCGCGCCGAAAATCGACATCGACAAGCTGCGTGCGTTCAAAACGAAAGTCGTCAATCAGTTGACGGGTGGACTGGGTCAACTGTCGAAGCAGCGGAAGATCGCATACATCCAGGGCACGGCAGCATTCCGCGACGCTCACACGCTGGATATCACTCGCGAAGGCCAGTCGGGATCGGACACCCTGACCTTCGAGCATGCGATCATCGCCACCGGATCGAGGCCCTCGCCGCTGCCCGGCATCAATCTCGAGAATCCGCGGGTGATGGATTCCACAGCTGCGCTCGAGGTTCCCGACGTTCCGAAATCGCTCCTCGTTGTCGGCGGCGGCTACATCGGCCTGGAGCTTGGGACGGTGTACGCGGCGCTCGGCACCAAGGTCACCGTCGTCGAGATGACCGGCGGACTATTGCCCGGAGCCGACCGCGATCTGGTCAACATCCTCGCCAAGCGCATCGATTCGATGTCGGAAGCGGTGTGGCTCAACACCAAGGTCGTGGCGATGCGAGAAGCGAAGAACGCGATCGTCGTCACGTTCGAGGGTGAGGGGCTGCCGGCGGATGGACCCAAGGAGCGGATGTTCGATCGCGTCCTCGTGTCGGTGGGGCGCCGCCCGAACTCGGCTGTGCCAGGACTCGATCGAACGAAGGTGAAAGTGAACGCGCGCGGCTTCATCGAGGTCGACCCTGCCCGTCGCACCGCTGAGCCTTCCATTTACGCCATCGGCGACGTCGTCGGCGAGCCGATGCTCGCGCACAAGGCCTCGCACGAGGGACGCGTCGCGGTGGAATCGATAGCAGGCGAGCGAGTCGCATTCGAGCCACTCGCGATTCCGGCGGTGGTCTTCACCGACCCTGAGCTCGCCTGGGGTGGTTTGACCGAGACCGATGCGCAGAAACAGAAGCGCGAGGTAACCGTGGCGCGGTTCCCATGGGCCGCTTCGGGACGCGCGCTCACGCTCGATCGGACCGACGGCATGACCAAGCTCATCCTGGATCCCAAAACGGAACGTGTGCTCGGTGTAGGGATTGTCGGGCCCGGAGCCGGCGAATTGATCTCCGAAGGAGTGCTCGCGGTGGAGATGGGCGCCAACGCCACCGATGTCCGCATGACGATCCATCCACACCCGACGTTGTCGGAAACGATCATGGAGTCGGCCGAAGTGTTTTTCGGACAGGCGACACACGTCTACCGGCCGAAGAAAAAAGCGGCGGGTTCGTAACTCACCAATTCACGAACTGTACGGCTTTCCTGAACACGTCTTCCAGCATCTCCGGCGTCAGCTTGCCAGTGTTCGTGTTTTGACGGCTGGGATGATAGGAGGCGATCACTGCGGGTGCGCCTTCCGGTTTGTATGTGAGGCCGTGGCCAAAGGGCGGCTTTGGCCGGACGATGATTCCACGCTCAGCAAGCAGTCGCCACGACGCATCGAAGGCGATGCGTCCCAGTGCGACAATCACGCGAAGGCGGCTGAGCGCCGCCGCCTCGGCGACGAGATGTGCGTGGCACGCGACGATTTCCGTCGGCGTCGGTTTGTTGTCCGGGGGCGCACAGCGAACGGCTGCGGCGATGTAGGCATTCCTCAGCGCTAGGCCATCGTCCGATCGGCGCGAGGTCGCGATATTAGCAAATCCAGCGGCGTGCATCGCCGACATCAGGAAGTCGCCCGACCCGTCTCCAGTAAACACCCGCCCGGTACGGTTCGCGCCATGCGCGGCGGGAGCGAGGCCCAGGACCAGCACCCGTGCATGAGGATCGCCAAAGCCGGGCACCGGCTTACCCCAATAGACATCGTCGCGATGCGCCGCCTTCTTGTCGCGCGCGATTCGCTCGCAATAGGTCCTGAGGCGCGCGCAGCGGGTGCAGTTGACGATGTCGCGGGCGATGAGGTGGAGGGGGCGGGTGGACACTGGACTTAAAAACACAAATAGGGACAAACCTGAGTGGCGTCAGTTTTCAGTTTTTGGTTTTGGCTTTTCCGTTTCAGTTTGTGGTTCTCGGGTTTTCGTTTCGAACGATCAAACGAACTCAAACTACAAACGAACCCAAACTACAAACCAACCCAAACTACAAACCAACAACCCAAACCCAGAACCCAAAACCGAAAACCCAAAACCGACAGGCCGCGTCACTTTCTAGAGATTCGCCGCCAACGACTGTACCTGTTCGTGCGCGTGATAGGACGAGCGCACCAGTGGACCGGATTCGACATGGCCAAACCCGAGTTCGCGCCCGATGCGCTTCAGTTCGGCGAATTCCGCCGGACTGTAGTAGCGCGACATCGGCAGGTTGGCGAGTGACGGCCGGAGATACTGCCCAATGGTGACGATCTGCACGCCGGCGTGACGAAGATCTCTTAGCGTCTGCACCAGCTCGTCCCATTCCTCACCGAGGCCCACCATCAGGCCGGACTTTGTCGGAATGGCGGGCGCGTACTGGCGCGACCGGTCGAGCAGTTGCAAGGCGCGATCGTAACGTCCGCCCGGCCGCGCCATGCGATACATCCGCGGCACCGTTTCGATGTTGTGATTCAGAATGTCGGGCCGGGCATCGAGCACCGTACGAAGCGCCGTTTCATCAGCTTTGAAATCAGGGATCAACACCTCGACGCTGCATCCGGGAATGCGCGCGCGCGTCTCGGCGATCGTGCGGGCGAAGTGCCCGGCGCCGTAGTCCGGCAGATCATCGCGATCGACCGACGTAATCACCACGTGCGCAAGCTCCATCGCCTGAATCGCGCTCGCGACGTTGGCCGGCTCGTGTACATCTGGTGGGGACGGGGTGCCGTGGATGACGTTGCAATAGCCACACGATCGCGTACACGTGTCGCCAAGGATCATGAACGTCGCGGTACCGTGATGCCAACACTCGCCGATGTTGGGGCAGTTCGCCTCTTCACAGACCGTATGAAGGCCGAGCGTCCGCATCAGGCCTTTCAGCCGGTGATAGTTCTCCGATCCAGGAGCCCGAACCTTGAGCCATTCGGGCTTGGGCAGACGCGGAAGCTCGTCGGTGCGCTTCTTTCGCCCCCGGATCAGGTTCAACGGAATCGTCGTTTGCATCCAGCTCAATTATAACGTGGCGTTCTCACTCGGCTTTGCGGCTCCACGCCGATCCGTAGAGCAGTTCAGCCGCGAAAGCTGCCGGTTGTCGAACCGGCGCCGGCGATCACAGAATAGGCAGATGGCGATGCAGAGACTCGCGATTACCTGGCACGGACACTCGACTTTCGTGATTCGAACTCCGGGAGGCAAGCGGATCGTCACCGATCCATTCCTCGAAAACAATCCGGTCTGTCCGCCGAATATGAAGAAGATCACCGAGGCGGATGTGATCCTCGTCTCGCATGGGCACGCCGACCACACGAGCGATGTGCCGGCCGTATCGCGCGCAACCAAGGCGCCGATCGTCGCCGTCTACGAGCTGGCGTTATGGTTCCAGCGCAAAGGACTGACCGGCGTGACCGGCATGGGGATCGGTGGCACCGTCAGCGTGGCGGGACTCGAAATTTCCATGGTCCCTGCTATCCACAGCAGCAGCGTCGTCGAGAACGAGACCACCGTCTATCTCGGTCAGCCCACCGGTTTCGTCGTACGGATGGAGGATGAACAGACATTCGATTTCGCCGGCGACACTGACGTGTTCGGCGACATGCGGCTGATCGGAGAGCGGCACTCGCCGAAAATCGCCTTTCTGCCAATCGGCGACCACTTCACCATGGATCCTCAGGGTGCGGCTCTGGCCGCGAGGTTGCTCGGGGCCCGTCAAATCGTGCCGATGCACTACGGCACGTTTCCGGTTCTCACGGGAACTCCGGATCAACTGCGGAAACTCGTCGAGCCACACGGAATCGACGTGCTCACGTTGAAACCCGGAGAAACGGCGCAATAAGAAATCGGTGAATTGGGGAGTGGGTGAATTGTGCTTGGGGGCTGAAGTGACCGCCAATCGACCAATTCCCCACATCCAGCAACCCACGAACTACCGAACCAACGAACTCACGAACCAACGAACTCACGAACCAACGAACCAACGAACCAACGAACCCGCGAACCAACGAACTCATGCATCTGTCTAATGGTTTAGATGCGATCGACACATAGGTTGCCATCTCTCGGTTGCATCGGTTCCATTAGAAAGTTGTGCGGGACATATGGTTCGTCGGCCACTATGATGCAAGCATCATGAATCCCGAGTCGTCGAATCCCACTCGAACTCTTACACTCGTTCTGCCGGAAGCTGATTGGAAGGCGCTCCGCGCGGCTGAGCCTGACGCGATCGGATGGCTGCGAACGCAGATTCAGAACCGCCTCGCGGCGCCGGGCACTTCGTGGACCAGTCCGACCTCGACCAATTCGGCGGAGTCATACTGGGGCAACGAGGACGAATACTGATTCGTTGAAGTTTCCAGTTGCCGGCGGCGGCTATCCAGTCTGCTCAGACAAAACTGGAAACCGCCGGCTGGGAACTGCCGGCCGTCTTTGACACTGCCGCAAGCGCGCAAGTACGCTTGGCGTGATGGATACCGCAATCACGCCAGGCTCGCGGATCTCCTTCGAAACCTCACCTGATCGATACCGCCACTGGAAGCTCAGCATCGATGGTCAAATCGCGACCCTGTCGATGGACGTCCAGGAAGATGGCGGCCTGTCGAACGAATACCGACTGAAGCTGAACTCGTACGACCTCGCCGTCGATATCGAGCTCGCCGACGCGATTCAGCGAGTGCGATTCGAGCATCCCGAAGTGCATGCGGTCGTTATCACCAGCCTCAAGGAACGAATTTTCTGCGCTGGCGCGAACATCTTCATGCTTCGCGGGTCGTCGCATGCCGCGAAGGTCAACTTCTGCAAATTCACCAACGAGACGCGGCTCGCGATGGAAGATGCGAGCGCGCATTCCGGCCAAGTCTACATGGCGGCGGTGAACGGCTCGTGCGCCGGCGGCGGCTACGAGCTCGCGCTCGCCTGCGA
>JBPYFA010000169.1:0-8793 GCA_051986585.1 Vicinamibacterales bacterium | reverse complement strand
CCGCAGGCGAGGCAGATCTTCACGACAGCGTTGCCATGCCGATTCCGGTTCGCCCGTAGCCATTGCCGTTGTACAGCATCTGGAGAATACCCTCGGCCGCGAACACAACGGGGTACGTGATCATCTCAGAGTCCCACCCACTCGGCGACAACGGCAGATGCTGCGCCTGGTCGTCCCGCTGCCACATGATTCCGTCGAGCGACTCAGCGTAGCCGAGACGATAGGCGCTGCCACGGACCGAAAACCACATGCGATAGCGGCCGGTGTCGCGATCGTGCATCACACAGGGGCGGCCAAATGCGTATTCGCCCTCGCCGTAGTCGATCGCCACTGAACCTGTTCGTATCCAGTGCAGACCATCTGACGACTCGGCGTACTTGATGTGATAGTGATGGCGGGGCTGTCCCTCGAGAATGTCCCACCCCGTACCGGAGACGTACCACATTCGCCATTGGCTGGCCTCTACAAGAATCCATGGGGACGCATTCAGATACGGGTCGACGTCGATTCGGTCGAGCAATGGCGCCGCCGAGACGCGATGAAACGGACCGCCACGTTCGCTGATTGCGAGGCCGATGTTCAGGTAGAAAGGAACGCTCACGCCGCGGCTCCATCCGGTGTAATAGAGGAACCTTCGATCGTCGCGACGAACGAGGCACGCCGTCGTCACTCCTGCGTCGTCGAAGGAGCCGAGGCGACCGGGGTGAAGGACGGCATCTGGCGCGATGCGATCGATTTGGGTTGCCCCCTTCGCGAGTTCCCCGTAGCCGATGTGCGATCGTCCCGCCTGATCGCGTGAGCAGAAGTAGACGCGATGCCCCCGATCGATGGGTTCGACCACCGGCAACGCGGCATGCGTCCCGACCCAGGGCGCCTGACCCGCCGGCTCGAAGATGCGGCCTCGCTTGATCCAGCCGGAAGGTTCAGAAGTCAAGTTGATCGCTGGTTTTGGCCATTCGCTCGGCGCGCGGTCCAGGGTAGACGGAGCCCGGACGGGTACTTTTCATGATTGACGCTCCCGCGCCAATCAGCGTGCGTTCACCAATCGAGATCGAGTTTCGCAGCGTCGCGTTCACACCGATGAAGCACGACGGCCCGATGTCGACGTGGCCCGAGACGACCACGTGAGAGCTGATGAAGCAGTGATCCCCGATCGTCGAATCGTGGCCGATGTGATTGCCGCTCCACAATGTCACGTCGTTGCCGATTGTGACGTATGGCTGAATCGTGTTGTCCTCGAGAATGAAACAATTATCGCCGGGCGGCGACTGCGACAGGTACGAACATCGGGTGCTGACGTAGCTGACGAGTTCGTATCCGAGCGTCTTCATCAGCTGGTACTTCTCCGCCCGGATGCGGTTCATCTTTGCATAACTCAGGGCGACGAACATCTTGAAACCGGAAGGGGGAAAACGCTCCGTCAGTTCGTCGACCGCGACGAGCGGCAATCCCTGGAACTCAGGCGTCGTTCGATACTCGGCATCGACGGCGAACGCCGCGACTTCATGATCCGAATCAGTTGAGAAATAGAAGTGCGCGAGTCGTGCGATGTCACCGGCGCCGAATACGACGAGCTTGGCCACGCCGACTCACTTTCTGACCACGATGGTGAACTCGTAGAGCGGGTAATCGTGCAGCAATGCCACTGCCGGTGAAAAATGCGTCTTGCAGTAATCGAAGAAGAATGACGGCCGGGCGTAGAAGAGATCGGGGCGCCGCCTCGCAGGGTCCGAGTAGCTGGACAGCATGTTGAAGGCAAACCCACGGTCGCTCATCTGGTTCATCACGCCAACGTTCTCGAGCACGTACTCTTCCCAGTCGTTCTCGCGGTGATGCTGCTTCACATTGAACACGCCGCTCGCGACCGTGATCTCGGCGCGGTTGACCTCATCGAGACTCCGGGTGAACCTGGTCAGCGTATCGCCGGCGTGCAGCGAAACGCCCTCGGCAATCATCGACTCGGAGATGTCGAACCCCGTGTAGCGGCACTGAGAGCCGCGTTGACGGAGGAACGTCACCAGTGCGCCATATCCACAGCCAAAGTCGTTGAGACTCGAAAGCTGGCCCACATCCACCAGGCGCAGCAGCTGCTCGAAACGAAGAGTCTGGGACGCTTCCGTACGCCAGTCCACGCCCAGGTGGGTGGCACCGAATTCGCGGATCTTGTCACCGTAGTATCGAGCGGCCGTCTCGTGCATCGGTCGAAACCGTTCCTGCGTCAGATCGGCTCGGTCGTTCATAGGTATGGCGGATTATCGTATATGGACGCTGTTTGGTTTCCAGAAAGACCTTGGAAAGATAGATCCCGATGATGCCGATCGAGAAGATCGTGAGACCGCCGAGCAGCCATACCGATACGATCAGGGACGGCCATCCCGCCAACAGCGTCCCGAAGAACAATCGCCGAATGATCAAATACGCTGCGGCGAGGGCCGAAAGCGCAATGATCACCACTCCCAGGTAAAAAATCAGCACCAGCGGCCGATCGCTGAACGCGGTGAGCGAATTGACGAGAATGGCAATCTTGTGCCCGAACCGGTAGGTAGAGGCGGACCGCGTGTGCTTTCGAACCGGCAACGCGACCTGCTCGAATCCGGTGATCGCCCATAATCCAGCGATCATCGTTTCCCGCTCGCGATGTTCGATGAGAGCACTGACGTACCGGCGCGTCATCAGCCGCACGGTGACCAGGTTTGAAGCAATCGGCCAATTCGACAGCGCATTGAAGATCGTGAAGAACAGCCAGCCACCGATCCGCTCCACCACCCCGCCGCGCCGCTCGGACTGAACGCCGTAGACGACATCCGCGCCCGTCCGAATCATCGTGTCGTGGAACGTCGACAACAGTTCCGGCTCTTCCTCGAGGTCGGAGTCGATGAGAAAAATCAGGTCGCCGGTCGCTCTGCGCAGCCCGGTCATCATCGCCTTGTGATGCCCAAAGTTGCGTGCCAGATCGATGACCACGACGTCTGGATCGCGGCGAAACAACGACACGGCGGTCTCGAGCGAGGCGTCGGGCGATCCGTCGTTGACCAGCACGATCTCAACGTCGCTGGTAAGAGCGGCGGCTGCCGCGCGCACCCGGCGATAGAACTCCTCCAGATGCGAGGCCGACTGATACAACGTGGCAACGACTGAGAGTCGCACGATCAGAAACTCAACATGAAACGCCGCGCCTCGGGACCTTCGTTGAGGATCAGATCCAGCACGCTGACGTGATGGTCGAACGGTGGAAACAATTGACGATAGGCCGGATACCCAGCGTAGTCAAAATAGATCAGATCGATCCCCGCGTCCTGGAACTGCCGCGCGTCGATATAGGATGCCGCTGACGGCCCTGAAAAGTAGGCACTGGCGCCTGCCTGACGGCAGATGCTCACCAGGCGCTCCGTTTTGCCGTCAATGATGTCGTACTCCCATGACCACGATAGCTTGGTGCGAATGCCGAGGATCTCACAGATCGCCGTCAGGAAGCGGCGATTGATCCCGCTCAGGTGCGATTCGTCGCACGCCAGATACAGCGGTTCGAGGACCGCCGAGTACGAGCCAAAGTGCGGCGCGCGTGCGTAATTCGCCCGGATCGTACGCCAGTGCCGACCGGCCCATGTCCGATCGTCCACACGGATGTCTTTGATCGGCGCCTCGAATTGTCCTTTGCTGCTGACCGGAATAGAGAGCCACGCGGGCCCGGCTGGTGTTTTGATTCGATTCCGGTTTCGCCAGTCCCGTCGTGTGTACTGCACGTCATCGAACAGCACGAACTCGTCGACGCTGTTCATCAGATCGAAGTACCCCTTCCAGGGAATGTAGCTCGATTGAACGATGGCGATTCGCTTGCCTGACCGGGCCGCTGGGCGGCCGCCGGTCATCTCGCTTCGACGCCGGTGGGCGTACTTGGCGCACGCGACAGCCGGTTGAGATCCGCATCGACCATCATTCGGACGAGACCGGCGAAGTCGACCTCCGGCCGCCATCCCAGGGCCGCACGGGCCTTCGAGGCATCGCCAATCAGATGGTCGACTTCGGCCGGCCGTAGAAACTTCGGATCCAGACGGACGTAACGCTGCCAATCGAGTTTCACGTGATCGAACGCGAGCTCGACCAGCTCACGCACCGAGTGAGACTCTCCGGTCGCAATCACGTAGTCGTCGGGCTGGTTCTGCTGCAACATCAGCCACATCGCGCGCACGTAGTCACCCGAGAATCCCCAATCGCGCTGTGCATCGAGGTTGCCGAGCGCGAGCGAATCGGCGAGACCAAGTTTGATCCGGGCGACGCCATCGCTCACCTTGCGGGTGACGAATTCGAGCCCGCGGCGCGGCGACTCGTGATTGAAGAGAATCCCCGAGACCGCAAAGAGGTTATAGCTCTCGCGATAGTTGACGGTGATGTAGTGGGCAAACACTTTCGAGACGCCGTACGGACTGCGCGGATAAAACGGCGTCAACTCGGTCTGCGGCACCTCGCGTACCTTGCCGTACATTTCGCTCGACGAGGCCTGGTAGAGTCGGATTTCGGGATCGACCTGTCGTATCGCTTCCAGTAGACGAGTGACGCCCTGCGCGTTGAACTCGCCGGTGAGCATCGGCTGATCCCACGAGGCCGGCACAAACGACATCGCGGCCAGGTTGTACATCTCGTGCGGCCGCACCTCGGCAAGCACCTTCATCAACGACAATTGATCGAGCAGATCGCCGGGCCGGAGCTCGATCCGATCGAGCAGGTGCTCGATCCGCCAGAGGTTTGGAGCGCTCGAGCGCCGGACGATGCCGGTGACCTCGTAGCCTTTTTCGAGCAGCAGCTCAGCCAGGTACGATCCGTCCTGCCCGGTGATTCCGGTGATCAATGCACGCGTGGCCATGTACAGGGAAGATTACCACACGGATTCGTCGAAAACGCTCGGAGATCCGGTGATGTTGCGCTCACTGCGGCTCGCTCGCCAGCGGCTGGTTCAGCCGGTATAAAGAAAAATCTTCGATGTTCGCGTCGAGCCGGTACTGCTCGAGCAACGGCTTGACTGCTTCGCTCGACGGCAACGAGTCGACCATCCGTCCCATCTCGGAGGGCGAGTGGAGCTGCTCGAAGATCAGATAGAGAGGCCGGCGAACCATCAGGTCGGCAACCACGGCATCGAGCGTGAACGCCGGGTTCGGGAACTCGGACGGCACGAAGAAATTCACGCGCAGGAACCGGTGCGCCGTCAGTCGGTCGGCGAGAAAGTAGACGCCGGCTCCATTGATCCCGAACAGAAAGATGCGATCGTCGGGTGACGTGTGTGCCCGGACGTAAGCGGCAAGCTCGTCGTTCGCGCGAGCCGAATAGCCACGTTCATTTCCGTAGCCGCCGAAGAGATCGAGGAACGTCGAGCGATTTAGCGTCCCGCGCATCACGTCGAGATCGGCGTCCGCAAACTCGTAGACGCGCGCGATGTAATTCCGCTGCACCAGAAGCGTCAGCATCAACGCCGCGGTCACCAGGCTCACCAGGCGCGCCCCTCCGGAGTGTCGGGCACGTTCAACGAGCAGCCAGGCCGCGAAGACGGCGAGCGGCGCGAACGCCTGGATGAAGTACGTGTTGAACAACCTTGCGCCGTTGACGACGATGACGAGCGCGGCAGCGCCGCCCCAACACAGCGCAAGACCGGGAAGCGCGTCGAGCCTGCGCCGCCGGGCAAGCTCCCACGCCGCCGACAACGTCGCCACGCCTCCCGCGAGCCACAGCGGATCGGTTTTCATTCGCAGCCAGATCGCTTTCGAGAAACCGACAGCGTAGCCGGTCACCGTGAGCCCCTGTGAAACGTAGAAGCGATTGAAATCGAGCACGGCGACTCGCGCGTCGCCAACAAGATCGAGTCGCCAGAGCCAGAGGAGAGTCAGCATGGGCGCCACGACTGCTCCCAAGACGACTACGCCGAGGGCCCGAACCATTTGACGGGGCGTCATGGATGCTGGTCGATACAGCCACATCCATACGAGAACCGCCGGCAAGTAGAGACCCGCGTTGGGCTTGAACACCACGGCCGCGCCGCCGAACAACCCGACCCCGAACGCAGACAGCTGCCGGACGGAATCGGCCGATCCGGAGAGCCGCCATCGCACCGCGCACCACGCGGCGAGCGCGACGCACACGACGATGAACGTTTCGCACACACTGCGTTCCAGAAACCCGTCGTGCCGGTACAGCCAGCCGGGCATCGTCAGCAGCGCATAAAGCGCGGCCGTGAACGCCCCGGTCATCGCGCTGCTCAGCCGCCTGACGATCGCAAACAGCAGCCACGCCGTCGCCGCCGCCGCGAAGACGTCCAGCCATGCGACCGCTGCTGGAGTCCATCCGAACAGACGAAAGGCCGTGAGGTAGGTGAAATAGATGCCAGGCGGGCGCTGTTCCCACACATCGCGGTACAACCGCTGGTGATGATCCATGCCGCGGACCGCCGACGCCCACAAACTCTGGTCGATTCCGAGGGGTTCGGCAACGGACAAGGCTCGCAGCGCCAGAGCCGCCGCGGCGATGGCCAATAGCGACACGGTCAGTGCCCGACGAGGGCGGATCTCAATGCTCAATGATCAATGCTCAATGATCGAAGGTTCACGATTCAATGCTTTTCATCATTGAGCACTCTTCATTGAACATTGAGCATTGACTTGTTGCTCATCACCTTGAGGAGCGCTACGATTCAGGCCTGATGGCAGAACAGGTCACGGCTCCGAAGATCTTCGTCCACCCGCAGGCATTATGCGAAGCCTCGGCCATCGGCGAGAACACCCGAGTCTGGGCGTTCGCGCACGTTCTTCCCGGGGCCACGATCGGGAAAGACTGCAACATCTGCGATCACGTGTTCATCGAGAACGACGTCACGATCGGCGACCGAGTGACGGTCAAGTGTGGAGTGCAGTTGTGGGACGGACTGCGGATCGCCGACGACGTGTTCATCGGACCGAACGTGACGTTCTCGAACGACAAATATCCGAAGAGCAAACAGTACCAGACCAGAGTGGTGGAAACCTACGTCGGACGAGGGGCATCGATCGGCGGCGGCGCATCAATCCTGCCTGGGCTGCGAATCGGCGCTCGCGCGATGGTTGGCGCTGGCGCGGTGGTGACCCACGATGTGCCGGCACGGGCAGTGGTCTCAGGCAATCCGGCTCGCATTGTCGGTTACGTCGACACCAAACGCGGGTCGCCGGCTCCGCCGCGACCCAAAGCGGCCGCTGACGCGGAGACCAGGCCGACATCAGTCAAGGGCGTCACGGTTCATCAGCTCCCGATCTTCGCGGATCTGCGTGGCAGTCTCTCGGTCGGTGAGTTTCCTCAACAGGTTCCCTTCGTTCCGAAACGGTACTTCATCGTGTTCGATGTGCCGGGAAAGGACGTGCGGGGCGAACACGCGCACCGGAAATGCCGCCAGTTCCTGGTCTGTCTTCGCGGCTCCCTCTCGGTGGTCGTCGACGATGGCAAAGCGAGCGAGGAAATCACACTGGATCGCCCCAGCATCGGGCTGTACCTTCCGCCAATGATCTGGGCGGTGCAGTATCGGTACTCGGCCGATGCGCTGTTGCTGGTGTTCGCGTCCGATCCGTATGATGCCGGCGACTACATTCGCGACTACGACGAGTTCCTGTCGGCAATCGGCGGCGCCGCGAGCGCGTGACGATCGCCGGCGCCTGCCCGCGCGTCTCCGTCAGCGGTCGACGTCCATTCAGATTTGACGACAAAGCTTGGGCGGCCGCGAGCATTCTGCAACGACAGCCAGAGATACTGGCCGATGATGCCGAGGCCGAGCGCCGTCAGGCCCCCGAAGAAACTTATCACCAGCATCAGAGGCGTGTAGCCGAGCACCGGGATGTGGCCGAACAGCCAGGCGAGAAACACCGTCACGCCGGCGAGGCAGGCGGCCGTCGTCCCGATCACGCCCAGGAACAACAGGGCCTTAATCGGTAAATCGGTAAAACTGAACACGCTGTCGAGTGCATACCGGAATTTCTTGGCAACCGTCCAGGCGCTTCGGCCTTCCAGCCGCGCGCGTCGCTCATAGGGAACGAAGGCGCGTCGAAATCCCAGCCAGAGAAGGAGCGCGATCAGGTTGGTATTGACCTCTTTCAGCTCGACCAACCGGTCGCGCACCTGGCGGGTGCACCCAAACACATCGATGCCACTCCGCGGCATGTCTTTGACGACGAATCGGCGATAGAGGCGCCAGAACCATTCCGATGCCGCCCGCGAAAGCCATCCGTCAGCGCGGCCGGTGCGGTGCCCAAAGACCACGTCGGCGTCGCCGTTTCTCATCAGCCGATAGAACTCGAGCACGAGATCCGGCGGCTCCTGCAAGTCAGCGGCGATGGCGGCGAAATAATCGCCGCGGCCGTGACGCAAGCCCGCGGCGATGGCGGGAAACGAACCGAAGTTTCGACTGAGTTCGAGCAATCGCGAGCGAACCGGCCAGGCAGGCAGTCGCTCGCGGAGAATCCGGAAAGACGCGTCGGGACTGCCGTCGACGACGAACACGACCTCCATTGAATCCGGCACCCGGGCGGCCAGTGCCTCGATCTCGCTGAGAAGTCGAGGGAGATTCGCCTCGTTCTTGTAAACCGGGATGACTAGGGAGAGCACTGGCGAATTATAAGGTTCTACTGGGTTCTGCGGGGTTCTACGGGGTTCTGCCGGGTTCGGTTCTTAGGTTCTACTGCGTTCGGCCCTTAGTTCTACCGGGTTCGGTTCTTGGTTCTGCAGGGTTCGGTTCTTGGTTCTGCGGGGTTCAGGATTCGGCTTAGCTAATAAAACCACACAAGCCAG
>JBPYFA010000168.1:0-9209 GCA_051986585.1 Vicinamibacterales bacterium | reverse complement strand
CCGGCTTTCACGACCGCGGCTTCGTCGACGAAACAGGGACCGTGCAACTCCACTCCCTGTTCAATCTTCGCGTCGGGCGAGACCCAGCACGTCGCCGGAGGGGCTCCCGCGAAGGGTGGCGCCTGGTATCGCCCGTCCATGATGTCGCGATGCACCTGGAGATATTTCTGCGGAGTGCCGATGTCGATCCAGTAGCCGTCGTAGACGTAGGCGACGAAGGTCTCCTTTCGATCGATGAGCGACGGAAAGAAGCTGCGTTCGATCGACCAGGCGGTGTCTTTGGGAATCCGGTCGAAGGTATCCGGCTCGAGTACGTAGATGCCGGCATTGATCGTGTTGCAGGTAATCTCGTCTTCCCCTGGCTTTTCAAGAAACCTGAGGATGTTGCCGTTCGAATCAGTCTCGACCAATCCATAGGCGCGAGGGTTCTCGACCGGCGTCAGCACGATCGTCGCCTTCGCCCGGCGTTCCCGATGGAGGCGCAGGACCGCTCCGAGATCGACCTGGGTCAGGACATCTCCGTTGAACACGACCACCGAATCGGTCAGCGAGTCTCCGGCATAACGGATCGCCCCGCCCGTCCCGAGCGGCATCGGCTCGACGACGTAACGCAGCCGCATGCCGAGATCCGCACCTTCGCCGAATATCTCTTCAATCCGGCGCGGCTGGTAGTTCAGGCTGAGAATCACCTCGTCGATTTCCGGTACCTGTTTGAGCAGATCTATCTGGTAATAGAGAAACGGTCGATTGAGAATCGGAACGATTGGCTTCGGCGTGTGGACCGTCAACGGCCTCAGGCGTGTGCCCTTCCCACCAGCGAGCAGAATGGCCTTCATGCAACTTCCGATGATAATGCATGGCGATTGCTGATTGCTGATTTTTGGTTGATGATGGTGCCAATCGCCGTGAATCTGCCGAATGCGATCACGATCGGCCGCATCTTCCTCGTTCCGCTCCTCGTCGTCGTTCTGCTGACGAAGTTCGAGGGGCATCTGATTCTTGGTGTTCGCAAGGAATTGGTGGGCGCCGCGATCTTCGGCCTGGCCTCAGTGACCGATTGGCTCGACGGCTACCTCGCGCGGCGGCGCAAGCAGGTCACCACCCTCGGTCAGTTCATCGATCCGCTCGCCGACAAGCTGCTGATCACCGCGGCGCTGGTATCGCTGGTGCAGATGGATCTGGCGCAATCGTGGATGGTGGTGGTGATTCTCGGTCGCGAAATTGCGGTCACCGTGCTTCGCAGCCTGGCGCAATCGCGCGGTGTGGCGATTCCCGCGTCACCGCTCGGGAAATTCAAGATGGCCTCGCAGGTGACCGCGATCCTGCTCCTCATTCTCGGAGACCATGTTCCGTTATTCGCAGCGTTGGGACGGCTCGCGCTGTGGGTGGCAATGATCACTGCCGTCGCCTCAGCCGTCGACTACTATCGGCGATACAACGGCGTGATCACATCAATCCCTAATCCTTAATCCCTGATCCCGAATCCCTCATCCTCGCATCGAGGAATCCTCGAATCGCTGATCCAAGGATCGAGGGATTCGGAGATAAGGGATTCGGGGATCAGCGATTCAAAGATAAGGGATTCAGGATCAGCGATTATGGATTAGGGATTCGATGTATCGCCACCAGATCTCCGACAATGACGGCGTCGCTGGTCTTGTCGATGCGGATGACGCTGGTCTCGGGACTGATCTCCATCGCCGTGGCCTCTGCAATCCGGGCGACGGGGCCGGTGCCGCGGCCAGTGGTGCGGAAGATCGTCAGTCGTTGGCCGGCGTGGAGGCCGTGATCGCTGCCGCGGTCGAGCACCATCAGATCGCCCGACGCCCCCATTTGCCGGCGGTCGTCGCCGAGCACGACGTGACCGGGGTTGGCATAGTCAGGTTGTCCGTCGGCGGCCGGCGCCGGCGGCAACTCGGGCTTGACGAAGAGCTCGAGATAGTCACCTTCCTGAATTCCATCGCACGCCTTGATCACTTCGGCAATGGCGGAGTCGTTGGTCACGTCGAGAATTCGTACCCAGCCGGCGGTGTGAATGCTCGATAGTGGCAGGTTGTCGCCGGCGCTGTGGACGAACCGATCCTCGATCACGCGCCGCACGTAATATTCCTGTCCGACCTTGATGCCGCGCGCGGTGCCGCTATTGACGACGAGCGTTTCGTCAGGACCGAACATCACCTTGCCGTAGTCGCGCCCTGGCGCAATTTGTATCGACCGATCCTGCGGCATGCTCGTCGCGCGGGCGCCGCAGGCGAGGTCCGCGGCCTGGTCGCGGTTGACGATGCGCGTGGCGGTTTGTGCCTGGACCGACAGCGGTGCCAGCGCGATGACCGCGGCGGCCTGAATCAGTGAACGCACACGACGATTCATTTCGATTCGCTCCCGTTCTTGGCCTTCGGATCGGCCTTCAAGGTTTCCGACAGTTTCTTCGCCTGTTCGAGGTACTCGCTGGATTCGAACTCGTCGACGAGACGGTCGAGGAAGGGGAGCGCTTCCTTTGGGCGTTGCATCTTGATATACGCTTCGGCAAGGTAGAAATACACCCCGTCGCGGCGGCTGTATTCGGGATCGTTTTTGAGAATGTCCTT
The DNA here is from genome assembly GCA_051986585.1 of Vicinamibacterales bacterium. Classification (GTDB taxonomy): domain Bacteria; phylum Acidobacteriota; class Vicinamibacteria; order Vicinamibacterales; family 2-12-FULL-66-21; genus JALZOC01. The sequence continues at coordinate 6,621 of JBPYFA010000168.1, read as the reverse complement.
GAACCGTTCGATCGCTGCGGGCGGAAATTTCTGCGTCTTCAGGTAAAAGTAGCCGACCTTGTAGTCGTAGTCGCTCAACCGATCGTGCGCTTCGCGCAGCCGCGCACGTCCTTCGTCGAGCAACGGATTCTGCTCCACGCGTGGGTAGCGCTGCACGAAGGTCGTCAGCTCGGCGATGGCCTCGATCGTTTCGCTCTGATCGCGGTCGGGGCTGTGCATCTGATAGAAATGGCACATCCCCAGCTTGAACTGCGCGTAGTACGCGCGCTTGTGGGTGGGATAGAACGACAGGAACTCGCGATACTCATTGATCGCAAGGACCTTCGATTCCGCCGACCCTTCGCCAAGGTAGGAGTCGGCGAGACCCAGCTTGGCGTCGGCGCGGTACTGACTCTGTGGATAGCTATCCATCAATTGCCTGAAGTACTCGCGTGACGTCAGCCAGTGTTTCTTGTTCAGTTCTTCGGCCCCCCGCTCCCACAGGAACTTGTCGGGCTCGAGTGTTCCAACCGGCGGCTTCTTGACGCTGCTGGCACACGCCGGCAGCAGGAAGACGAGAACGATCCAAATGAAACGCGCTCCCGTCAACGGAGCGCGGGTGTAGTCGAAAGCCATCGATACTCCGCGGCGATTCCTTCTTCGAGCGAAACGGTCGGGACAAAGCCGAGATCGGCTTTCGCGAGAGACGTGTCGGCGAAGGTGTCGCGCATGTCTCCCTTCTGTGCCGGTTCGCGCCGTACGTCGAGCGATCGGCCGACCACGCGGCCGATGATGTCCAGGACCTGGTTGATAGACACGCGTGACCCGCCGCCAATGTTGTACGCCCGCCCGGGCACACCGCGGTCGCCAGCGGCAGCCGTTGCCGCGACCGCATCCCGTACGAACGTAAAGTCCCGCGTCTGCTCGCCGTCGCCATACAGAGTGATGGGGTCCCCGTCGATGGCAGCGCGGATGAAACGATGAAAACCCATGTCGGGGCGCTGCCTGGGCCCATACACCGTGAAATATCGGAGCGACGCGGTCGGAACTCCATGGTTCACGTGGTACAGGTAACACAGCTGCTCGGCGGCCAGCTTGGTCACGCCGTAAGGCGAGACCGGCTGTGGGACCGCGGTTTCGCGCATCGGAATGTCGGCGTTGTCGCCGTAGACCGATGAGCTCGAGGCATAGACGAACCGATGCAACGGCAAACCGACGCACGCTTCGAGCAGCTGCTGCGAGGCATCGACGTTGTTGTCGGTATACACGCGGAAATCCCGTCCCCAGCTCTTGCGGACACCGGCCTGAGCGGCGAGATGGAAGACGTGTGTCGTTCCGTGCAGAAGCGATTGCAAATCGGCGTCCTGAAGGCGCGCCTCCACGAAGCGAAAGTTCGGCCGCCCCTGGTTGACCGCGAGGTTGGCCTCCTTGAGCGCACGTGGGTAGTAGTCGGTGAAGCAATCGACGCCGATCACCTCGGCCCCACGTTCGAGCAAAACTTCGCACAGATGCGAGGCGATGAAGCCGGCCGCTCCGGTGACCAGCGCCTTCATGAAAACGCCTGCCTGATGCGATCGGGGAGCCGGCACGGCTTGCCGGACGGATCGAGCGCGGCATGGATGGTGTGCCCCGATGCCGCGATCGACTGATCGTCCCGCCGCACGATCTCGTAGGTGAACTCCATTCGAACCGGAGACAGCATTCGTCCTCTCGTCCTCACCTCAATCTCATCGTCGTACTTCGCGGGCTTTCGGTACTCGCAGTGCGCCGCGATGACAGGGAGTGACACGCCGGCGTGCTCCATCTCGCGATACGTCCACCCGAGCGAGCGGAGCAAATCGGCGCGAGCCACCTCGAACCACACGAAGTAATTCGCGTAATACACGACCCCCATCTTGTCCGTTTCCGCGTACCGAACGCGGATGACAGAGGTCGACGCAGGCTGCTCCTTCCGCTCGCCCACGGCCACGCTCAGACTCCGGCCTTCGCGGTCGCGGCGGCACGCAGATCGCGCGTCGCCTGCTCGGGATCCCCGGTTCCAAAGATGGATGTGCCGGCAACGAGGATGGTTGCGCCTGCCTCGACAATCCGCGCTACGTTCGAGGCGTCGATGCCGCCGTCGACCTCAATGGGCGCAGCATTGCCTTGCCGGTTCAGGAGGGCACGGACCGCCTGAATTTTAGACTCGCTCCGCGGGATGAAAGTCTGACCCCCGAACCCGGGATTGACCGACATGACCAGCACGTGGTCGACCATCCCGGCGACTTCCTCCAACATCCCGACCGGAGTCGACGGGTTCAGCGCGACGCCTGCCTTGGCCCCGAGTTCCTTGATCGCCTGGAGGGTCCGATGCAGATGGGGCAGGGTTTCGAAATGGACCGAAATCATTGCCGCGCCCGCTTTGACGAAGGCATCCAGATAGCGATCCGGTTCCTCGATCATCAGGTGCACATCGAGCGGAACGCTCGCGATCTTGCGAATCGATCGCACCACCGGAACGCCAATCGACAGGTTCGGGACGAAGTGCCCGTCCATGATGTCGACGTGGATCAAGTCTGCGCCGCCGCGTTCAACCGCCGCGATTTGCTCGCCCAGAACAGCAAAGTCGGCCGACAAAATGGATGGCGCGATCCGAACCGTCAACGGCTGACCTCGAGCGAAATCGGCTCGCCAGGCGCAATCTGGAACCCAGCTTGAGGATTTTGACGAAGCACGATGCCGGCAGGCACGCCAGGGTACGGGTGATCGCCGACGACGGCCACTCGGAATGCGCGGGCACGAAGCAGGTCAGCGGCACGGTCGCCGTTGACACCGATGAGATCGGGCATGACGTAGGTGGCGCCCCGCTCCGCTCGATTGACCAGCAGCGCAACTTTCGGGGCGTCGCTCTTTGGCTCGGGATTCTGGGCGATGACCGCGTCAGGCGGATACTCTGAGGACCGGATTTCCGACGTACCAGCCAGTTCGAGGCCGTCCTGCTGAAGACGGTACTGCGCCGCTCGATCGCTCTCGCCAAGGAGTGCAGGAACCACCGTGGCGCGGGGGCCGGCGCTGACCCAGACCTTGACGCTCCGTTCACGGCGGGTGCTCGTCCCTGCCGCTGGATCCTGCGCGAGGATCTGCCCGGCGGGCACCTTCGGGTCGCTCCGGCGTCCTTCTTCGACCTTCAAGTTGAGCCCGGACTGAGAGAGGAGCGCGGTGGCGTCATTCACCGTCTTGCCCGACAACGGAGGGACGACGACCTCGCGGGTCTTGAGTGCCACACGCATTGCGGCTGCCGTAAAGATCACGTACGTCAGGAGTAGAGCGCCGCCGAGGAGCACCAGCTTGCCCGCGCCCCACACGCGTGTGGTTAAAGCCATGAAACCTAAATTTTACGCCAAGTCCTTAGTTTTCACCAGAATGGCGGCAAAGAAGGCTTCGAGGCCGTCGCGGAATGGCAGCGTTCTGAAGTGCCCTGCCGGCGTCACGAAGCGGCGGAAGGGGGCCCCGATGCGATCCGGCTGCAGCTCGAAATCGGTGCGTGAGGACAGGAATTCTGCGACGACCTCCTCGTTTTCTTCCTGTTCGCTCGAACACGTGGCGTAGACGAGCCGGCCGCCGTCAACAAGAACGTCTGCCGCGCGCGTGAGCATCGCGAGCTGCGTTGCGGCGAATCGTGTCAGCTCATCAGGCGAGCGCCGCCACCGGACGTCAGGATCCCGGCGTAGCGTGCCCAACCCGGAACATGGGGCATCGAGGAGCACACAATCGAACCTGGAGGCAAAGGGGAGAGTGACCGACGCATCTGCCCGGATGACACGGACCGACGTCGCGCCCATCGCGTCGATCGTCTGTGCGAGAAGGTCGACCCTTCTGCCGCGAATATCAGTCGCCGCGATGAAGCCTTCATTGTTCAGACGCGCCGCCATCGCCGTCGTCTTGCCCCCCGGCGACGCGCACGCATCGAGGATCCGCTCACCGGGTTGAACCGCAACAAGTTCGGCAATCAACTGCGAAGCTTCGTCCTGCACCAAAAAAATCCCTTCGCTGGCAGTCGTCGTCAGCAAGGGATTGCCGCTGCGGACGCGCAGTCCGTCGGGCGCAAATCGCGTCGGTTCCGTTTCAACTCCTGCCGCGCTCAACCGCTCGGCGAGCGCCTCGCGCGAGATGCGGAGCGTGTTCGCGCGCAACGTCAGGGCGGCCGGCTCGTTGTTGAACAGTTCCCACTGTTCAGCGGCTTCGAAACCATACCGATCCAACCATCGACCCGCGAGCCAACCCGGATGCGACAGGGTTTTTTCGAGGTATGCCACCGCTGCCTCGCGCGAAAAGGCGGGCGGGCGGGGAGGAAGGGGTAAGTGATCGCGTTCACGGCTGATCCGCCGCGCGATGGCGTTGACCAGCCCGGATGCGCTCTTCTTCCCGGCCTTCCCGGCGAGCGCGACGGCATCGTTGACGGCGGCGGCAGCGGGAATTCGGTCGAGATGGAGGAGCTGAAACGCCGTCATGCGCAAGATGACGACGATCTCAGGATCGAATTTCGAGAGCGCACGGTTGGCGAACGCTTCGATGACGGCGTCGAACGCACCCTGCCACCGCAACGTGCCGGTCGCGATTTCGCCGGCCAGCGCGCGGTCGCGCTCGTCGGCGAGTCGCGGACGAACATGTGCGAGTGCGGACGGCAGGTCCAGTCGTCCGTCGTTCACGGCTCGCAACACCTCGAAGGCGGCGAATCGCGCCGGAGCGATCATGCATTCCCGGCGATCGTACCGGGATTGAGTTTTCTCCCACTCAGGAACTCGCGCGCGGTCATGGCACGACGTCCCTCCGGTTGGATGATCCGGACTCGCAACAGCGCGCCGTCACCCGCCGCAATGGTGAACAGATCACCGCCGGCGTCGACGACCGTGCCGGCGCGAGCCTGTGTCGGACGCTCGGTAAGCTCGGTGCGATGGATCAAGTACCGCTGACCCCCGATCGCCGTAGACGCCATCGGCCACGGCTGAAGCCCGCGCACGCGGTTGTGGATGTCACGCGCCGCCAACGACCAGTCGATCGGACCTTCACTCTTTTCCAGCTTCGGCGCATAGGTGGCGAGTGCAGCGTCCTGCGGCGTCTCGGTCGCGCGCCCGTGCGCCAGCTGCTCGACCACGTCGACCAGCGCGCGGGCGCCAATCTCCGCCAGGTCCTGCTCGACTTCGACGCTGGTCTCGTCGATCCCGATCGGGCGCTCCGCTTTCGTGAACATCGCGCCGGCATCGAGTTCCGCAGTCACGCGCATGATCGTAATGCCGGTGGTTTCCTCGCCGGCGATGACGGCACGATGAACGGGCGCGGCGCCGCGATATTTGGGCAGGAGCGACCCGTGCACGTTGATCATCCCGAGACGCGGAATCGACAGCAGCGCCTGCGGCAAAATCCGGCCGTAGGCGGCGACGACGCCGAGATCGACCTGGTAGTTTGCGAAGCTGGCGAGAAATGCCTCCTCGCGAAGCTTCAGCGGCTGCAGCACCGGCACACCCGCGGCAAGCGCGACCTGTTTGGTCGGCGTCTCGACGACATGGTGCCCACGCCCTCTGGGCCGGTCAGGTTGTGAGATGAGGAGGACGACCTGATGGCGTGAGCCGAGAAGCGCTCGCAAGCTCGGAACGGCAAACTCCGGCGTCCCAAAGTACGCGACCCGAAGTGCGTCCGCTACCATCGTCCCGACCGTCGGAGCTTATGGATCTTCCGCACGATCAGATCCTTCTTGATCCCTCTCAACCGATCGATGAACAGCGTTCCGTCAAGATGATCCATCTCATGTTGAAAGGCGCGCGCGAGCAGTTCTCGTCCTTCAATGGTCTGCTCGTGCCCGGATCGATCGAGTCCGCGCACGACCGCTCGTGCCGGCCGTACAACGGTCGCGTTGAAGCCGGGAACGCTGAGGCAGCCCTCTTCTTCGAGCTGCATGCCGTCGCGTTCGACGAACACCGGGTTGATCATGACAATCAAATCCGTCAGCCGCCGGCCGACGGAGAGATCGATGACGAACAGCCGCTTCGCGATCCCGACCTGCGGAGCGGCAAGCCCGACACCGGGGGCCGCATACATCGTCTCGATCATGTCATCGACCAGCTTCTGGATCTCGTCGTCCACGACTGGAACATCCGACGCGGGTTGGTGGAGGAGCGACTCCCCGTATCGCAGAATCGGCCGAATCATAAGGACAGACGAACGGCGAAGGATCGATCAGGCGTGTTTCGCGGCGAAGTGTTCGCGGACCGTCGAGGTCCAGGCGCTGATGGCGCGCTCCAGTTCAGCGACCGAGTCGCCGCCGAACTTCTCGACCAGCGCGTCGGCCAGCACGAGCGCCACCATGGCTTCGCCGACGACGGCGGCGGCCGGGACCGCGCAGACGTCGCTGCGTTCGATCGCCGCGGCCGCTTCTCCCATTGTCGTCAAATCGACCGATCGCAGCGGTTTCATCAGCGTAGAGATGGGTTTCATCCAGGCCGACACGCGAAGATCTTCGCCGTTGGTGACGCCTCCTTCGAGGCCGCCGGCATTATTGCTCGGACGCGCCACGCCGGTCGGACGCTGGCCATCGGGATTTGGAACGATCTCATCGTGCACACGCGACCCCGGGCGCGCCGCGGCTTCCGGGCCGAGTCCTATGCC
>JBPYFA010000167.1:0-7730 GCA_051986585.1 Vicinamibacterales bacterium | reverse complement strand
ACGGCCGAAGTACGACAACAGCCGCGAAGAAACGCGCCGGCTGAACCGCCGCGCGGCACTCGTTGTGCGACTGACGCGCTAACGCTGCGGTCGCGCATCACGAAAGGGACAAGGGCAGCGGAAAAGGGAGAAGGGTAAACGTCAAAAGGCGCAGGAGGCCTCGATGCGATTCATCAATGCTTACCTGATCGGATATTTCATCCTCGTGCTCGGGGCGCTCGCGGCGCTCTGGTACGGCGGCGCGCTCCGACACATCTCAGCTGCATGGGTCGCAATCGGACTCGTGATTGCGCTCGGGCTGGGCATCATGTTGTCGGTATCGGCAGGTAAGCCAGAGATTACGCGGGAGTAACTCGGACGGTGAATTAATGGCCAGCGAGCGTCCCTGGGAGGACGATCGCTGGCCTTTCTTTTTTGGACGGTGGTCGCCAATTCGGGTTCCTTCCTCTTATCTTTGTCTTTTACCTTTCTGCGCAAATGGCATAGCTTGTGAGTACCTCACCAGCGCTATGTTCCGTCGCTCCCTGATTCGCGCGGTCTTCCTCTGTCTCATCGCGGCGGCGGCAACGTCATGTAAAGAAGAGGGGGGCGTCAGGGTCTCCAGCTTCAGGTTCAACGGGACCAGGGCGGTCACACCCGCGCAGTTGAAATCGGTACTCGCTACCTCAGCGAGCTCGCGGCTTCCGTGGGGACAGAAACACTACTTCAGCCGCGATCAGTTCGAGGCCGACCTCAAGCGAATCGTCGCCTTCTATCGCGACCGCGGATTTCCGGACGCGCGCGTCACTTCGTTCGATGCGCGTCTGAATGACACGCAAACCGCGGTCAGCATCACGGTCAACATCTCGGAAGGCGATCCGATTCGGGTCGAACGCGTAACCTTCAGTGGCTTCGAGGCCTTGCCGGAACAGCATCGCACTGCGCTCGAAAATGGTCTGCCGCTGAAAGCCGGTCAGCCGCTCGATCGTGCCCTGGTGCAGGCGAGCCGCGAAGCGGCGCTCGACGAACTGAAAGATCACGGTTATCCGTACGCGTCGGTGAGGATTGTGGAGAATCCAGGCAGCTCTGAACGAGAGCGTGTCGTGCAGCTCACCGCCGATGCCGGACCGCTCGCCCGATTCGGTCCGATCGAAGTCAATGGGAACGTCAGCGTCGGCGATAACGTCGTGCGCCGGCAACTGACTTACCGTCCGGGACAGCTGTTCCGCCAGAGCGCGCTCCAGGAAAGCCAGCGGAAGTTGTACGGACCCGAGTTGTTCGATTTCGCGAACGTCGAGCCGCTGAAGGTTGATGAGAAGCCAACCGACGTGCCGACACGCGTCACCGTCACCGAAGGCAAACATCAGAGAGTGAACTTCGGCGTCGGCTATGGCACGGAAGAAAAGGCCCGCGTGCAAGTGGATTGGCGGCACGTCAATTTTCTGGGTGGAGCGCGGACCGCAGGCGTCCTCGCTCGCTACTCGGCGCTCGACAGAGGCGTCCGGCTGAATTTCAAGGAGCCGTACCTGTTCGGGCCGCGCAACGATCTGACGTTGACCGGCCAGTCGTGGCACACCGACGAGCCCGCATTCACGCTGGACACCAATGGCGGCAAGGTCACCGTCACCAGGCGGTTTCGGCGCACCGGCGGCCCCGTTCTCGGCTCGAGACCGACGACCACGATGTCGCTGACCTACGTGAACGAGTACGAGACCTACCAGATCTCGAACGAAGCGCTCGAGGATCCGACCCTGCGCGACGATCTCATTTCGTGGGGACTCGATCCGCGCTTCGGAACCGGACGCGGCACGCGATCGGCGATTAGTCTCGACGGCGGGCGGAACACGACCAACAACCTGCTCGACGCCAAGCAGGGATATGTGGCGGCGATTCACCTCGAACAAGCGGGCAAATGGCTCGCCGGCACATGGGATTACTTCGAGGTGACCGGCGAGCTGCGCGTGTTCAAGACCCTCTCGAGCCATCTGGTCGGTGCAGCGCAGGCCAGGATGGGCGGGATCAATGCGTTTGGGTCGCCCGAAATCCAAGTGCCCTTCTTCAAGCGCTATTTTCTGGGTGGTGCGACGAACCTGCGAGGTTGGGGTCGATACGAAGTGTCGCCGCTCAGCGGAGCGGGCCTGCCGATCGGTGGTTTCTCATTCCTCAATTTTTCCACCGAGCTGCGTGCCAGTCTCGCTCGTAACTTCGGCGCCGTGATCTTCCTCGACGGTGGCAACGTCTGGGGCGACACGTTCAGCTTCGATCTCCAAGGGCTCCGCTACGACATCGGTCCTGGACTCCGATATCAAACCCCGATCGGTCCAATTCGCGCCGATCTGGGTTTCCAGCTCAATCCCATTCCGGGGCTCGAGGTCAACGGGAAGCCGGAAACCAGACATTTCCGGTTCCATTTCAGCATCGGTCAGGCTTTCTAGGCCGCAGAGATACGGACCCAAACTACACAGCTCACTATGCGGGCCATTCGCCGGATACTTCAGGTCGTCGCGTTCGTTGGCACATTGATGATCGGCGTTCTCGCGATCGCCTTGATCGTGTCGCAGACGCCCTGGTTTCGCGACTGGCTTCGGCGCTACATCGTTCGCGAGTCGAAGCAGTACCTGAACGGCCAGCTGACGATCGGTGCGCTCGACGGGAACCTGCTGTTCGGCGCCGATCTATCGAACGTTGCGGTCGACGTCTCCGGCGAGCGAGTGGTGTCGGTCAAGGGTCTCGCGCTCGATTACAGCGTCTTCACCTTGATCTCGAAGGGGCTCACGGTTCAGCAGATCAAGATCGATCAGCCGGTCGTACGCGTGGAGCGCGACCGCAATGGGTGGAATCTCGCGCGCCTCGTCAAGCAGCAGGAACAGGAAGCCGATCGACAGGGGCCGATGCGGCCGATCTCGCTGCCATCGATTGAAATCTCCGACGCCAGCGTCTCGATCAAGGATTCGGTGACATCCGGCGTCACGCTGCCGCAGCGCATCGACGACGTCGACGTCAAGGCGCAGTTCGAATACGAGCCGGTGCACTACAGCCTCACGCTCGATCACGTCAGCTTCACCGGACGCTCGCCAAACCTGTCGCTGCACGACCTGACCGGCAAAGTGGCCGTCCGCGACGACAACCTGTACATGGAAGACGTGAAGCTGAAGACGAGTGAGACCTCTGTGACGGTCGATGGCGTCGTCGAGCGATATCTGACGACGCCGGTCGTGAAGTTGACGACGACTGGCCGGGTCTCGGTTCCCGAGATCGCACGGGTGGTTCCGGACGCGGCCGGCTACAACCTGCATCCCGCATTCGATCTGAAGGCCGACGGTCCCGCCGATCGGCTGAACCTCGCGCTGAACCTTCGATCCGAAGCCGGCAATGTTCGCGGCCATCTGACCACCGACGTGCAGGCTCCGGATTTTGCGGCTCGGGGCGAGCTCGATCTCGACCAGCTGAACCTGGCGCCGATTGTTCGCGATGCTCAGCAGCGCACGAACCTGACCGGCCACGCCCGGCTCGATGTGGCGATGAAGTCGGAACCTGCGAGTGCCGCTGTAGTCGATCGCCTGCGCGGCACGCTTGCCTTCACCGGCACTCACGTCGCCGCAGCCGGATACGAAGCACGTAATGTCAAGCTGTGGGCGGCGATTGCCGGGCCGAAGATTACCGTCGACGGGCGTGCGGCGGCGTACGGCGGATCGGCGACGGCCCGCGGCTCCATCGTGCTTCCCGATGGCGGTCGGGCGCTCGCCTTCGACCTGCGCGGCGCTGCCGACCACGTCGATCTCCGCAATCTGCCCGCGGCAACCGGCGTCCCGAAGCTCGCGACGAATCTCTCGGTTGCCGACTATCACATTGCCGGGCAAGGGCAGACGATTCGCGGCACCGCCGCGCTGAACGCTTCGACGATTGAAGGGGCGACGCTTTCGTCGGGGACCAACGCCGAGTTCTCGCTCGACCCGTCCGAAATCTCCTACACCGCGCGCGGCACAGTCGCGAATCTGGATCTGCATCGGGTCGGGAGCGCACTGAAGATCGAAGCGCTGGACCAGCCGACTTACGACAGCCGCATCAACGGATCGTTTGATGTGTCGGGCAGCGTACCGCGATCTGGCGCCGCGTCGGCGCCGGCCGCGAACACACCGGCGATGTCGGCAATGAAGCTCGATGCGAAAGGAACGCTGACGGACTCGGAAGTGCTCGGAGGCCGGTTGCCGCAGGTGTCGTTCGACACGCACCTCAATCAGGGGGCGCTGAACGGCCACGTGACCGGCGGTTTCGAGGGGTTCAATCCTGGGCAGCTGGCGAACCGAGACGAGTTGAAGGGTTCGGTCACGGGAACCGTTGATGCGAGTGTTGCGCTCGCCGACCTCACTGCACCAATCACGCCCGAGTCGGTCACGGCAGACGGCCGGCTCACGCTGGCGGGTTCAACCATTGGTGGGCTTCAGATTGATGCCGCCGACGTGCAGGGGAAATATGCCGCACAGGTGGGCGACCTCGCGAAACTCGATGTCAGCGGGCCGGACGTCAAGGTGAACGCGTCCGGGCGCGTGGCACTGGATCGCACGAACCAGTCCAATCTGAAGTACCACGTCGACGCGGTCAACCTTCCCGAGCTGGGCAAGCTCGCCGGGCAGTCGGACGTTGCTGGATCGGCGACCCTCGATGGGACGTTGACCGGCAACGCCGCTTCTCTGGTGACGACTGGCACATTGAACGGCAGCGGCCTCGGCTACGGTTCGAACAGCGCGCTCGACCTCAACAGCCAATACACGGTGACCGTGCCCGAACTTGCGGCCGCCAATGCGCGCGTTCAGGCAACCACAGACGCGACGTTCGTCAAGGTCGGCGGCGCCGAACTGAACTCGGTGAGAGCGACGACGACCTACGATCAGAAGACGCTCGACTTCACGACCAACTTGAAGCAGAAGACCCGCGAGCTCGACGCGGGTGGACAGGTGATCTTCCACCCCGACCACCAGGAAGTGCATCTGCCGACGCTTGCGGTTCGCACGCAGGGAGTGGAATGGCGGATGGCGCCGGGCGGCCAGGCCGCGGTGAAATATGCCAGCGACCGGGTCGATCTTGAAAACGTGCGCCTCGTGAGCGCCGATCAGTCGCTGGATGTGAACGGCACGCTGACGCTCGGCACGGGGGAGCCGAGCGGAAAGATCGACGTGAAGGCAAGCAACGTCGATCTGCATCAACTCGAAACCCTGGCGCTGCAGAATCGTGGCCTCGCCGGCCGGCTCAACGCGGATGCAACGATCGCGGGATCGACCGCAGCGCCGGACGTCACTGGCAAGATTCAGATCACCAACGGCGGCTTCCAGAATTATCACTACGATTCGCTGACCGCCAATGTCGACTACAAGAACACGCGTGTCGGGATCGATGCGACGCTGCAGCAGTCGCCGACCGAGTCGATCACCGCGACAGGGAGCGTGCCGACGAACTTGTTCCAGGCGACCCGCGCGACCGGCCATGTCGAGCCGCTTCCAGGTGAAGCCATCGATCTGCACGTGAAGTCATCGCCGATCGGCCTCGGCCTGGTGCAGGGTTTCACCAACCAGATCACCAACGTTGCCGGCGTGCTCGAGGCTGACGTCCACGTCACCGGCTCCGGGCAGGATCCGCACGCGCAAGGTTTCATCGACATCAAGGGGGGCGCGTTCGGTGTTCCGGCGGCGGGCGGGACGTTCAGCGGACTGACGACGAGGATCGAGCTGCAGAGCGAGCGCGTGCACGTCCCGGAATTTCAGCTCCTCGATCGGCACGGCGAGAAACTCCGTGTTGCCGGCGATCTGGCGGTTCACGGCAGCCAGCTTGGCGCCGTCAACATCGGCATCGATTCCAAAAACTTCGAAGTGATCAACAACGAGCTTGGCGACGTCCAGGTGCAGACGGCGCTGAAGCTGACCGGCGACCTTCAATCGCCTCGCCTCGACGGCGAGGTCAAGCTCCCGGCGGCGCGCGTCGAGATCGACAAGGTTCTCGAGCTTTTCTACTCGCCGTATGCTGAACAATCGCTTCCGGAGGTGCCCTCGGCGGAGCGAGCTGCCGAAGGAAGCGGCAGCGCTGAGGACGCGACCAAGAGTGCGCTCTCGAAAGCGACCGAGTCGGCGGCTCAGCCAGGCGCGGAGGAGAAGGCCGCCGCGGCAGAGAATGCGGCGGCTGCGGCGCCGCCAACCGGACCGGCCGCGCGGCTCGCGCTCGACGTTCACCTCTTGGCGCCCGACAATCTGGTCGTCCGCGGAAAGAACCTGCGTCCGGGCGGACCGACCGCGACAGCGCTTGGCGACGTGAACATCACGCTCGGAGGCGACCTGCGCATCAAGAAGGATTCAGGCGGGCCGATCACATTGGTCGGCACGGTCAACACCGTCCGCGGCACCTACGACTTTCAGGGGCGCCGCTTCGATCTGGTTCGCGACGGCACGATCCGATTCACCGGCACCCCGTCGATCAACCCGCTGCTCAACATCAGCGCCACACGCACGATTCCAAACACTGGCGTGGAGGCCCGTATTCAGATCACCGGCACGCCACAGGCCCCGCAGCTGAAGCTCACGAGCACGCCGCCACTCGAGGAAAGCGACATCCTCGCGCTCATCGTTTTCAACCGCCCGATCAACGAACTCGGAACCGGCGAGCGGTCATCGCTGGCCGCGACCGCGGGCGGCATCGCCACCGGTTTCATTGCTGCGCCGCTTGGTGAATCGATCGGCAAGGCGCTCGATCTCGACATCTTCGAGATCACGCCGACAACGGACTCCGGAGAACTCGGCGCATCGATTACCGTGGGCCAGCAGTTGAACCAGCGAACGTTCTTCAAGATCTTTCAGCAGTTCGGTAACAAAACGACGACCGAGTTCCAAATCGAATTCGACATCGCCCGGTTCCTTCGGGCGACGGCGCAAGGGACTCCCGAAAGCACCGGCTCCGCCAACCGGCTGAACGAACGCCGGATCGAGCGTGCGGGAGTCGATCTGATTTTCTTTTTCAGTTATTGATTCCGCGGAGAGTGCTGATTGCTGAATGCTGAATGGTTGCTCCGGCATTCAGCAATCAGCATTTCAATGTTTCCCCAGCGACGCCACCTGAACTCTCGCATCGTTGAAGCAGGCTCCGCCGCCGAGATCGGTCAGGCTGTCAGGCACGAGCGCGTTCGAGGTCGAGCCGTTATAGGTGCTCTTTCGCCAGAGACCCTTTGGAAGCGAAACGGTTCCGGGCCGGATGTCTGGATTCAACGCAACCGGGCACTGGACTTCGCCCAGATCATTGAAGACGCGCACCGGATCATCGGTCGACAATCCTCGCACCCGTGCATCGTCCGGGTTCATCTGCAGCACCGCCGACCGCTGACGCAATTCGGCGAGTGTGGACGAGACGCTCTTTTCGCTCGCGGGTGAAATCAGCGCGAGCGGATATTTCTCCGACGCGGGATCCGGCTGATAGCCGTACAGTCCCGCCGGCGCGCTTGCGTTCAATGCGGCGGGAAACAGATCGATCTTGCGATCGGGGGTCAGGGGAAAGACATCGACGAACTGAACCGGCGTGCCGCCGAAAGGCGGCGTGGCGGAGCCACTCTCCAAGAGCTCGCGGGAGAGTTCCGCAGGCAGTCGGCCGGCGATGCGAAGAAGCGTGTCGGTTTCCTCTTCCGCTTCCCCGATCCCGAGTCTCGCCGCGAGATCCGAGAACACCTCAGCGTTGGCACGCGCTTCGCCGACCGGTTCGATCACCGGCCGCACCAG
>JBPYFA010000166.1:0-11621 GCA_051986585.1 Vicinamibacterales bacterium | reverse complement strand
CTGCGCCGCCGTCTGCGGACCGCGATTCGGTTGCGCGAGGCGCGCTACTCAATACCGGCTGCGCTGAAGCGGAGCCTCGCCTCAGGGGTGCCGATCGCCGCCGTGGTCGCCGCAACGGTTCCAGTCTGGGGTATGAGCTGGTTCTTCGATACCGAGAACTGGGCATCGGGGATCTGGAATTCGTGGGCTGAATCGCGAACCGACCATTGGCGCGCCGCGATGGTACGGGATCTCGAGGGAGACGCGCCGCCGACCGCGACGACATTCGCGGTCGGCCCGAACGGGCTGGTCAGCGGTGATTTTTCGTTCGTGGTGATCGGCGACACCGGTGAAGGCGACGCGTCGCAGCACGTCCTGCGCGACCAACTGCTGGCCGTCACGTGGCGTGACGATGTGCGATTCGTCGTCATTTCTTCCGATGTGGTCTATCCCAACGGCTCGATGATCGATTACGAAGCCAAGTTCTGGCTTCCGTTCAAAGGCGTGACCAAGCCGGTCTACGCCATCCCCGGCAATCATGACTGGTACGACGCTCTCGAAGCGTTCCTCGCGACCTTTCTTCAGTCGGATGCGGCACGCACCGCGATGCGGGCAAGGGCCGAATCCGATTTGCGCCTGACCAGCAGCACCGACGCGCGAATTGAAGGGCTGATTGCCGAAGCTGCACGGCTGCGACGCGAATATGGCGTGCCTACCGGTTTTCAGCGAGGCCCATTCTTTGAATTTCAAACCGACCGCTTCGCGCTCGTCGCGATCGATACCGGCATCGTAAAGCGGATCGACGAGCTTCAGTGGGCCTGGCTGAAGTCGGCACTCGCACGAGCCCGCGGCAAAACGATCATGGCCGTCGTCGGGCATCCGTTTTACGCCGGCGGCGGTGACATGACCGCGGGCAACGAGGATTTCGCACTACTCAAGCAGCTGCTCGTCAATGCCGGCGCCACGATCATGATGGCCGGCGACACGCACGACCTCGAATACTATGTGGAGCCGTCGACGCCGAGTTCGCCGGCCCTGCATTACGTCGTCAATGGCGGCGGCGGCGCGTATCTCAGCTTTGGAACGTCGCTGGCGTGGCCGACCACACCGGCAACGTCCACGTGGGCGCACTACCCTGATCGACAGGCGGTGGCGGCGAAGATTCAAGCCGCGAGCCCGGCGTGGAAGCGGCCGGCGTGGTGGTGGACGCAACACTTCGACGCGTGGCCATTCTCGGCAGAGTGGCTCTCGGCCGCGTTCGACTACAACGTGGCGCCGTTTTTTCAGAGCTTTGTCGAGGTCCGAGTCGAGCCGTCGTCGAATCTGATCCGGATGCAACCGTACGGTGTGCACGGCCGACTGAAGTGGCGCGAGCTTGCCTACTCCCCTGGTTTGCGCCCGGCCGGAGCGGCTGACGACGACTTCGTCGAGTGGGATGTGAGGATGCGTTGAGTCGAGTGAAGCCGCGGCGCGTTCTAGGTTTTCAGTTTTACGTTCTTAGTTGTGGTTTGTGGTTTTTAGTTCGTCGTTCGCGCAATCTGGACTTCGCGAGGCGAGAACTGCAAACAACCGAGACCTGCAGACCAACCGAGAACTGCAAACCAACCGAGAACAACAAACCAACCAACAACTACAAACCAACCGAGAACAGCAAACCAACCAAGAACTACAAACCAAGAACTACAACCAAAAACTCAAAACCCAAAACCAAGAACTGACTCGATTCAGGCCCTTTACTCGTGCCTCAATGCTACCAGCGGATCCACACGCGACGCCCGGCGCGCCGGCAGGTAGGCGGCGACGTACGCCGCGATCAGCAGCGCCGCGATCGCCGCTGCGATTGTGACCGGATCGGTTGGTCTGAGGCCGAACAACAGCGACTCGATCCAGCGCGACGCCAACCAGGCAACCGGCAGACCGAGCGCAATTCCCGCCAGCACCAGACGCGCGCCTCCAGCCACCACGAGCGCCACCACTCCCTCGGCCCTGGCGCCGAGCGCCATGCGGATGCCAATCTCCTTCGTCCGACGGGAGACGCTGTAGGCGAGGAGTCCGTACAGGCCGATGCACGCGAGTGTGAGTGCGAGGACGGCAAATCCTCCGGCCAGCATCGCCATCATCCGCTCTTGCACGATGGTGTTGCCGACCTGAGTGGATAACGCGCGGATCTCAATCGGCGTCTGCGGGAATCTTGGCTGCAGCGTCTGCCTGATCTCGGTTGCCACTTGCGCGATGGGATTCGCCGCACGGATCGAGATCGTCGTCTGCCGGGGTTCGAGCTGGTAGTACGGGACGTAGACCGTCGGCGGGGCCGGCTTGCGCAATCCGGATAGCTTGGCGTTGTGCACGAGACCCACGATTTCGAGATCCTTGTGTCCGTTGATGTCCGTTGATAAGTGTTGCCCAACGGGATTGCGCTTCGGGAAGAATCGATCAGCGTACGCTTCGTTCACGATCGCGACCGGCGGGGCGTCCATGCGATCGCGCTCGCTAAACTCTCGCCCCGCGATCAGTGGCGTCCCAAACGTGGAAAAGAAATGCGGTGCGATGCCGACGACAAACGCAGAGTCGCGCTCGGGCAGTGGTTGTCCTGCGGGCACGACTGGTTCACTCCAGGTCCAACCGTTCAGCGGCGTGTGCGTGGACACGGTGGCTGAAAGCACCCCAGGGAGCCGCTGAATCTCGTCCACCAGCGATGAAACGACCGGGGCGGTGCCGTAATCGAGTTCAGCCAGTAATACGCCGTCGCTGCGGAATCCCGGATCGAGCGTTTCAAGGTTGTGGAGCGTTCGAACGAACAGCCCGGCGGCGCCCAGCAAGACCAGGGACAACGCCACCTGGCCGACAACGAGGAACGGAAGCAGCCGCGACCGGGAACCGCTCGCTCTCGACTCCTCTTTCGCCGCGACGATCGGATTGACGGCCGTCGTCTGGATGGCGGGCGCCATCCCGAACAGCAGCCCGGTGACGAGCGCGGCACCGCTGCTGAACGCCAGCACATGCCAGTTCGGTGACAGGTTGAACTCGATCAAAGAAAGATCGGTCGAAATCAGACTGACGAGCACCGAGCCGAGGACTCGGGCCAAGGCGATGCCAACCGCGGCGCCGCCGAGCGAGAGCATCGTGCTCTCGATCAGCAACTGACGCATGACCCGCCGCCGGCTGGCGCCAATCGCGAGACGGACGGCAATTTCTTTCTGCCGCGCCGAGGATCGTGCGAGCAGGAGTGTCGCCACATTGGCGCAGGCAATCAGAAGAACCAGCCCCACTGCCGTCATCAGCACATAGAGGGGCTTCCGATAGATCTGGCGCAGCTGGGTCCACCCGGTTCCACCGGGCGTAAGCCGGAACACCGACTGCGCCATGTTCTTACGCTCGGTGGACGGCCAGCCAGGAGCAATCAGCGAGTCCGAGATGCGAGGCCAGACAACGTTGAGCCGCGATGTCGCTTCATCGACCGACATTCCCGGGTTCGGCCGCGCCAGAACGCGAAGCCAGACGTTGCCGGGGCCAAGCAGCGGCGCCATGCTTGGATACATTTGTGGCAGGACCGCGATTGCCATGGTGATGTCCGCCACCGCGCCAACGTTGGCCCCGGCGAAGCCGCGTGGCGTGACGCCGACGAGCGTGACCACCGCGCCCTTGATGTGCAGCGGCTGGCCGATCGCCTGTGGACTTCCCGCATATTCTCGCTGCCAGTAGCCATAGCTGATGACAGCGGCGAGCGGCGCACCAATTCGATCGTCGTCTTCCGTCAGCAGGCGGCCAACGACAGGACGCAGTCCGAGTGCGTCGTAAAAGCCCCCGGTCACCAAGGCACCAGGTACGCGGCTGATGGAGCCAGCCGTTCCGACATCGAACGTAGTACCGCTGAAGCCTGCAACTCCGCTGAAGACGTCTCGCTGCTCCGCCAGCGCGCGCACGACCGGATAGGAAAAACTTTCGTTGTCGGGCACCTTGGCACCGGGTGATTGAAACCATACCTGAACCAGTTCCTGCGGATTCGATACCGGCAACCAGCGAAGCATCAAGGCGTCGATGAGGGTGAAGATCGCGGTGTTGGCGCCGATACCGAGCGCGAGTGTCAGGACGACCGTGCACGTGAAGCCGCGATCTTTGATGAACAGGCGGAAGGCGTATCGTAGGTCGCGCCAGATCTCGTCCAGTCCTCCCCCGTGGCGACCGGTGCGGACGCGCTCCTTGACCTGCTCCACGCCCCCGAGCTCGATCAGCGCGAGCCGGCGCGCGTCGGCCGGCGCCACTCCATCGGCGACCTTCTCGGCAATCGACATCTCGACGAATGCCTGCAACTCGTCGTCGAGCTGCGCCTCGGCCTTGGACCGATGAAGGATCCAGTCGACTACGGACACGGCTCGGTGAAGGAGCTTCATGCACCCTCCAGCACACTGGTAATCGCGAACGACACGCGATCCCAGCGCGCACGATGCTGCTCCAGGTGCTTTCGCCCCGCCGGCGTGAGCTTGTAGTACTTCGCGTTCCGATTGTTATCGGAGGCCTTCCACTCCGCCTTCAGCTTGCCGTCCTGCTCGAGACGATAGAGCGACGGAAACAAAGACCCGGGATTGACTTGGAAATGACCGTGACTGAGCACAGACAATTTCTGAGAGATTCCGTAGCCGTGCATCGGCTCGCGCACGAGGATCGTCAGAATCATCAGGTCGAGCGTGCCCTGCGGGATATCGAGCTTGTCCATGTGTGTTTCTGGCCTGCTTATTTAGGCACCCAATAGGAGAGGACATCTTCCTCCCTTACCTTTAGGTTGTCAAGAGGAAGCGCTGCTGCGATCCGGGTCCGTGCGGGATGGGCTGCGATGATAAACCCGACTCAGATCGCCTCGGAATCGTCTAACATCCGGGTGTCGACAGAGGAGACGGCCATGACATTACTGACTGGACTGTTCGTAGGCTTGCTCGCGGCGGACATGACGGGGAACTGGACGCTGCATTACGACCCGGATTTCAGCGGCCATCAGACCACTAAGGAATGCCGGATACAGCAAGAGGCTGAGAAACTGAGCTTTGTGTGTGACCAGAACGTCAAGTTCTCTGGTCAGGTGAACGGGAATAAAGTCACGTTCGAGGCGGCGACCGGGAAGAACAACGAAATCGTGGTGCATTACACGGGCGCCGTGAATCAGGAACGGTCGTTCATGAAAGGCGCGTGGCAGTACACGGACCCACGTGACAAAAAGGAAAAGATGGGTCGGTTTTCACTCGAAAAAAAGTGACAGTCTTACCCTCCCGCCGCCAAATGCGCCTTCAGAAACTGCCCGGTGTGTGAAGCCTTGCACCGGACGATCGCTTCCGGCGTGCCGGTGACGACCACTTCCCCACCGGCGTGACCGCCCTCGGGTCCGAGATCGATCACGTGGTCAGCGGTCTTGATCACGTCGAGATGATGCTCGATGAGCATGACGGTGTGCCCCGCGTCGACGAGACGGTTGAGCGACTCCAGCAGCTTCTCGACATCCGCGAGATGAAGCCCTGTCGTCGGCTCGTCGAGGATGTAGACCGTGTGCTTCGATCGCTGCAGCGTTGACAGCTCGGTCGCGATCTTCACCCGTTGCGCTTCGCCGCCCGACAACGTGGTCGCCGACTGGCCCAGTGTGAGATAGCCGAGACCGAGATCCGACAGCACCTGAATCTTCCGGCTGATGGCCGGCTCCTTGGCGAAGAACGCGACCCCTTCTTCCACCGACATATTCAGCACGTCGTCGATTGTCTTTCCACCCAGAGTCACTTCCAGCGTTTCGCTGTTGAAGCGCGCGCCTTTGCATGCCGCGCACGTTACTTCGACGTCGGGCATGAAATAGAGCTGCGTTGTAATCACACCCTCGCCCTGGCACTCTTCACATCGTCCGCCCTTGACGTTGAAGCTGAAGCGGCCCGGCTTGTAGTCCCGCTCGATCGAGAGCGGCGCCTGGGTGAAGAGATCGCGAATGTTGTCGTAGAAACCGATGTAGGTTGCCGGATTCGATCGACTGTTTCTTCCAATCGGCGACTGATCGATGTTGACGACTTTGTGGACGTGTTCGACGCCTTCGATGCGATCGTGCGCACCTGGCAACGTGCGCGTGTCCACGAGCTGTTTCCACAGCGCCTTGTAAAGGATCTCCGTGACGAGCGTGCTCTTCCCGGACCCCGACGCGCCCGTGATCGCCACGAGTGTACCGAGCGGAAACGAAACGTCGACCGACTTGAGATTGTTCTCGCGCGCGCCGCGGACGACCAGCGTCTTCCCATTGCCGGTGCGCCGCTTCCTCGGCGTCGCGATTGAGCGCTTCCCCGACAGGTACTGTCCGGTCGGCGACGCCTTGCACTTGAGAACGTTGTCGATCGTTCCCTGGGCGACGACTTGCCCACCGTGCACGCCAGGGCCCGGTCCCATCTCGACGATGTGATCGGCGGCACGGATGGTGTCCTCGTCGTGTTCCACCACAATCACGGTGTTGCCGATGTCGCGAAGCCGTTCGATCGTCCCGATCATCTTGACGTTGTCTTTGGGATGGAGGCCGATGCTCGGTTCGTCGAGCACGTAAAGCATGCCCATCAAGCCGGACCCGATTTGCGTGGACAGCCGAATCCGCTGCGACTCGCCTCCGGACAATGTCGACGATCGGCGGTTGAAGCTCAGATAATCCAGCCCGATGCCGAGCAGCAGCTCGAGCCGCCCGCGAATCTCCTTCAGGACTTGACGTCCGGCATCGGCGCCGCGGCCCGCCGGCTTCACGCTGCCGAGAAACTCGTGCAGCTCGTCGAAATGGAGCTGGCCAAGGTCGTAGATGCTGCGCCCCTGGATCGTAAATAACAGCCGCGTCGCACGCACTCGCGCACCCTTGCAGTCAGGACAGGTCCGCTCGACCATGACTTTGTCGAGCCACGCCTCCATGCGCGAATTCGCCTCGCCGCGCTGGCGATAGTGCCGATACCAGCGTTCGATCCGGCGGGCGATCCCGTGGAACCCGATTTCGCGACCCTCCTGATTGGCCCGGCGCACCTTGGCGTCCGGCGGTGTCAGGATCGAAATCTTGTTCGCTCCGATTCCGTAGAGAATCGCGTCGCGCGCTGTCTCAGGTAGATCCTTCCAGGCCGAATCCAGCGGGAACTTCAGGGCGGCGGCCAGGCTGAACATCATCCGGCCGTCCCACGTGTCGGGGTTGTACTTGAAGGCTTCACGAACGAAACAGCCGCCGAGAATGCTTCGTTGCGGATCGGGCACGAGCAATTCGGGATGCGTCAGCTTGTCGACCCCCAATCCGCCGCAGGTGCGGCAGGCGCTTTCCGGATTGTTGAACATGAAGTAGTCGGGACCGATCTCGCCGTAGATGAAGTGGTGCGTCGCGCTCGCGGACTCCTTGTAGAAGCGCTGCGCGGCGGCCTTGCTGGCGCCTTTCAGCACCTGCACTCGCATCAGGCCGTCCCCGACGAGCAGGGTGGCGGCAATTCCCGCCTTGATCGCCTTTTCATGCTTCCGGCCGACGATGAATCGATCGACAACCGCCTCCATCTCGGCATCGGCGGCGGCGCTCTCGGTCGACTCGGATCCAACAGCGCTGTCGTCACCCGGCTCCGGCGCAACCCGATCGGCCAGATCGATCGGCTTACCGTCGATGAACATCCGCCGGCAGCCCTTCTTGCGCACCTCGGCAAACAGAACTTCGAGATCTTCGCCGTAGATCGGAAACACGGGCGCTCGCAGTTCGATGTCCGTGCCTTCCGGCAGCGAGAGGATCGACTCGAGAATCTGACTCGCGGAGCGGCTCGGCGTCGGCTCGCCGGTCCGCGGGCAGTGCGGCTCGCCGATGGTCGCGTAAAGCAAATTGAGGTAACTGGCGATGTCGGTCATCGTGCCGACAGTCGATCGCGGATTGCTGGTCAGCGTCTTCTGCTCGATTGAAATCACCGGCGACAGGCCGAATACATAGTCCACGTCGGGCTTGCTGACCTGCGCGACAAATCGCTTCGCATAGCTCGATAGCGATTCCATGTAGCGGCGCTGCCCTTCGGCGTAAATGGTGTCGAATGCGAGGCTCGACTTCCCGGAACCGGAAAGCCCGGTGACCACCGTCAATCGGTCGCGGGGAATCTCGACCGAGATGTTCTTGAGGTTGTGAACGCGCGCGCCCTGCACGGCAATCGTCGTGCGCGCCCCGCCGGCTGGTTTCTTTGGTGATGCCATTCGTGCTGGTGTGACCTGAAGCTGCCGATCAGCGGCGATGTGAATCGTCCAGATAAAAGAACGCGAGCTCCTGCACATCGGCCGTGCTCTTTTTCGTGAGCCGGGCCGGCAGCGACGCCTTTCCAATCATCTCCTGATCGGCAAGGTACTCGCAGGCGGTCGTCACGTGGCTGATGTTCATGTGGCGGTTGAAGTGATCGTCGATTTCCCTCGAGGAACGCGCCTCGCCGACCTCCCGCAAATGGTCGATGATCGGCGCAAACAGCGTCGATGCCCGTTCAGCGATGTACCGATCGACCGCATCGAGCGCGTCCTGGACCGCCCTGCGCGACTTTTTCGTGTTGAGCAGATCCGAGTAGATGGTCTTGAAGAACGTCGGATTCAGCCGAAGCGCCTGGGGAATCACCTCGCGATCCGCGATCTGGCGATGCGACACCACCTCGATCTGCGCCAGCGGGGTTGCGGCGTACAGCATCCACAGCGCGGTGTAATCGAGATCGCCGCGGGTGATGAACCACTTGTGCGCCTTGTAGATCGATGGCAGCGCGTGGGTGGCGGCACGCAGCAGCTGCACCTGGGTGTCTCGCGCGCCGATGTCGGTCAGGCGGCGGCAGACGTCGGCGATCGTCTCATCGTGTGTGTAGAGAAGGCGGCTCTTGGCCAGGAGCGCGTGGACGAACGAGTTGTGCAGCGAGCCATCCACAATCCTGCGAAACTGCGCCCGCGGAACAAGGTTCACGTGCACGTTCACCCCATCCGCACAGAGCGGAACATCGGAGGCCTCGACCTTCCGATCGTCGATGGTCACGAGCATGAGGTCGATATCCGATTTTTCCCAGACGACGTCGTGCGACAGGCTGCCGCAGAGGATCGCCGCCAGGATCGATCGATCCTTCTGAACCTGATCGATTAACGCTTCGAGTGCCGCCGTAAATCGTTGCTCGGTTGCTTTCATCGCAGCGAAAGATTTCGAGCGCTCGTTCACTCCCATATGAGAGGGCATTGAAGCATATACCGCCGATGGCGCTGTCTCCTCGGCATGACACCAGATCGCCCTGTGGAGGACACGTGAACGATTCACATTTCACAAAATCGCCACAGTTATACCTCGGGAACCGAGGCGAAGCATCCGTCGATGTCGAACTCGCCGCGAAACACGCGGTTTTTTCACGCGCCTGGGGTGGGCTCCTTTGCCACACCTGCACTGGCGAACAACTTGCTCCGCCGACAGGTTGCAAGGAGAGCAATGAACCGACATCACCTGCTCAGCAACACTGTTGTTTCATCGGCCGCGGTGCAGCACGCGGCTCCATTCAAACGCCGCTGGATCGCGATTCTCGGAATCGTTCTGCTCCCGGCCGCACTGGAGCTGTGGGGCTGCGGAGGTGCCGGCGGATCGTCGCCAACCGCCCCCTCGAATTCGATCACCGTCTCGGATCCATCAAATGCGACATCGATCACCTACAGCGCGGACATCGCGCCCATCCTCGCCAGCGACTGTACGTTTTGCCACAACTCCTCGAATCACAACGGCGGTGTCGATCTGTCGTCGTATGCTGGCGTGCTGCGAACGTTGACACCAGGAAACGCCAATTCAGTGCTGATTCAAGTCACTCGCCCGGGCGGCTTGATGTATTCCAATTTTCGATCGACAGCTGCCGAGAAGTCGGCAACCATCCGGCGCTGGATCGTCGACTTCAACGCCGCTCAGTGACGCTCAGAGACGTCTTCATGAAGACAGCACAGACGATCAGCCTGCTGTTCCTGCTGCTCGTGACGGGCACCGCCTCGGCAGCCGACTCCCAGTCACCAGCGACGTTGTTTCCAGAGAAGCCGCCCAGAGTCTGGCAGATCGACTGGTCTGGAATTCCGACCGAGCCGATGGCGTTGCATGCGGCGCTCGCGAACCCGATTGTCGACGCGCCTGAGCAGACCGCGCCACCGCCGCGCGTCACGGAATACAGTCACGGCTACCAGGTCAGGGCAAAGATACACAAGTACGCCAGCTTCGCCACCCTGCCGCTCTTTGCCACCGAACTGGCACTGGGCCAATCGCTCTACAACGATCCCGGTGGCGGCAAGAAGACTGCGCATGCGATCGTCGGCGCCGGCATCGGCAGTCTCTTCGCAGTAAATTCGGTCACCGGCGTGTGGAACCTGCTCGAAGGCAGCAAGGATCCCGTCGGCCGGAAGCGACGGCTGACGCATGGAATCTTGATGCTTGCGGCCGACGCCGGATTCTTCGCAACATTCCTCAACGCGCCTGGCAGCCACGAACTCGACTTCAACCAATTCAACGACTCGCGAAGCACCCACCGCACGGTTGCGATTACCTCAATCGGGCTCGCGACGGCGGGGTACTTGACGATGATCCTCGGAGGGAAATAGGTAATGTGGGTTTCACATGCAATCGAAGCGTGGGCTTCGATTTATTCAAATTCGAGCACGGCTCGAACGCTTGTCGGTTTCGGGCACGTCGCCGGATTGATTGTCGGCGGCGGCTCGGCGATCGCCGCCGATCGCGGCGTATTGCGCGCGATTCGTCAGGCGCCGTCCGAACTGGGTGCGCAGTTGACGACGATCCGGAACGCTCACACAGTCGTACTCGGGAGCCTCGTTCTGGTGATGGTCAGCGGGCTGATGCTGGCCGCGGCCGACACGGAGACGTTCCTTCACTCGTCGCTGTTCTGGATCAAGATGGCGCTGGTTGGTCTTCTCCTCGTCAACGGCGCGTGCATGCGATTCGCCGAGCGCGCCGCCGCCGCCCCGCGGCCACAATGGAAGCCGCTGGCGATCACCGCCGGCGCCAGCCTGACGCTCTGGCTGTTGACCACACTCGCGGGAGCCGCGCTGCCCAATGTCCACTGACGCCTGCCGCGACTGCCCGCTCCACGGCGACGGCACCACCCGACGTGTTTTCCTGCAGGAAGCCGGCGGCGGCCTGATCGCGGCCATTATGGTCGCGATCACCGCCACCAACGCCAGCGCCGGAACCGCGGAGAAGCGATATCCGATCCCTGCGAGCGATGGGGCGACAATCGATCGCGACGCGCAAGTGATCCTTGTCCGCTATCAAAATCACGTCATCGCGTTGGCGCTCGCATGCCCGCATCAGAACGCCGCCGTCAAGTGGCTGCCCAGTGATGGACGCTTTCAATGCACCAAGCACGATTCGCGGTACACACCGGACGGCGTCCACACCTCCGGCCGCGCCACGCGCAACATGGATCGCTTCCCGATCACCCGCGACGGCGCTTCAGTCGTCGTCGACGTCAGCCGCGTCTTCAGATCTGATCAAGACGCAGCCGGGTGGGCTGGGGCGGCGGTCGGCGTCTAGAGCTGGGTTCTGCGAGGTTCTACGGGGTTCTGGCCGGGTTCTGCTGGGTTCGGTTCTTGGGGTTCTGCTGCGTTCTACGGGGTTCGCTGCCTCTCTGCCGCTGCAT
>JBPYFA010000165.1:0-7918 GCA_051986585.1 Vicinamibacterales bacterium | reverse complement strand
CGGGGCATCCCGGCTGGCGGCGTTGCTCCTCCCTTAAATACTCCCGGTATTCGCGGTCGTCGCGCCTTGCCATCCGGGCGCCGCGCTCCGGGACTTATGCCGCGATCCACGCGGACAGGACACTAGTTCACGCTTGCCGAGAGGGTCACTCCGCAACCTGCGTTAACTCCGATGTACGAACACCACACATCTCCCGTGCTTCCGTGGCCAGCATTCGTCCGCCGGATGCTGCGACATGGCACGTATGTTCTCGCGATCGCGGTAGTGTCGATCGCCATCGGCATGGCGGGGTTTCATTGGTTCGCGATGGAGGGCTGGCTCGACGCGTTTCTGAATGCGGCCATGCTGCTTGGAGGAATGGGACCGGTCGGCGAAATTCGATCGACGGGAGGAAAACTCTTCGCTGGGTTGTTCGCACTGTACGCCGGTCTGGTGTTCATCGCGGCATTCGCTCTGCTGACGGCGCCGGCGCTGCATCGCCTGTTGCATAAACTCCATGCGGAACAGCGCGGCGCGAAACGATGAGTGCCGTGCCCGACAAAAGTACTCAGACTCAGACCTATGTAATGGGTCGGACTCCGAGTACAGTACAGGGCCTGACCCCCTACAATTGAGCCCATGTCTGTCGATGCCCCAATCCTGGAACTCGCCGATGCGACCGTCGTCAAGGACGGACGGTGCGTCCTCGATCATCTCAGCCTCACGATCGACCAAGGCCAACACACCGCCATCATCGGACCCAACGGCGCGGGCAAATCGATCCTGGTCAGCCTGTTTACACAGGAACAACGGCCGATCGCGCCGGCAAACGGCACGCCGCCAGTCCGGGTGTTCGGACGCCACAACTGGGATCTGTTCGAGTTACGTGCTCAACTCGGTATCATCTCGGCCGATCTGCATCTGCATTTCGTCAACGGGAACAGCGAGGGTTCGATTACGGCGGAGGCCGCGGTCGTGTCCGCCTTCCTGAGCTCCTACGGCATCCTGCGATACGGCACGGTGACGGACGTGATGCGGCGGAGGGCTGCCGAAGCGCTCGAGGCGGCAGGCGCGTTGCACCTGGCGCGACGAACGCTCGACGAAATGTCGAGCGGGGAAGCGCGACGCGTGCTGCTGGCCCGCGCGTTGGCCACCTCGCCTCGGGCGCTCGTTCTCGACGAGCCGACAACGGGTCTGGATCTGGTTGCGCGGCACAGCTTCATGGAAATCGTCCGAGAGCTTGCGCGCCGCGGCACGACGGTCGTCCTGATTACGCATCACATCGAGGAGATTTTTCCGGAGATCGAGCGCGTGATATTGCTTCGTGAGGGACGGATTCTGGCCGATGGACCGGCTCAGACGAATCTGACCGGCGCCCGGCTGAGTGAGCTATTCGGCCGTTCGGTCGTCGTGGAACGCTCCGACGGTTATCACTACGCCCGGCCCATGGAGGCATCGAGTCCCGCATGAAAATTCGCGACGTTCTGGTGCCGATCCTGATCGCGCGTTTCAACGATCGCGGATTGATTGTCGGTGAACCGCCGGATCCGATCGCGGTGTTTCCGGCTGCGCATCCGCTGGTCGGGCAAGTCCGCATCTTCGATCGGGACACGTCCGCTGATCTGGCCGTAGGCGACATCGCGTACGATCATTTTTTCAATCCGTACGACGCCGAACGGGGAACTGCCGAAGCCGTACACGGCATCGCAAAAGATGTCGTCCGTTTCCTCGACGAGCTATTTGCGGATCGCTTGCTGATGTGGCGGTCGTCGGACGGCCGCACGCGAGGATGGCGCGAGCGGGGTCCGACCGGTCACTCGGCGCCGCTCGTCATCGACGACCGCGAGTATGAGCTGTTCGTCTGGTCCCAGCCGCTGGGCCTCTGGCGGGCAACGCCGGTCGTGCTGGCGCGCGGCTCCATCCAGGACGATCGTGAGTACGAGATCGTCGTGCAGCGCGTCAACAACGACGGTCCGGATCGGCTCCAGGGTTCCGACCGCGACGCGCTGCGTCGCATCGTGGAAGAGTACGAGCGGAAACGCGCGGCAGAATAGTACAATTTTGTCGCTTTTCTGCCGCTCGACCCGGACGGTCGAAGCAATACGTGCCTTCAGCCCGGCAGAAACCGCAACCCAGATCTGGGTAAACGCGGCTCAGATCTGCGTCGTTTACCCATATAAGAGTACGTGTAACAGTACAAGATAATGTCGTCGGCTTCTGCATGCCCATAACTGCCCGTCTGTCTTCTTTCAGCTCCCGAACCGCCGGGTTCGCGTTGTTCTGTCTCGTTTTGGCCGGTTTTTCGAGCTCGTGTTCGAAGAGTCCCGGAACCAATCCGCAGCAGGCTCCGGCGGAAGCGTCTGCCGCTGGCGGCGGAGGCGGCGCACGTGGCAGTGGACGGGGAGGTCGCGGCGCCGGCGGTGGTGGACCCGTTCCGGTGGTGACGACGCACGCCGTCACCAAGGCCGTTCCGGTCACCATTCCAGCGGTTGGGACGGCTGAACCGCTGGCAACCGTTCAGATACGCGCCCAGGTGACGGGCCAATTGAGCAAGATTCACTTCACCGAAGGGCAGGAAGTCCAGAAAGGTGCGCCCCTTTTCACGCTGGACGCCCGTCCGTTCGAAGCCGCCTTACAACAGGCACAGGCCGTGCTGGCCAGGGACACAGCGCAGACGAAGAACGCGCAGTCGCAACGCGTCCGGTACGAGGATCTGTTCAAACGTGGGCTGATCCCGCGGGATCAATACGAGACCCAGATGGCGACTGCCGCCGCCCTCGAATCGACCCTGGAAGCGGACCAGGCTGCCATCGAGAACGCGAAGCTGAACCTGCAGTACACACGCATCGTGGCGCCGATTTCCGGACGGACGGGTTCCTTGAACGTCCACGAGGGTGATCTCGTGCGGGCGAACGACACAACGCCCCTCGTCATCATCAATCAGGTCGCCCCGATTTACGTCACGTTCTCGGTCCCGGGCCGCTACTTGCCGGACATTCGGCGGTATCACGCACAGCAGGGTCTCAAGATTGAAGCGCGCATCCAGGCTCCGGGGACGCCAGGGGCTCCCCAGGTGGCTCCTCCGAACGCCGGGGCTACTTCGATCGACCCGACTGACGGAGGGACGAAGGCGGAGGCCCCGACTCCGAGCCCAACCGCGGCGACGGCGACAATCGAGGCGGGAACGGTCACTTTTATCGACAATACCGTCGACCCGACGACCGGCACGATCAAGATGAAGGGGACCTTCAACAACGCCGACCACGCGTTGTGGCCAGGCCTCTTCGTTCAAGTCACGTTGATCCTGCGCACCGATCCGAACGCCATTGTGGTGCCGTCGGTCGCCGTTCAATCGACACAGGCGGGGCAATTCGTGTTCGTGATCACACCCGACCGCACGGCAGAAGTGCGGAACGTGACGGTTGAGCGTCAGCAGGGTGATGAAAGCGTCATTACACAGGGCCTTCGTCCCGGCGAAGAGGTCGTCACGGACGGCCAGCTGCGGCTCACGTCAGGCTCTCATGTCACCACCGGAACTCGCGGCAACGGCGCGGGCGGTGGGAACCGATCGGGCGAAGGCGGGCGGCGGAACGGTGGCGGCGAAGGCGGCAGTGGTGGCGGTGGGCGCCGAGGCGGGAATCGGGAGAATAAGTCATGAATTTCGCTGAACCTTTTATCCGAAGGCCGGTCGCGACGACCCTTCTCGTCACGACGATTCTGATCTTCGGAATCCTCGGCTATCGACTGCTGCCGGTCAGCGACCTGCCGACCGTCGACTACCCGACGATTCAGGTTCAGGCGAGCCTGCCCGGCGCCAGCCCCTCGACGATGGCCGCGTCGGTCGCGACACCGCTCGAAAAGCAGTTCTCGACGATTGCCGGCGTCACCTCGATCAGCTCGAGCAACGGCCAGGGCAGCACCAACATCACCTTGCAGTTCGACCTGAGCCGCGACATCGATTCGGCCGCACAGGACGTGCAGTCGATGATCGCGCGCGCGTCGCGTCAGCTGCCTCCGGGCATGCCGTCGCCTCCTTCGTACCAGAAGGTGAACCCGGCCGACCAGCCGATCCTCTTCCTCACGCTCAGCTCAGCGACGATGCCGCTATCGCTCGTCGATCAGTACGCCGAGTCGGTGCTCGCGCAGCGGCTGTCGATGGTGAGCGGCGTCGCGGGCGTGAACGTCTTCGGTGCCCAGAAGTTCTCGGTCCGTATCGACGTCGATCCGACGCAGCTGGCGTCGCGGCAGATTGGCATCGATCAGGTGGCGCAGGCGATTGCCTCGGCCAACGTGAACCGGCCGACCGGCACGTTGTACGGACCGCAGCGAAACTTCGTCGTCGAAACCAGCGGCCAGTTGATGGCGGCCGACCAGTATCGCGATATTCCGGTCGCTTACCGTAACGGCAGTCCCGTGCGATTGAGCGAAGTCGCCAACGTCTACGACGGCGTCGAGAATCCGCGCAATGCCAGCTGGTTCAACGGCACCCCGACGATTTACCTCGCGATTTCCCGTCAGCCGGGCACCAACACGGTTCAGGTCGTCGACGCGATCAAGGCGCTGCTTCCCGAAATCGAGACGCAGATGCCCGCCGCGCTCCAACTCGGCATCCGCAGCGACCGCTCGGTCTCGATTCGCGAGTCGGTCGACGACGTCAAGTTCACGCTGGAGCTGACCATCTTCCTCGTCGTGATGGTCATCTTCCTGTTCCTCAGGAACCTGTCCGCGACGATCATTCCGTCGCTCGCATTGCCGTTCTCGATTGTCGGCACGTTCGCCGTCATGTGGGCCTTCGGCTACAGCATCGACAACCTGTCGTTGATGGCATTGACGCTGTCGGTCGGTTTCGTCGTCGACGACGCGATCGTCATGCTGGAGAACATCGTCCGGCACATGGAAATGGGGAAGCCGCGCCTGCAGGCGGCACTGGACGGTTCGAAGGAAATCGCATTCACGATCGTGTCGATGACGCTGTCGCTGGCAGCCGTCTTCATCCCGATCCTGTTCATGGGCGGCATCGTCGGCCGCCTGATGCACGAGTTCGCGGTGACCATTGCGGCGGCCATTCTGGTGTCGGGTCTCGTGTCCTTGACGCTGACGCCGATGCTCTGCAGCCGGTTCCTGAAACCGCCGCACTCCATGCGTCACGGCTGGCTGTATAACGCGGTCGAGCGGATGTTCGACAGCTGGTTGAATGCGTACAGCTGGACGTTAACCCAGACCATCCGTTTCAAGGGCACCACGATGGTCGTTTCGGCGCTGCTGCTGCTTGGCACGATCTATCTCTTCCAGATCGTTCCGACCGGCTTCATCCCCAGCGTCGACACTGGTCAGCTGAGCGGGCAGATCGAAACGATGCAGGGAATTGGTTTCGAGGCGAACGTCGCGCATCAGAAAGAGATCATGGCGATTCTCGCCGCCGACCCGAACGTGTCCTCGTTCACCGCGAATATCGGAGGTCCCGGCGGTGGCGGCGGCCGGTTGAATGTCGATTTGAAGCCGCGCCACGAGCGATCGCTCAGCGCCGATCAGATCATCGAAGAACTGCGTCCAAAGCTGGCCCGTGTGCCTGGCGTGCGCGTCGTCCTGCAGAACCCGCCGGCGATTCGCATCGGCGGCATGCAGTCACGGGCGCAATATCAGTATGCGCTGCAGGACCCTGACACCGAGGAACTCTATCGCGTCGCGCCAGGGTTCGAGGCCGCTCTTCGCAATGTGCCGGGGCTGACCGACGTCAATTCGGACCTGCAGATCAAAAACCCGGAGCTGAACGTCACGCTCGACCGGGAACAGATTGCCGCGTTAGGCCTGACGGTCGATCAGGTGGAATCCGCGCTCTCGTCTGCCTACGGCTCGCGACAGATTTCGCAGATCTTCGCGCCCAACGATGAGTACCAGGTCATCATGCAGGTCGCGCCGCAGTACCAGCGGGATCCGGCCGCCCTGTCGATGCTCTACGTGCAGTCGAACGCCGGCAAGCTGGTTCCGCTCTCGTCGGTCGTCACCGCGAGGGAGACCGTCGGACCGCAGTCGGTGAACCACATCGGGCAACTGCCGTCGGTGACGCTGTCGTTCAATATCGCACCTGGCGTTGCGCTCGGTGATGCGGTTGCGCGGGTCGAACAGCTCGCGCGAGAAACGCTGCCGAGCACCGTGTCGGGCAGTTTCCAGGGCACCGCCCAGGCGTTCCAGGAATCGTTGCGCGGACTCGGATGGGTGCTGGCGCTCGCGATCTTCGTCATCTACGTCGTCCTCGGCATTCTGTACGAGAGCTTCATTCACCCGTTGACGATTCTCTCGGGATTGCCGTCCGCCGGATTCGGTGCACTACTGACGCTGCTGATCTTCAAGGAAGACCTGAATATTTACGCGTTCGTCGGCGTCATCATGCTCGTCGGTCTGGTCAAAAAGAACGGCATCATGATGATCGACTTCGCGATTGAAGCCAGGCGCGATCGC
The DNA here is from genome assembly GCA_051986585.1 of Vicinamibacterales bacterium. Classification (GTDB taxonomy): domain Bacteria; phylum Acidobacteriota; class Vicinamibacteria; order Vicinamibacterales; family 2-12-FULL-66-21; genus JALZOC01. The sequence continues at coordinate 1,480 of JBPYFA010000165.1, read as the reverse complement.
AACCTCAGCGCCGCCGAGGCCATCCACGAGGCGTGTCTGGTCCGGTTCCGGCCGATCATGATGACGACGATGGCCGCACTGATGGGCACGCTGCCAATCGCGCTCGGCTGGGGAGCCGGCGCCGAGGCGCGGCGTCCCCTCGGACTCTCGGTTGTCGGCGGTCTGCTCGTTTCACAGACCCTGACCCTTTACGTCACCCCGGTGTTCTACATCTACATGGAACGCCTGCAGGAGCGCCTGGCACGCAAGTCGTCGAAGAGTGCATTGCGCCCGGTGGAAACGAGACTCGAACCGCAGCGCGTTCAGCGCTAGCCAGTTGATATCGTCGCGTGTCCGTTTTGGGTCTTGCGAAACGGACTCCACGCAGTTTTTGGAATTGCTATCAATCGAATGCACGACGTAGTCGTCGTCGGAGCCGGCCCGGTCGGCCTGGCTTGCGGCATCGAGGCCCGGCGCGAGGGTCTCGATGCACTCATCATCGAAAAGGGGTCGCTCGTCAACTCCATCGTCGGGTATCCGGCCCGCATGGAGTTTTTTTCCACGCCCGATCTAATCGAGATCGGCGGATATCCCTTTCCAATCCAGGGCTACAAACCGACCCGAGAAGAAGCGGTCGAGTATTATCGCGGTGTCGCGGCTCAGGAGAAGCTCGATATTCGTCTCTACGAGCGCGTGTACGACGTACGAGGGGAGGCCGGCGACTTCATCGTCGCGACCGACAAGGGCGAGTATCAGACGCGGAATGTCATCATCTCCACGGGTTTCTTCGACGAAGCGAACCTGCTGAACGTGCCGGGTGAAGACCTCCCGAAGGTCACTCACTATTACCGCGAGCCGTACAGCTACGTGCGCCAGAAGGTTGCGGTGATTGGCGCCCGGAATTCTGCGGCGAAAGCGGCGCTCGACTGCTACCGGCACGGTGCCGAGGTCACGCTGATTGTTCGTACGGCTGCGCTGTCCGACAAGGTCAAATACTGGATCAAACCGGACCTCGAAAACCGAATCAAAGAGGGAAGCATCCGCGCCTACTTCAATACGACCGTCCAGGAAGTTCGTCCGTCATCGCTCGTTCTGCAGACGCCAGACGGGCAGATCGAGATCGACAACGACTGGGTGCTCGCGATGACCGGGTATCGGCCCGACTATCGGTTCCTGGAGCGACTGAAGCTGGCGATCCGCGACGATCCGTACCGGACGCCGGTCTACGATGAGACCACTTTCGAGACGAGCCGTCGCGGTATCTACCTGGCCGGCACCGTGTGTGGAGGATTGAAGACCGGACGCTGGTTCATCGAGAACGGCCGCTTTCACGCGCGCCAGATCGCGCGTCACATCGCCCACCGTAAGACGGAACCGATTCAGTTCGATCGGATTCATTGGAAGACTGAGGAATAAGGTGCTTCCGCCTGAAGGCGGAAGCCACGTGACGCGGAAGGGACGTGAGGCGGAAGCTATGATCAGCCGAGCAGGACGCGCACCG
>JBPYFA010000164.1:0-7759 GCA_051986585.1 Vicinamibacterales bacterium | reverse complement strand
GAAAATCAGCATTTTCGGTTTCGCATGATATCCTCCCCCTCAGCATGCCGATGGGCCGAAAGACGGTCGGGGCCCGGGCCCATCCCTCCAGTATCTCGAGGAACCCGTGAGGTAGTACCAGCAGGAGCAGTTTTATGACGATGAACCGAAGAGACTTCCTCGTGAGCACGGCCGTAATGACTGCCGGAGCGACCGTGCGTGGACTCGCCAGTCCGAACGACACAGTGCGCATGGCCGTCGTCGGCTGCGGCGGGCGTGGCCAGAGCCACGTGCAGGCATGGTCGTCGATGCCGAACGTTGAGATCGTGGCGCTCTGCGACGTCGATCAGTTCCGGATCGCCGAGAAGCTCAAGTTCCTCGAAGGGAAAGGGGCGCGCAAGCCGACCACCTACGTCGACATGCGAAAGCTCCTGGAAGACAAGAACATCGACGCCGTCTCGATCGCCTCGCCGAACCACTGGCACGCGCTCCAGACCATCTGGGCAGTACAGGCTGGCAAGGACGTGTACGTCGAGAAGCCGTGCACGCACAACATTTTCGAATCGCAGCAGATCGTCGCCGCCACCCGCAAATACAATCGCATCGTTCAGCAAGGCAGCCAAAGCCGATCGTCACCAGCGCTGCAGGAAGCGGTGAAGCGGATGCGCGACGGCGAGTTCGGCGACGTCTATATGGCGCGCGGCCTCTGCTACAAGTGGCGCGACACGATTGGCAAGTATCCGGACGGTCCGATGAAGAGCGGCGAGACGTTCGCCTTCACCGTCGGCGGCAGGGCGGAGCCGTGCTACGACACGGCGTATCTCTCGAACGTCGACTACGACCTCTGGCTCGGGCCCGCGCCGAAGCGTCCGTTCAACCGGAACCGCTTCCACTACAATTGGCACTGGTTCTGGGACACGGGAAACGGGGATCTCGGGAACCAGGGCATTCACGAGGTCGACATCGCCCGGTGGGGCCTCGGCGTCACCCATCCGACGAAGGTCAGCGCCATCGGCGGCAAGTTCATGTTCGACGATGACCAGGAGACGCCGAACACGATCAGCGCGAGCTACGAGTTCGACGTGAACGGCAAGAAGAAGATGATGACCTTCGAAGTGCGGCACTGGATCTCGCCGCATGAGGCCGGGATTGACGAGCCGAAGCCGGGCAACACCATTGGCAACCAGTTCTACGGCTCGAAGGGGTACCTCGTCATCGACAACTACAACAAGTACTACTCCTTCCTCGGCAAGGACCAGAAGCCTGGACCGACAGCCACGCAGAAGGACGAGCACTGGGCCAACTTCATCAGCGCCGTACGCAGCCGCAAGCGCGAAGAGCTCAACGCGGAAGTGGAAGAAGGCGCGCTCTCGTGCAACCTGATGCACCTGGCCAACATCAGCTACCGTGTCGGCCGCACACTGCACTGGGATGCGAAGACGATGACCATCATCGACGATCCCGAAGCCAACAAGCTGCTGACGCGGGAGTACCGAGCGCCGTTCGTGGTGCCGAAGAAAGTATAGATCTCGCGGGTCGCGGCTCGCGGGTCGCGGTTCGCGGTTCGCGGAGAGAGTTGAAAGGGGGTCAGATTTAGATCTGACCCCCTTTTTTGTGATCTGTGTTCTTCCGCGGTGCCGCGGCCTAGGATGCTGGCTTCAGGCGCAGCCGGGTATTGGCGCGATAGTTCGTTTCCAGGTGATCGACACCGTCGACAGTAATGAGGATGCGCGAGTTGTCATCGCGCGCGATGTACTTCCGTGACGCCAGGTACCAGATCGTAAACTCCAGGTGCTCGCGCGGCCGGCCGATCATCTCCTCGAGATCGAACGCATAAATCGCCGGTTGGCTCGGTTCCATCCGCCGCTTCGTGTAGAGCACTTCCAGCACCGTCAATCGGGTCGACTGCTCGATTTCGAAGTCATTCTCGGCATGGCTGCCGGTCGAGACCAGCTTCCATCGCCCTTTCTGCTGCTGGGCATGCACGATGTCGTAGCGCGCCCGCTCCTCGGCGTTGCTGAGCACATTGTAGGCTTCGCTGATCGCGCGAAACCGCGACGCGTTGCCGCTCTCGCGATTGTCAGGGTGGAACCGCTGCGCGAGCAGCCGATAGACGCGATGGATCGTTTCGATCTCGGCGGTCGGACTGACTTGCAGCAACTCGTAGTAATCCTGCGGCTGCGTTTCAGCTGGCTGGGTCGTATAGTTCTGAGTCATATCTCTGTTCCGGGATCCGTGTAACTCCGCGTTCTTCTGCGGCCCTGTTAATCCGCGTTCCTCCGTGTTGTTTCGGGCCCTGTTCCGCCGCCTCTTTTTATTGCGCGTTCTTTCGCGGCCCCATCCCGATTCGGCGGCGCCAGTCGGCATAGAACTGCTCCGGCTGGACGTTGTTCGTGCTGAGTGCCTGGTCCACCGAATGCCCGGTTCCTAGCATCTGCAGGAACGGACCCAGATTCGGACCGAGCCGTTCGCACAGCAGCTGGCCGGCAACGAGACTCTCCGCATACGCCACCAGCGCCGTGCCCGAATCGAATTGACCAAAGCCGTTCGACAGATCGTCGATGTCAAGTCGTCCATCCGCCCGCCGCAGTGCGTCCGCGACCCAGGCGCGATCGGCGGACTCGAGATAGCTGGCTAAACCTTCGTTGACCCAGGTCGGAACGCTCTCGCCAGCGGCATTGTGAATCACCGCGTGGACGAACTCATGGGTCACCACGCGCTCGAGCGTCTTTGGCGATCGCAAGGCACCGTTGACCGGCAGTCTGATCCGCCCGTCATACCCGCCGCCCGCCCAGGCAGGAGCGCGCGTAATGTCCTGGAACTGACGATTAGTGTAGAGAATGACGTTGAGCGTTTCCGACGGATACGTGTTCATCGTCTTGCCAATCCGCCAGTATGCGGCCTCGAGAATCGCCGCGATCCGGTCGCCGGTCGCTTTCTCGGCCGCTCCGTCGAACATGACCTTGAAGCGCTCGGTGGAGCGTGCTTCGAAACGGCCGTGCAGCGTCGACTCGCGCCGCCATTGCTCGAGCTGCTGCGCAATCGCCCGATCGCGCGGGGCTATGGTGGCCGCCTTTTCGAGAGTCGAGACGGCCAGATCGAGATCGGCTGACTGATAGGCAATTTGCGCGAGCAACACCATCGCCTGGACGAAACGGGGGTTCGCCTCGATGGCGTGCTTCAGATACGAAATCGCGGCGTCGGTCCGGCCGAGGGAGAACGCGGCGTAGCCGGCACCGTAGTTCAGCGCAGCGTTGCCGGGACTCCGTTCGAGCTCCTCACGGAAGATTGCCGCCGCCTTGTCGGCGTCACCGTGTTCGAGGGCGGCCCAGCCCTCTGGTGCCGGCAGCTGCTGGACTGACTGTCCGTAAGCGCAGGGGACGACCAGCGTCGCGGTGAGAATCGCCGTGCACAGGGGTCCCAGGCGCATCAGGGCGCACGGGGCAATGCACATGCCGCCTCAACGGTCATGTTTCTCTAATGCCTGCCGCGAGTACTCCGCGCCGCAGATTACGGTTTCGTCGTTCGCGAACAATTCTGTGCGCACAGGTGTGCGTTCGAACTCAATTTCGCGATTGCAGCCGGCCGAGATCCTCCAACACGCGTTTCCAGTCCTTTTTGTGTTTCTTTGTCTCAATTGGCGCAGCCGGATTCGCGTAGAAGGCCTTCACGTCCGCCAGAAGCCGCGACGGGACCTGCGCGGCTGCGTCCTTATCCTTCGCGAGCCGTTTCACCAGTTCCGCGTAGGTCTCGTCTGCCAGCGAGTACGCGCCCGGCTTCGTTGGCGCGCCGGTGTCGAAGTTGCGATTGGCGATCGCGAGCTGCGACCGGGACGCGTCGGCGACCAGCGATCGGTAGTACTCGACCGTCTTCCTGAAACTGTCGAAAAACCATGCCTCGGTTTGTGGAGTGGGGGGTTCGAATGCGAGCGGTTTGAACGGGCCGAATCGAGGGACGACCCGCAGCAATCCGGCGAGGATCTTGTGCCGCAAGCCAGGGCGCTTGTACTCGGTGCCGAACTGCTTTTCGTACTCGGTGCGTGTCTGGCTGAAGGTGAAGCTCTCACGCGTAGCACCCGGCGTCAGCGCGGCAATGTCCTTTTCCTTCAGTTCCCATGCCACCTTCGTCATGCCCGGAATCGTGGTACTCACAGTCCAGCGAAATGTCCCAATCGACATGTCGATTGCACTGAAGACATCTTTCAATTCGAGGCCGTAAGTTTCTCTGAATGCACGCTCCATCACCGGCTTCGACACCTCGAAGCCGATGAAGTTGTGATACGCCGCAGTGGCATACTGGCCACGCGCCACCTGCACGACATCGAAACCGAACTCCGTTTTCAGGTGCGCCGCGGGATTCTGCTCGTAGCTAACGAGATTGCCGAATTTCGACCGGAGCTTCGGATACAACACCGGCACCGCCCGGTTGACTGCCAGCGGGTGGCCGTCGTTATCAGCCGCATAGTGGGCCAGCGCGCCGAGCGCGAAGGCATATTCATTCACATCGGTCGAGTCGCGAATCAGCGCCTCGACGAAATCGCCGCTTCGAACGTAGTGAGTAAGGTTGCCGAAGAACCGGCTCGAGAACGGGTAATAGCCGATGTCCTGGATCAAGCTGCCGCCATACGCGAACGCGCGGGCACGCTGTAGTTCGTCGCCTTGCGGATGAAATCTCGCGCGGAGTGCAGGCACGATCGAGCCGTCCCATGCCGCGTCGATGATGGCTTCATGCGCCAGCGCGGAATACGCCCACCCGTTCTGCGCAGTCAAGAGACACAGCACTGCCGCGGCGACCGGCACGAATCCTCGCGAGCTCCGCGCCGAGCGCGTGCTGCCGGTGGATCGCAAAAAGCGCGCTGAGAGTCTCTCGCAGAGCGAGGAGAAGACCTCGCGCGGAGATCGCAGAGGGCGACCTCGGCGAGAGACTAGTTCTTGGCGCGGGTCGCGGACCACGTGCCGTCGCCGGCGCCTTCGAACGAGACGTCGCCGCCCATCGTGTCGCCATCCACCTTGCCGGCGAAGACTCCCTGCGTCTGCATGCCCTCGGCGACAAAGGTCACCGCGAACTCGATCTCCTTTTCTTTGATCGAGCCCTTCAGCTCCGATTGGCCGTACCGTCCTTCATAGGTTCCGGTCAGCTTCTCGCCATCCTGCTTCAAGAGGATCACCGGGTGTCCGGTGATCGATTCGAGCTGAAGGCTGACGTTCCACTTCCCTGCCACCTTCGCCGGCTCCATCGAGAATGCCGCGGCAACGACACTCAGCGCCACGATTCTAGCAATTGCGAACATGGCGACGATCCTATCAGTCCGCAGGGGGAACCGCGAAGCGCGAACCGCGATGCGCCTTCACTTCCACGGCACCAACGGCATCACCGACAGCACCGTCAGCAGGTGCAGATTGCCGATGGCGAACCACGGCCAGAAACGCCTGGCACTCGCCTCCTGCGCGAGCAGAATGTTGAACCCGACGGTTAGCGGCAGCATGACGCGGGTGATGGCCCCCGTTTGCGGTGCCACCAGCACGGGGTCGAGAAAGAGAAGCATTACCGCGTAGGCGCAGGCGACGCGCCACCATGGGTCGGCGTAGCGCCATCGAAGGAACACGAAGGCCGCTTGTGCCGCCACCGACAGCAGAATGCACGCCGGACCGAACGCCTGTGCCGCGGGCACGTTCGCGGCGCTGAGGGTCGACATCACCGCCCGCCAGCTCTCGACTAGACCGGCCCCCACCATCGTAAACGTGTCGGTCGCGGCCAGCGTCGTCGATCGATAAATCGATCGCAGATAGTCCATCCAAATCAATGTCGGCACCACGGCGAAGAGCGCCGCCGCTGCGAGGCGTACCCATTCACGCCGACTCCTGGGAATGGGCTGCGCCACCGCCACAAGCACGTTGGTCTCTCGGCCCAGGGTGTTGATGCCTACCGTGACCGCAGACCAGAGCGGGTGTTTCGCCTCGACCGCAGCCATCGCCACCATCGTGAGCAACAGGCTCGGGCCGTCGAGCAGCGCGAACCTCACCGACCAGAGTAAGCCGTGCGAAAAGAGGCATGCCACCCAGAGCGCGAGTCCTCGCCAGGAGGTCACCGGCAGCCACCTGGTCAGGAGCAGCGCAATCGCTGCCCAGCAGACCACGTTTTGGAGCGCGTAGGCTTCCAGGATCCACGCCGGGCGGCCAAGCCCGAATGCGTATGCGGTCCAGCTGAACAGGATTCGTCGCGCCCGAAACGGCGCGAGGTCCATCCCACGATCGATCGTTGCGTCGCGGAGCAGAGGGTCGAGTGCACGCTGCGCATAGAACTGGCCGTCGTAGCTTGCCCAGACTGGATATTGATAATGCGGGATCGCTTTCAGAGCCGGAGGCTCCCAATCGTCGGCCTGCGGAAAGCCGATCAGCGCCGTGAACCCTGTGTCGCGATGATAGAATCGCGCGACCGCGGCAAGAAACACGAGCGCCAGCGCGATCGCTATGAGCCGGCACGTCCTTTCCATCGTCGTGGTGATCTTATTCGCGGGATGCCGGCACGTCGAGAATGCCCCGGTCAGCGCCGTCAACCTCCTTCGCGAACTCGATCGCGCCGAGAAGCGGCCGCCCACCGGCTTTGATATCACCACTCGAGAGATTGACGGCACCGCGCATCCGTCGATTGTCGTTCCGGTGCCCAGTCGCTTGACGATCCCGCTCCCGTTGCCGCGACACGGCACATTGCGCGCGTTCGTGTCGCTCGAACAATCTCCCCCCGGAGCGCCCGTGGGACCAATCCGGCTGCGCGTCGGCGTCAGCGACGATCGTATCTACGAACAGCTGACCGAGATCGTGCTCTCGCCGCAGGATCGTCAATGGGTCCGAGTCGAAAGCGATCTCTCAGCCTACGCGGGATGGAAGTGGAGTCTTTTCTACCATCCCGATCGAATCTCGTGGCACCTCGTCCTGGCGGCCGACGCCATTGGCGGAGTACCCGCGCGCGCGGTATGGGGGTCGCCAGAGATCGTGACCGACAGCGAGTCGGCGAAGGAATACGCTGTGCGCCGACGACATTTTGGGTGAATGGGTGTCGGTGCATTCTCACCGAGCATGCAGCACCGCCCGTTGCGAGAGGAGCTTGGCCGACAGCGCCTTGGTGTCGACGTCCTGCACCACCTGATTACCATCGATCGCCATCTTCGCCGCGATGCCGGCGGCGTGACCGAAAATCATGTACTGCGGCTCCATCCGGAGCGTCGAGTACGCGACATGGGTCGCCGAAAAGCAGACCGGGACGAGCAGGTTCGTGGCTTCACTTTGCTTCGGCAACATCGTCCGGTACGGGATCTCGTACGGCGTGACCGCAACCTGCATGTCCCCTTCGTTCTCGACCGCGCTTCCGTCGGCGGTCGGACGCCGTTGTACGTTGTGCGAATCGCTGTTGTAGGAGCCCATTCCAATCGAGTCTGGCTTGGTGAGGTCCGTCTGAATGTCCTTCTGAGACATCACGTACTCGCCAATCATCCGTCGCGCCTCGCGGATGTAGAGCTGATACGGCCAGTGATCGTTGTCGACGAACTCGTCCTGGCAGAGGCCCCACTGCTTCATTTCGGTAGACAGCGCTTCAGGAACACGAGGATCGGTCGCGAGAAAGTACATGAAGCCCTGGATGTAGTCGACGTGCGCCTGGCGGATTCGCGCGCGGGTCGCATAGCTGCCTTCCGGATACTCGTAACTGCCGCCAATGTAGTCTGTCGAGAACGCGCCGTTGTTGTTGGTATCGGTCTTTCCGTTCTGCAGAGTGTCGGCCTTCA
>JBPYFA010000163.1:0-5067 GCA_051986585.1 Vicinamibacterales bacterium | reverse complement strand
GAATCCACCCGCAGCATACGGGTAGGTCCAGGCGACTTCGAGCTGGTCGACGTTCGACTTCCGGATCTGATCCAGATCGACAAAGTTCGAGCTGTCGGGTCCGCCAAGATTATCCCGCCACCATTTGTCGCTCTTCTGGACTGTCTGACTGGATCCAAGGGTGAGAACTACGAACAGCGCGATGAATGCCGCACGCAAATCTGGGTGCATAGGTCGGTCCTCGCGCCGAGTCTACACGACCGATTGCCGACGTGCACGACGACGATTGAACAGGCACTCTCGCGTGATCGATGGATGCTGTGTCGCTGTAGCGATCGGCGACCCGGCCGATCGCTGACGAGATTCCCGCAGGTGACGAGTTTCCGTCACCTGGCGACGCTTCGATCGACGTATCACGCGCATCACCTCGCGCGTTTGAAGCCTGATCGCCGGGGATACCGCGACGCGCGCCGACGGAAAACCGGAACGACGCGGGCACATTTGTTGCGATTTGCCTGGGTGAGCTTTGACGCGGCAGCTGATGTCCGTTCTTCGAGCACGCCGCAATCAGAGTGAGTGAGAGCGAGGTGGGTTATGAAACACCTGCACCTGACCGTCGTCATGGCGCTTATGACGCTCGTCGTTCCGTCCAGTGTGTTTGCCCAGGAGAATGACAATGCCTGGGGCGGCCGAGGGTTCGTGACGTTCAACGTCGGCGCGCAGACCGGGTCTCATACGTTTGACTACCAGTTTGCCACGACGCTGTTCCAGCAGAACGCGACGGCCGGAGTCAACGTTCCAGGCAAGAGCGGTTTGAGCTTCGAGGTGGGAGCCGGGTTGCGGCTCGTGCAGAATCTCGGCGTCGGGGTGACTTATTCACGCTACAGCCAGCAACGCACGGCGACGTTGTCCACCACCATTCCCAACCCGATGTACGAGTATCTGCCGTACTTCATCGACGGGTATCCATATTCTCTCGCCCCTGGGTCGACCAGCCAGGAGATTCCGCTGCAGCGCGAGGAAAATGCCGTCCACATTCAGGCGATGTATCGAATACCGGTTGGCAGCAGAATCCAGCTTGGCGCCTTCGGCGGGCCATCGTATTTTCGATGCATCGACGATCACATCACGAAGTTCGCGCTGCAAGGGACCTTCTCGCCGAATTATGACTTCAGCGTGGCCATCCAAGACGTGTCGCAACTGATCGATCGAGCGTCCACGTGGGGGTATCACGGCGGCGGCAGCTTCACGTATCTGGCGACCAGACACGTAGGGGTTGGCGTCACGGTGCGCTACAGCTACGGTAGCCACACGACCATCAATCATTTCTCGGACACAACCTATCTCACCGATCTGGCGGTCTGGGGCGGCGACGCCGGCACGACCTCGGTGACGATGAAGCATGGTGGTATCCAGTGGAACGGCGGGATCAGCGTCCACTTCTGAACCGGGGATCGTCTCGCGACCGCACTGACATGAAAACGACGGGGCGGCTGGCAATCGAGCCAGCCGCCTTTCGTTTGCAGGCCACTCTCCGGCATTGCCACAGACGCGCAGGTGGTCGTGTTACTGTCGCCGTTACACGATCCCGAGTTGACGAGCGCGCAACGCCGCCTGCGTGCGATCGCGGACGTCGAGTTTGGTGAGGATGTTGGTGACGTGGTTCTTGACCGTGCCTTCGGCGAGATTGAGCCGATCGGCGATTTCTTTGTTCGAGGCGCCGCTGCCGAGCAGCGACACGATTTCGCGCTCGCGGACCGACAGCGGCAGCACCAGCGCTTCAGCCTTCGGGCCGCCCGATTCCATCAAGCGCGCGAAGGCGGCAACGACGCGGCCGGTGACGGTGCTCTGCAGGAACGACTCGCCGCGCGTCGCCGCCTGAATCGCCGAGACGAGCGTCTCCGACGACACATCCTTCAACAGATAACCCGCGGCGCCCGCCCGCAGCGCGCCGAACAGGTTCGCATCGTCGTCGAACGTGGTCAGGACCAGCACCGGAATGTCGGGACAGCGCTCGCGGAGGCGGACGGTAGCCTGGATCCCGTCGACCTTTGGCATCCGCAGATCCATCAGCACAACGTTCGGCCGCAGCCGCTCGACGAGGGCAACTGCTTCATCGCCATTGGCTGCCTCGCCGACGACGTCCATGTCTGGGCGGGTCGACAGGAGGGTGCGAAGGCCCTCCCGGAACAGCGCCTGATCGTCGGCGATGATGATCTTTGTCATTGAGCTAGTCGGTTCTTGGTTTTGCGTTTTTGGTTATCGGTTTCGGTTATCAGTTTCAGTTATTAGTCAGTTATCAGTTTGAGTTATCAGTTTGTGGTTGTGGCTTGCACGGGCGAGAAGCTGAGACCCCGGAACGAACGAGAAACTGGAAACCACAAGAACAAGAAACTAGAAACCACAAACCGAAACCGAGAAGCTAAAACCAAAAACGGAGAACTGACGCGATCCGCTTTTGATCCATGATCGGTGCTAGTACGATCCACATCACGCTGGCAGCTCGACCGACAGCGTGAAGCCTTCGTTCGGCGCCATGCGGTAGCTCGCGTGACCTTTTAGCTGCTCGGCCCGCTCACGGATGCCGCGCAGCCCGAAACCGGTTCCCAGCGTCTCCTCGGCACCGCCCCTGCCATCGTCGTGAACGCGAAGCTGCACGAGGCCGTTGGGGAACGCCAGCTCGATCGCGACGTTCGCGGCGTCGGCGTGCTTGCGGACGTTGGTCAACGCTTCGAGCGTCGTGCGATGCAAGGCCAGTGCGACCGCGGCGCTGACCGGACGCGGCGTGCCGGCGATCGTCAGCGCGATGCTGAACCGCTCGTCGCGCACCGAGTCGACCAGTGATGCGATCTGTTCGGCGATGCCGTCGACGCTGCCTTCTTCGCGCAGCGCCTTCACCGACTGACGGACCGCCGTGAGGCCGTCCTTCGCCAGCGCCTGCGCGCGGGTCACCGCCAGCATGCCGCGCTCCGGATCGCGGCCAATCACGGCGCGCGCGGCTTCGAGCTGGACGTGAATCACCGTCAGGTAGTGTCCGAGCGTGTCGTGGATTTCGCGCGCCATGCGATTGCGTTCATTCGCCGCGGCGAGCTGCGCGACCTCGGCGGCTAGCGCTTCGGTGCGTTGGCGCGCCTCACGTTCGCGTTGCGCGACGCCGACGTAGACCACCACGAACACGACCGCCGCCGTCGCCTGCGCGATGTTGCGCAGCCAGTGCGGCCAGGCCGGCACCCACGACAGATTGCCGCTGACGCCGGCAATCACCAGCAGGCACATGCCGACGGCCAGCACGCGCGGCAGCAGAATGACTGCCTGGGCGGCGAGCGGCAGCAGAATCAGCGGCAGGCTGCCCGACCATGCCAGCGTGTTGATGCGCATGCCGATCGCGAATTCAATCAGCAGGTACGCCAGCGAGATCGAGACGCTGCTCCGCCGACGCGCGTAGTCGAATCCCCAGATCCCGAGCAGGAGATACAGTCCGCTGAGCGGCAGCAGCTGCGCCCACGAGATCTCCCGCGTCATCATCATGTCGGTCCGCGGCGTCAGCACGATCAGCGAGACGTACGCTGTTGCGACGACCGCGACGAACGTCCGGTAGCCAACGATGGCGTCGCTGCCAGAGGTGCGGCTGGACGGCGAGGGTGTCACCTCGGACAGTATCCGCCGGCCGCCAGCCGGCGACAAGGCACGGTGACCAATTCGTGACTTCCGGCACATTTTTCGTGCGCAGAGATTCCGTAAGCTGCGGACATGAACAAAACAATGCTTCGCGCAATCGTCGGTGTGTTCGGGTTTGGATTCCTCTCACTGTCCGCGTTCGGACAGGCACAAACGGCAAACGTCTCGCTGCAGACGGAGTTGCTGAAGGATTGGATCGGGCTCAAGGAGACGATGCATAAGATCGCTGCCGAGATGCCCGCCGACAAGTACAGCTTCAAGGCCACAGACGCGGAGGAGACCTTCGGCGAGCGCACCGTCCACGTCGCCGCCACGAACGTGTATTTCCTGAGCCTGCTCGGTGGATCGGCGACGAAGCCCACGATCGATCAGAAAGCAACGAGCAAAGACGCTGCGCTGAAAGCGCTGGACGACTCGTTTGATTACGCCACCGCAATCCTGAAACAGGAGACCGACCAGACGCTGATGCAGCCGGTTGCCTCGGCGCCCAAGTTCATGGGTCCGTCGTCACGGGCGAGAATCATCACCTTCCTCGGTGGCCACACCTGGGACATCTACGGGCAGATGGTGGTGTATCTGCGCTTGAATGGCCGGGTCCCACCGGCAAGCCAGAGAATGTAGCGCGACTGGTCCATGGAGAAGGCAATGCTTCGTGCAATCGCCGGTGTGATCGCGTTCGGAGTCGTCTCATCGTTGGCGTCCGGCCAGACACCAACCACGACAGGAAGCCGCGAGAAGATTTCCGGACGGACGATGTTCGCTGGCGAATGGCACCTTTATGCTGCCGCTGGAAGCGGGCGATAATGAGGTCGCCGTGGCACTCGCGAACAACTTCTTGGGATGGGGACTGATGGTGCGTCTGACTGATCCGGAAGGAGTGCATTCGGCGCCGAAGTGACTTCCACCCGCCACACCGCAAACTCGTCTCGCCGAAGCCGCGAACATCGCGAGCGCTTGGGGCCGGCCGACACGCACGACGTGATCCGCGTCCACGGTGCGCGGGAGAACAACCTGAAGAACATCAGTGTTGAAATCCCCAAGCGCCGGCTCACCGTGTTCACCGGCGTGTCAGGATCGGGCAAGTCGTCGCTGGTGTTCGGCACGATCGCAGCGGAGTCGCAGCGCCTGATCAACGAGACCTACAGTGCGTTCGTCCAGGGATTCATGCCGACGCTCTCACGCCCTGATGTCGACGTGCTCGAGGGGCTGACGACGGCGATCATCGTCGACCAGGAACGAATCGGCGCCAACTCGCGTTCAACAGTCGGCACGGTGACCGACGCGAACGCGATGCTGCGGGTGCTCTTCAGTCGCCTTGGCCAGCCGCACATCGGCTCGTCCCAGGCGTTCTCGTTCAACGTGCCGAAGCGGACGGCCAGCGGCGCGATGACGGTCGACAAGGGCCGAGGA
>JBPYFA010000162.1:0-14984 GCA_051986585.1 Vicinamibacterales bacterium | reverse complement strand
CCGCTTCGATGTGGTCGCCATCGATGGCGTCGCTGAGGACGCGGTGCTCACGTATTACCGGGGGGCGTTCGCGGCGGCTTGAATATCAGTTGCCAGTCGCCAGTTTCCAGTTTGGCGGCTTCCAGTTCTAGGATCGATACCATTTGCGGAGGAGCCGTCATGAGGAAGTTACTACTGCGAGCGTTCCTGGCCGTATGCGTATTGCCGGCGACCATCGTCGCTGCCGGGCAACAACCAGCCACACCGAATCGAGAAACCGGCAACGTCACCGAGACGCCGTCGCAGTTCTATCTTCGCTATCGCTCGGCGGTCCAGAATGCCAGGACGCTGGATGAGGTAACGACGTTCTGGCAAAAGAGTCTGGCGGCGGAGTTCAATCAGACTCCGCCCGATCAGCGTGTTGATCTCGCGGCACTGAAGCGCCTGTACGGCAAGGTGTCGGATGTGACCGTCGCGAGCGTCTCGATTCAGACCGACGGCTCGACCGCGACGGTGAAGCTCGCGGGAAAGACCGCCGATGGCAAGAAGATGAGCGGGACTGCTTCACTTGTACGGGAGGATGGCGGATGGAAGTTGGCCGCCCAGGAGGACTGGGAGGAGCAGAGTTCGAAATAAGATTCGCGGCGGTCAAGAAGCAGCGCGGAAATTCGAAATTCACGTTCGCGGCTGCCTTGCTGTGTTAGCTAGGTGTATGGTACGATTGAGGTTCTGGACAGCGGGCGGTCGAGAGCGGTGGTATGCCCGCGCGCTCAGGGCAAGCGGGAATAACTCAGTGGTAGAGTGCGACCTTGCCAAGGTCGAAGTCGCGGGTTCGAATCCCGTTTCCCGCTCCAATATTGAAACGTCGCGGCCTTTGGCCGCTCCTGCGCGCTTCACTACGCGGCCGCTTCGTCGGCCGCTCCGTTCCGCGCGCTGTGGTGTGGCGGGCAGCAACGAGCTGCAGAGCACGTTTCGATCTATCGAGAACACGGCGATTCTGCCTTGAGCAAACACCTTCTTATCGCCCGTCGCTGTTGGCCGACTCTGTAGACGCGGCCGGACATTCCAAGTAAGCTTCGATCCCCAGTTCCGATCGGCGCCGTCGCCAAGTGGTAAGGCAGAGGTCTGCAAAACCTCCATCCCCGGTTCAAATCCGGGCGGCGCCTCCAACCTTCGCCTGTTACCCATGTCTCAGGAAGCACACCGTTCTTAGTAACGGTATTTGTAACCACCACCAGCCAGGGCCTCTTCATGGCCTTAATCTCCTTCGGCCTCGTGACTAATGGGACTCAGTGGTTGAAGTACGAAGAGGATCCAACGCCTGTTTGCTTTACGGGAGGTTAGGGTTTCGGCTGATTGACATCACTCGGTCGAGAAGGCAGCATCTGTCGAATGCCTACCGCTAAACGCAGCGAATTGTTGCAGGGTACGCTCGATCTGTTGATTCTCCAGGTCGTGTCACTCGGTCCGTTGCATGGCTACGCGATCGCTCAGCGCCTGAGCCAGATTTCTCGCACCGCACTTCAAATTCATCAAGGGTCACTCTATCCCGCGTTGCACCGGCTTGAACGGCGCAAATTAATTCGAGGACAGTGGCGCACCACTGCTACCGGGCGTGAGGCGAAATTCTACGTGTTGACCGATGCCGGCCGGAAGCGCCTCGAGCGAGAGCGGGATGAGTGGAGTCGCCTCAGTCGGGCCATCGCGCTGGTCCTTCAAACGGTGCGATGACTGCTAGAGTCTGATGGAAATGCGTCGTCGGACCTCTCGGGGATCGAAGAATCCAGTTCGACATTCTGCCGCGACCTGATTAGTTGCAGGCGGCGGTGAACGCGTACAACTCAAGCGTCTCAATAAGAGAGCGGCGAGCGCCTCGCTGTCCGCGGCGATGCACCGCACCAGTCCGCACGGGAACCCGCCACTGCTGATAGCTCGCACACGCGACGACCGAGATGTCTATAGCGTGAATCGATCATCTGGGCTACGCCACTCAACAACTCGTCATGGTGTCAGTTGACACCAATGGCATTTTCAATCATATATGTCGACAGCATAGGTATGCCCCTGCGGGAGCGGCCGACGCGAGACGGTGGCCTATAAGCGAACGATGGCGTATCCCATAAGTGCCGAGTCCGCCATGAACGATCCAGGTGTCCGTGTGCCAACCAAGTGTTATGGCGCCTGATGAAATTGAAAAGGAACTGCAGTTCCACATCGACGAGCGCACGTCCGATCTTGTTGCTCGAGGTCAAACGCCGGAGGAAGCGCGGCGACAAGCCCGCGCAGAGTTCGGGGGCATGCTTCAGGTGCACGAGGACTGTCGAGGAGCCCGTCAATCAGCACTTCTCGCGTTCTTGAAAATCGTGGGCCAGTTCGTCGCATCGCTTCAGTTTGACACTCGTCAGACATTCCGGTGGTTGCGTCGAGAGCCTGTGTTGGCCACTGCGATGCTGGCTACGCTGACCATCGCGATCGGCACGACGACCGCCGTATTCTCCGTTTTGGATGCGGTGATGATCCGGCCGCTTCCATATGCAAATCCCAATCGACTGGTGGTTGTATGGCAGCAAGATCGGACAACCCGCGCGTGGTTTACCGTCTCGGCCGCGAACTTTCTCGACTGGCGAACATCGTCGGCCTTCGACTCGGTTGCGGCTGTTCAACAGTTCCAGGACACAGATTTCAATCTGAGCGGCGGAAGCGAACCCGAGACTGTGAAGGGGATTCGTGTTTCTGCCGATTTGTTCCGCGTGTTGGGGGTGTTGCCGACACTTGGGCGTCCCTTCACCGCCGCAGACAATCAGCCGAGCAGTGATCTGGTCGTCATCCTGCAACACGACCTGTGGGTCACCCGATTCGGCAGCGATCCGAGCATCATCGGTCAGGTCATCGTCGTCAACGGCGAACGAGCGAGAGTCGTCGGAGTCATGCCACTGACGTTTGAGGTGCCAAACGAAGTCGTTCACGCGCAACTGCTGCTGCCCATTCGGTGGACTGCGGCGCAGCGGCAGGAGCGGGGAGTGGCGAACTATTTTGTCCTTGCCCGACTCAAGGACGACGTGAGTGTGGGGCAAGCTGCCGCCGATCTCGACGTGCTGGCGAGGCGACTTGAGCAGCAATATCCCGTCGACAACAGGGATACCGGCGTCTTCGTTCAGCCCCTTCGCGACCAGATCGTTGGAAACGTTGGCGACGCCCTTGTCATGATGTTCGCGGCCGCCGCAGGCGTCCTCGTCCTTGCGTGTTTCAACCTCGCGAATCTCCTGACTGCCCGGGGAATTAAGCGCCAGCCGGAATTGTCAGTGCGCGCGGCTCTGGGGGCAAGCCGCACGCGCCTCGTTCGCCAGACGCTCGTCGAAGGTCTGGCGATCTCGGGACTGGGCGGGATGGGTGGCCTTCTGTTAGGCCCGTGGGCGGTTAACGCGTTCATCGGCCTGTTCAACGACACGCGTTACTTTTCATTGCCTCGTCGAGCGGAGATCGCACTCGACTGGCGCGTGTTTCTCTTTGTCGTGTGCACGTGCGTTGCGACCGCTTTGCTGTTCAGTGTTGCGCCCGCACGCCGCGCCCTGAAAGCGGACGTGGTTGCCGTGTTACACCGGACCGATGGTCGATTGGAGCGTCGTTGGCGCAATATCTTGATGTCAACGCAGCTGGCGATCGCGCTCATGCTCGTCATCGTAGGGATGCAGATGGTTCGCAGCTGCGCGCGGCTGCAAAACCAGGAGAGGGGATTTCAGCCAGACGATGTGCTTACAGCGAGAATCGCCGTGCCTGAGGCCCGATACCCGACGGCGGCGACCCGGGCGGATTTTTTTAGACGGCTGCTCGCACAGGCCCGTCAACTGCCAGATACCGCGGAAGCTGCGGCGGTTCAATTACTCCCGTTGAGAGGCGTCGCGTCGCTGAGGTCTGTCGCACGACCCGACCAGGTGTCCGACAACATGCCTTCAGCGTTTCATTTCATTGTCAGCCCCCGATATTTCGAGACGTTGACAATTCCGCTGCTGGTTGGTCGAACCTTCAACGACCTGGACACGCGATCGCGAGCGCGCGTCGTGATCCTGAGCCGAGCTGCAGCCGAGCGGTACTTTCCCAACGAGAATCCGATCGGCCGGAAGCTCTGGATTAAGGACGGAATGAATGCTGACTGGAAAGTGATTGGTATCGTCGGCGACATCAGGAATCAGCGCCTCGATCGAGCGCCGCAGCCCCAAATATATGTGCCGCTCGATCAGAATCCCACTGCTGTCATGACCGTTGTCCTGAGGAGCCACGATCACAATCCGCTCGCGTTGGCTCGCCCGTTTCGGGACGTGGTCCACGCGCTTGACGTTGAGCAAGGGGTATCGGATGTGAGACTGATGACACAGGTCGTTGACGACTCTGTAGCACGCTGGAGGGTTCCGACGAACCTGTTCGTCGCCTTCGGCTCCGTCGCGGTGCTGTTGGCGCTGTTCGGCCTCTACAGCATCACAACATTCACTGTTGCGATGCGCTCACGAGAGATTGCCGTTCGAGTCGCGTTGGGCGGATCTCGGCGCTCGGTCGTTGGATTGCTCATGCGGTCAATCGCCGTTCTTTGCGGCGCCGGAGTCGGGGTTGGATTGATGGTGAGCGTTGCCGTTGCACGCGCCTTGTCGTCCTTGCTTTTTGCCGTGACTCCGGTGGACGCGATCCCATTTGGGTTGGCCAGCGTGGCGTTCGCGACGCTCGTCCTTGGTACCGGTGCCTGGACGGCCTGTCGAACGACCGACATGCAGCCGGCGGACGTCTTGAAGATGGATTGATCAGCACTGATTGTTGGATTGTTAACGGCGGCCGGCAATTGCTGCAACCCGACGTAGCTGGTGCTTCGTTTGATGGACGCAAAGCCTATCCTGATCATCGGCGGTACACGAGGCACAGGGTTGCTGATCGCTCGATTGCTTCACGGGCAGGGCGCCACCATTCGCGTGCTCGCTCGCGATCCGGCCCGGGCACGGATAGCACTCGGCCCCAATATCGACGTATTCCAGGGGGATCTCACGAAGATCGACACGTTGCGCCCGGTGGTCGCAGGAGTGCGTGACATCATCTTCACCGCAGGCTGCCGCAGCGGTCGCCCTGCGAGCGAAGGCCGGATTAAGGCGATCGAATACGACGGGGTGGTTCACACGCTGGCACAGGCACGTGGCGCTGGATTCGGCGGGCGTTTTCTGTACATGACAGCAAGCGGCGTGACCTCGACGTCGCTCTTATCAGTCGGTCTCAACGCGTATAAAGGCAATACTCTTGTCTGGCGCCGCCGAGCGGAAAGGGCGATTCGCGAAAGCGACATTGACTACACGATCATCAGGGCCGGAGTGTTGTTGAATCGCCCAGAGGGTCGGCGGCCGATTCGCTTGACGCAAGAGCCGCTTGCGTTGTCGTTTCGAAATCGAATCGCTCGTGCGGACGTGGCGAGGGTGTTCGCTGCCGCCCTTGGCGAACCGAATGCTTCGCGAGCCACCTTCGAGGTGGTTTGGGCACGGCAACAGCCGAGTGAGCCATGGTCGACATTACTGAAGCGCCTGAAATCTGACGACGAGCTCTGAAGTCGTAGATCACGCGATTGCGAACGCGCAACTTACCTTGGACCGGAGATCATTCTTTAGTGAGTTTTAAGCCTGTCGATTCCCCGTCCAACAGTGCAAGGGTCCTGGGGAGCAGATTCCATGTTTGACGATTTGCGCGTAGCGCTGAAAGGGCTCGCCCGAAGCCGCGGATTCACGATAATCGTCGCCATTTCGCTGGCGCTTGGCGTCGGTATCAATAGCGTAATGTTCACCGCGTTCGACGCGCTATTGCTCAGAAGCATTCCGACCCGCAATCCAGAAGAACTGTTGCTGCTGAAGCGCAGCACCGCGGCGGGGGAGCAGATGCGGTTCTCCTATCCGGCCTATCGTCATTTTCAGGACAACGCGCAGCTGCTCGCGGGCATTGGCGGTATTACGATCGTCACCCGTGTTCGATCATCGCAGCAGTCGCAGCGGGACTCATTAGAGAGCTCGAGCGTCACGGTGCAGATGGTTACCGGCAGTTTCTTCGATGTCGTAGGAATCCAGCCGCATCTCGGACGACTGATTTCGACTCGTGACGACCGTGCCGCTGGTTCAGATCCAGTAGCCGTACTCAGCTATGGCTATTGGAGTCGCCAATTTGGTTCTGACCCCAGAGTCATCGGGCAGTCCGTCACGCTCAACGAGATGCCTTTCACGATCATCGGCGTGGCGCCGCAGCAGTTCTACGGCGTCGAGCCGGGGGCCATCCCTGACCTGTGGGTACCAACGATGATGCAGAGTGTCATCATGGATTTACCCACCCTGGTTGACGTTCCGGCGTTTAACTGGCTCTATGTCTTCGCCCGCCCGAAGCCGGACGTGCCGCGCGCGCAAACGATTGCGGAACTCGTGCTCCTGCAGCAGCAGTTCAATCAGGTCCGTGCCCAACGAACGTCGTCGGAAGACACGCGGCGAAATGTACTTCGTGAACAGCTGCAGGTGATGGCGGCGAGCCGAGGCATCACGCAGCTTGCTGACAATTACCGGCAGCCAATGGTCCTGTTGATGTTCGCTGTGGCCGTCGTCCTTCTGATTTCCTGCCTGAATCTCAGCATGCTCGCTCTCGCGAGGACCACCCGTCGGACGAAAGAGATTGCCATTCGGCTAGCAGTCGGGGCACGGGCTTCTCAGGTAATCCGCTATTTGATAGTTGAGAGTTTCGTTCTCGCGATCGCCGGAAGTGCGGTCGGAACCGTTGTGGGACAAAAGGCGCTGACATTTGCGGCGGCGGTCATTCCCCCTGCCCTACGCGGATTCCAGTTCTTTTCGATACGGCGATCAACTATCGGACGCTGGTTTTTTCAGCTGGCGTGACGGCACTAATCACATGCCTGTTCACCATTGCACCGGCCCTTCGCGTGGCGAAGACGGATCTTGTCAGCGGGTTGGCTGGCAGAGTCAGGCTGTTTACTCGCAGCGAGGCTGCTCGCTTCGCTCCGCTCAGGCGCTTCATCATCGCGACGCAGGTGGCTGCGTCTGTCGTGCTTCTCATATGTGGCGGACTCTTCTTTGAGACGCTACGGAATCTGCGGTCACAAGAACTTGGATTTGACCCGCACGGTGCCACAGCTTTCCAGATCGCGTTGCCGCGCTCATACAAGCCGGACCGAGTCCATGAGTTTGCTATCGGTCTTCTCGAGCGCCTCAAGAGCACGCCTGGGATCGACGGCGCGACCTTCGGCTCGCCATCCTTACTGAGTGGCTATGAGTCGAGGGTGCTCGCCGCGAGCGCCAACGATCCGGCGCAGGCATTCCAGCTCGAATCGAACGCAATGACGGTGAGTCCAAACTTCTTCGCGGTGATGAAGATTCCGGTTGTGTCCGGCCGCGCGTTCGATGACCAGGATGTCCAAGGAGCGTCACCAGTCGCGATCATCAGCGATTCTGCGGCTCGCACCTTGTTCGCCGGTCGCCGAGCGGTCGGCCAGCAGATTAGGGTCCGCACGGGAGATACACCATTCGGCGCACCGATGGAAATCGTTGGCGTTGTAAGAGACGTCCGTTTCAAGGATCTGCGATCCACCCCAAGCCCAGTGATTTACAGACCTCTCGCGCAGCAGCGAGCAGGGTTCGCGGATGGCTTTGTGGTCAAGACGGCGGACTCCAATACGGCGGCACTCACAGAGATAGTGTCCCGTGAAACCCGAGCCGTTGATTCTAATGCTGTGCTCGACAGGGCGGAAAGCTTTCCTCAGAGGATGAGTCGATGGTCCGAGCGTGAGCGCGTTCTCGCATCGATCGCCGCAGTGTTTGGCATCCTCGCCCTCCTCCTCGCCTGCCTCGGCATGTACGGAATCACGTCAATGCTGGTTACCGATCGACAACGCGAAATCGCCATCCGACTCGCGATCGGGTCCTCGCTCCTACGAGTCACATGGCTGTTCGTGCGCGAGTCGTTGCTGATCGCGACTGTTGGCGCAGCCGTCGGCATTGTGCTTACACTCCTGATCGCGCGGGTTCTTGCCGCGTACTTTTTCAACGTTGCGCCTCTGACGTCCGCGGGGGTGTGGGCCGCGATGATGCTCGCGACGACCGTTCCCACCATCACCAGTTGGTTGGCGGTGCGTCATCAAGCTCGCATCGAGCCTGCCTCAGCGGTGAAGGCGACATGACAAGTGTTAGTCGGGTAAGCAAGTCGCGCAGCGGCACGCGGTGGACGGCTGCGCGTACTTGCCTTCGGGTACCTTCGGTTGGAACCCAACCAGCTGACGATCACACCTGCACGGCAGTTTTCGGCATCAGGAAAAAAAGATCGACCGGCCGTGTGAATCCGTGTAATATCCGTGCCTCTTTCCCGACTCCCGTTAGCTCGTAGGCGAGTACTTTCGTCCGCAAGGGAGGACGCATGCGAAGGTTCGGCGTTTCGCCGTCGATTCTCGGCCTGCCGCTGACTCTCGCGACCATCATCGCCGCGTTCCAGAGCAGACACGCTGCGCTCGCAGCAGACGAACGCCCTACTGACGTGGGCACGTTGGCAGGCGGCCACGTTGCGCCGCGCGACGCGTTCAAGACGCTCCATCCGCTCGGATCGATTGGCGCTGCTGGCTTTCCTTCGCTGCATCTGAAACGCCGGCATTCACGGAGGACACTGTGATGAACCTATATCCGCCATCGCGCCTTGTATCCCGTGCGCTCGCGGTCGTCGTTCCTCTCTGTCTGTGCGCCAGCACCGGCGCCGCCGCCACCGGCCCCGACGCCGTGACCAGGTGGAACGAGCATCTGGTGGCGGTCACGACCCCTCCCGCCGTCAACCGACCGAACCCTGAAATTGCTGTCGTCGCAGCCTACATGCACATCGCCATGTACGACGCCATCAGCTCGATCGATGGAGACTACACGCCATTTGTCACGCGCGTTCCCAACGTGCTTCCCGGCGCGTCGCGGGAAGCCGCCGCGATCGAAGCCGCGTACCGGATGGCGATTTATGCGTATCCGCCTGCCTCGTTTCCTGCCCTCGCCGCGCAGTTCACGGGGTTCTACACTTCCGAGATGGCCGCAATTCCAGCGAGCCAGGCGAAGACGGATGGCATGGCTGTCGGCCTGGCTGCCGCGAACGGCCTGATTGCGAACCGTCAGGGCGACGGATTTCGCGCCAGCGTGGCGTATACGTTCCAGCCGCTCGCACCTGGCGTCTATCAGAAGACGCCGGGTCCCGACGGCACCATTGCAACGTACACGGGCCCGGCTACGCCGTGGATGAAACAATTCCGGCCCTTTGCCACCTTCGCGCCGGATCAATTTGGTGTCGATCCTCCTCCGGCACTCGACAGCGCGCAGTGGGCTGAGGACTACAACGAAGTCAAGGCCTTCGGTGCCGCGTCCAACCAGCCGAACTCGCGAAGTGCTGAGCAGGAGGAGATCGGCCTGTTCTATGGAGCGATCAACGCCATGCTGCAGGTGCAGCGGAACCTCCAGAAGGTGGCGATGGATCAGGACCTGACGGTCGATCTTGGCCTGTCGTCCCGCTTCATGGCGCAAGCCGCGGTCACCCTCTCCGACACGTTCGTCGGATGCTGGAACGCGAAATACCTGTACAACTTCTGGCGGCCGGTCACCGCCATCCAGCACGGCGACATCGATGGCAATGCGGCAACCGATCCCGATCCGGACTGGATGCCGCAAATCGTCACGCCGACGCATCCTGAGTATCCGTCGGCGCATGGCTGCGGAACCTCGGCGTACGCGCATACGATCGAGTACTTCTTTGGCACGAAACGGCTGCCGGGCGGAATCACGCTGACGGGTGCGACTGGACATCCCGACCGTCATTTCGACAGCACCGACGACATCGTGAAGGAGATCATCGACGCTCGCGTGTATAACGGCGTTCACTACAGGACGTCTGTCGTCGAGGGCACGATCTTGGGTCGCAAGGTGGCGCAGTGGGTGGCGAAGTTCTATTTCCAGCCGACCGGCGCGCACATTCCACGCGGTCCGAAGCGGGAATGAAAGTATCCGGAGTGGGGTGCCGCACCAGGTAGGCTCGTCACGAGCCTTCGTGTGTCCTGCACGCTACTCGCGGCGGAGCGCGGAGATCGGCTCCACGCGCGTCGCTCGCCACGCTGGAATCCCGCTGGCTGCGATGGCGACGAGGCCCATCAGGATTGCCGCTGCGCCGAACGCCAGCGGGTCTCGCGGGTGGATTTCGAACAGAAGGGATCCCATCGCTCGCGACAGCATCCAGGCGATCGGCCAGCCAACTGCGAGACCGATCGCCGCCAGCGTCAGCCCTTCACGCAGGACCATCGCCAGCAACGTTCGCGGCCGGGCGCCAAGCGCCAGCCGCACGCCCAGTTCCTGCGTCCGCCGTGACACCGACGTGGCGAGCACGCCGGCAATGCCGATGCCGGCAAGCAGCAGCGCCAACAACGCGAATGCGTCGACGAGCAGCGTGTTGAATCTCGGTGTCGCCGCCGACGTCCGTACGACATCGGCCATGGTCTGCACGGCGCTCACTGGCAGAGCGGGGTCGAGCCCGCGCACTTCTTGATGGATCGTAGACGCCAGCGCCGATGGTTCGATCTGAGACTTCACGACGAGCCGCAGCGACCGGAAGATGCCGACGACGTTGTCGCCGAGCGTCCGGTCATCGACCTGGGACCACGGCGTGTAGAGCTGGGGGACGGTTTCGGTGTCCAGCGGCCCTTGCTTCACATCGCCCACCACGCCGACGACCCGCATCCATCGGCCGTGCTGCGTTGGGTTCCCCCACGCGACACGCTGTCCGACCGGGTTGTCGTTGCTCCAGAAACGCCGCGCCAACGATTCATTGATTAGGACGACCGCCTCGGCGCGGCTGTCGTCCTGCGGCGTGAGCAGGCGCCCGCGTTTCAGCGGGACACCGAGTGCGTCAAAGTACTGGCCGAGCACCCATTCATTTGCACCGGCGTGCGCGAGCTCGCGTGTGCCCTCGCGCTCGTTCTCAATCGTGAATGCACGACGTTCGCGGACGCCGAGTGGCAGGTCGGTGGACGCGCCAGCGGCCGCGACGCCTGGAATCCTGCCGACACGTTCCATCAATCGCGTGTAGAACGAGCGGACGTCAGCGCCTGTCGGATAAGCGGCAACGGGCAAGCTCGTCGCCAGCGTCACCGTGCGGTCGCCCCTGAACCCCGGATCGACCGACATCAATCGCGAAAAGCTCCGGAAGAGCAGCGCTCCTCCGACGAGCAACACGACGGTGACCGCGACCTGCAGCGCCACCAGTGCGCCGAACAGCCTCCGCTGCCGGCGTGCGGGTGAGCTGGTGCGGCCACCTTCTTTCATCGCGTCCGCGGTCATCGGCCGCGAAAGCTCGAGCGCAGGAAGCAGGCCGCAGACCACCGCCGTCAGCAGCGACACGGCGGCGCTGAACGCGAGGATGCGCCAGTCGATCGTGATGTCGCCGAGCCGCGGGACTGACGACGGTGCCATCGAAACCAGCACGCGTGCGAGCGCTTGCGCGAGCGCCAAACCGAGCGCCCCACCCGCGAACGCGAGCACGCTCGATTCGACGAGCAACTGGGCGACGACGCGGCTGCGGCCTGCCCCGAGCGCAGCTCGGACTGCCATCTCGCGCTGGCGTGACAGCGCGCGAGTCAGCATCAGGCTGGCGACATCGGCACACGCGATCAGCAGTACCAGGGCAACTGCGGAAAGGAGAACGAGCAGGAGCGTGCGGACACGGCCAACGACCTCGTCGCGAAGCGGCGCCGCCGTCGCGCTGATCGCGCTTGCGAGGCCGGCGAGACCCGCCGGGTACAGCTCCGCGGCGTTCGCGCGTACGAGATCGCGAGCCTCGGCGTCGGCACGCTCAGCGGTGACGCCGCGCTTCAGCCGGCCGATGACGCTGTTGTTGTACATGCTGCCGAATCCACTGCGCTCGGCAGCCGTGAAGCTGATCGGAATGTAGACGTCGGCCGGCACATTGTTCTGGAGCGGACCGCGGCTGGGAAAGATGAACGTCTCCGGCATCACCCCGATGACTGTGTAGGGTTGGCGGTCAAGCATCAGCGCTCGCCCGATGATGTTCGGATCGCGGCCGAAGGCCCTCGCCCAGAGGCGACTCGAGAGAATCGCGACGCGTGCTGACGCTTCGCCTTCGGCCGGAGTGAACGTGCGTCCGACGACGGGATTGATGCCGAGCGAATCGAACAGCGAAGCCGAGGCGCGCAGGCCGATGATTCGTTCAGGCGCCGCCACATCTAACAACTCGTACTCACGATTGCGAAAGGCAGCGATCGACTCGATCCCGGCCACGCGGTCGCGGAAGGCGAGGTAGTCCGGAGCGGAGAAGCCGCTGGGAGACATCTGTCCGATCCGCTCGTAAAACAGCACGAGACGTCCCGGATCGCGGTAGGGAAGCGACCGCAGCAGCACGGCGCTGACGATCGTGAACACGGCAGTCGTCGCACCGACGGCGAGTCCGAGCGTCAGGACGACGACCGCGGTGAACAGCGGAGCGCGTCGCATGCTCCGGGCGGCATATCGAATGTCCTGCGACAGATGTCTCATGATTCCTTCCTTCGGTGCCGGGATGAACCGGTGCAGCCCTGAGACGGTGCGGGGCCTCAAAGGGTTTACGGCCGCCCGCAGTCGAGCCTTCCAGCCCAAACGTTTGTGCGGCACCGAAGTTGCGTCGCCGGATTCGTAGCCGCCGGCTCGCGACGGCGGGAGGCACTGACGAAGATGAACAGGAAACCTCGGCTTGCGCCAGCGGTCATTTCATTCCAGAACACGAGACGGCATCGCACTGCTTCGGGGGCGGTGTTTCTGGCTTGTGCGCTGTGGTTGAGCATGCAGGCAACGGCTCAGCAGGGACAACCTACGAACGCGCCGCAGAAACCAGCCGAGCGGACGACCGGCAACGTGGAGCACGGCCGCTACATCGTCGACAACATCGCGATGTGCGCCCAATGCCACTCGCCCCGTGACGAGAAGGGGCAAATCATCGAGTCGCAGCGGTTCATGGGTGCCCCGATTCCGGTCCGGCCCCCATGGGGCAGTGACTGGGCGACGAAAGCGCCGCGCAATCGTGGCCTGCCGGGCTATACCGAGGAATTGGGAATCCGGCTGCTGACGCAGGGCGCGATCGATCGGAATGGACAACAGCTTCGTCCGCCGATGCCGCGATTCCGTATGACCCGTGAGGATGCCGCGGACGTGGTGGCCTACATGAAGTCGCTCCAGTAGAGGGCGGCCGTCGTGGCGATTGGCGGAGCACTGATTCCCGCACCCCGGGGCAGCCTGCATTGACCCCATTGTGGTCCTACGCGTGGATTAATCGAGCGCGGCGGCGTAGAGTCAGGAGGTGATTCGGCCCACGACGCCGGCTGTAGATGATGTGGTCGGGGCTGTACTCACAGGCGAGCGTCGCATCGTCGTGGTTGATGTCGAGGCGACGTGCTGGAAGAAGGGAGTGTTCAGCAAGAAGAAGGAGACGATCGAAATCGGCGCGGTGAAGTTGCTGCTCGATCGTGCCGAGGCCAAATGGCCCGAGTTCCAGACATTCGTCCGTCCGCGACAACTTCCTCATCTGTCCAGCTTCTGTCGCGAGCTCACTGGCATCACCCAGGAGAATGTCGATACCGCTCCGGCGTTCACCGAAGCGCTACAGAACTTCCTGGAATGGTCTCAACCGCTGGCGCGGGTCGTCCTGGCGGCTTGGAGTCATTACGACCTGTGGCAGCTCGATCTCGATCTGGAAGCTCACGGTCTCCCGAAGCTCGCCGTCCCGTTCCTCGACGTCAAGAAACTCGCCGCGCGCACGGTCGGGGCAAAGAGCTTCGAGCAGACCGCACGCGAGATCGCTCCCGAGACTGTCGACATGCCGCGGCACCGTGCCATCGCCGATGCGCGTCGCACTGCGCGAATCCTGAATCGCCTCATCCGCCCGATTGTCTGACCGGCGAGTCCGCCGACGCTCCCTGTGCTATCAGCGAGTCGCCATTGTTCCCGAAACGTGTTCTTGGGCCAATATTCAGTTACCCTTCTCCTTTTTACGACGTGAAAGAGGCAGGGTTGATTCTGCACAAGAGGAGAGCGAGATGACGAAGCGTGCCACGCTCGTGATCGCCAGCGCATTGATCGGTGCCGTGACGCTGGCGCACGCCCAGCAGTCGCCGCTCCTCATCGAGCTGAATGCGATTGCGCAGCAGCAATTGCGTGACCGCGCGAAGACGATTGCCGCCATCCGCGACACAGCTCAAGGCGAAGCGCGCCAGAAGCAAGTGCGCGAGCGCATCCTGTCGCTGATCGGCGGTCTGCCCGAATATCACGGCCCGCTGAATGCGCGGGTGACGAAGACGACGCGGCGTGACGGGTTCACCATCGAGCACGTGATGTTCGACAGCTTGCCGCAGTATTACGTGACGGCAAACCTGTATCGTCCCGATGGCGCGGGACGGCATCCGGCGATTCTCATGTCGATGGGGCATTGGGACTCGGGGAAGGCGGCCGGGCAGCTGCTGTCGTCGAACCTGGCGCGCAAAGGGTTCGTGGTGCTGGCCTACGACCCGGTCGGGCAAGGGGAACGACAGCAGGCCTATGACAAGCGGACCGGCCGTTCGCTCATTGGCGGTCCAACCGAACAGCACTTCTCGAACGGGGCCGCGGCCATCCTCTTGGGTCAATCTGTCGCCCGTTATTTCATTCACGACGGCATGCGCGCGATCGACTATCTGGTGAGCCGTCCGGAAGTGGATCCGGAGCGAATTGGCGCCACGGGCTGTTCCGGCGGCGGCACGCAAACCACCTACATCTCTGCTCTCGATCCGCGGGTCAAAGTCGCGGCCGTCGCCTGCTACATGAATTCGTTTCAGACGCTCTTTGCCGGATCGGTCGGCGACTCGGAACAGAGTATCCCAGGATTTCTTGCCGCCGGGTTCGACCAGACCGACTACGTCGAGCTGTTTGCACCGAAGCCCTGGCTGATCACATCGACCG